>NZ_JBSWSN010000001.1:0-162710 GCF_054095935.1 Candidatus Nitrosopumilus sp. bin_32a | reverse complement strand
TGATGAAACAAAAGATCCGCAGAGCTATGTTGACAGATACAACAACGAGGCAACCTACAAGAAATGGTTTGATGAGAACTTTGCAGAGTATGATTCCATCTATCAGGCAGTTGGATTAGAAGAGCCATTACTTATTCCAGCATCCTTTGTTGATGAAACAAAAGATCCGCAGAGCTATGTTGACAGATACAACAACGAGGCAACCTACAAGAAATGGTTTGATGAGAACTTTGCAGAGTATGATTCCATCTATCAGGCAGTTGGATTAGAAGAGCCAGTTGTTAAAGAGAAAAAGTTTGGTATTTGTGGTACTGGGACAAAACTAATCGATGGAGTATGCACAATTGTGGAGAAACCATCAGTAAAGCCTTGGTGGCAATTCTGGTGATAAATTAAAAGCTAAGTTTTAATCACAATAGTTTTTTTAGTAAACAATGGGTAAACTTGGTAGAAATCTTAGAATTTGTGGAGAATGTGGAATTGCATATACTTCAGTTAGTTTTACTAGATATATTGATCAGTGCCCAATTTGTAAATCTAGAAGATTTGAATCAATTCCAGTAAAATCTATAGATGAACAGAAACAATCCTCAACATAGATTTTTTAGTAGAACTGAATTTTTAAGAACATTGTCTGAAGATCCAGAAATTGCAAAAATTATGCAAAAAAAGATGGAAGAGATGCTCAAACCAAAACCAGAAGTCAAAATTGAGCCTGGAATCATTGATTTGAATGACTCTAATTTTGATCAAATAATATCTGCTGAGAATCCAACTCTGGTTGATTTTTGGGCAGAATGGTGTGGTCCCTGTAAATCAATGCATCCAATATTTGAGAGTCTCTCAAAGACATATCCAAATGTGAAATTTGCTCGAGTCAATGTAGATAGTAATCAAAACATATCAATGAAGTTTGCAGTGCAATCAATTCCCACATTTATCATGTTCAAGTCAGGACAAATTGTAGATAAAATGATGGGAGCAGTAGGCGCCCCTGGAATTCATATGATTTGTAAAAAACATTCCAAATAAGACATTTTTTTTGTAGTCAAATTGCACAACTAACGATATTTCTTTAAAAAAATTATAGTAATGTGACGAGAAAGGCGGGAAAGATTGATTTGGACAAGCAGGCATTATCTGAACTTGCATGTGAGGATGCAATAATTTCAGACAAGCAAAGGTTTGGAAGAGTTCGTACTAGCATGATGAAACATTTACGATCAGAGCATGGGAATGAAATTGCAAATAGAGTTCTCTCAAGAATCAACAAAAGAGCATCAAACGGCTCTAGTGAGATGAAAGAGTCAACGAACAAGCCACAATTAGAATATGATTTCAATTAGAATCATTTTTTTCATTTAGAATCTTTTTGTTTCATTTATTCTCAGTTTGTTTTTTAAAATTTGTTCAGTACATACAGCATCAAGGATATCATCACTAGACAGTATGATTGTTTAATGAAAACAACATTTACAATCGCTGCAATTGCAATGTTTGCAGTAATTTTGGGAATGGGCGCTCTTTCTCCAGCTATGGCTGTAAAGATGGACAAAATTGATGTTTGTCACTTTGCAGAAGAAGAGATTGAGATTGATCCAGTAACTGGAGAAGAAACAGTAACTCCAGCAGAATGGAAAGTAATCAATATCAATGGAAATGCTGAGAAAGCACATGTTGGAAAACACACTGACGGTGAAAGCTTTGATGAAAAAATCTCTGATGAGTTCACAGTTGAAGATTGTTTAGCAAGAAATGTAGTTGCTGAACCAGAACCACCAGTAGAAGCATAAAAGATAACATCAATCTTTTTTCTTTTTTATTTTTTTAATCTAGTAACCGTATACGGGTTCAATCTCTCTTTGAATTCGTACTATATCGTTGAACACTTCCTGCTCTTCTGGACTTAGCTTGTGCATGAATTTCTGAAGAATTTGTTTTGCCTCGTGTGATGGCGGGAATGTATAGTATACTTCTTCCTCAAAGATTTGTCTTCCAATTGTAACATCTTTTACAGAACATGCCACCTCGTCTCCTGCTTTTGCAGAAGATACAGTTTTTTTGTCCAGTTGCAGTTGATGTATGTATCCTACTTTGTGTCCTGCCATATTCATAAATGGAATTTTGTGTTTTAGATTTCCAACATCAACACGAACGCCAAATACCGCAGGATTGTTATTTCTAAACACCATTCCTTTCATGAATGTAAATTTTGAAATTGGTGTCAGCTCTGCAAACATTGCATCTTCTTCATTTGCAGAATCTTCCTCAACCCAGGCGTTATAGTTGTCAATTAAGCTGTAAATTACTTTGTCCTCAAACAATTTGATGTGACTTGTTTCTGATTCATCTTGCGCATCTTCTAACAATTTGACATTAAATGCCAAAACAACTCCCAGATGTCGGTCTTTTTCTTTGATAGCTTTGGCTTCAATTACATCTCGTCTAGTTACAGGGCCAATGTCAGCTTTTGCAACAGGGACTTGAGAGCGCTTTAGCATCTCCATTATGGCCTCAAGTGAGCCTATGGTATCGCATTTTAGAATAACTCCATTAGTTTCCGTATCAACAAATACAGATTTCATCTCAGACTCTATGAGTTTAGTATATTTTGCAATCTCCTCATTATTTGTTGCAACATAAAGAGTACTTCCTGGAAGAACCCCCTCAAGATCAGGTGATGCAATTTTGAATCCAGCTGCTGCTTCCACTTGAGAAACAGGTTTGAATTTATCACGAGGATCACGCATTTCATCAAGAGGTTTTGGTAAAAGTAATGCCTTAGGTTTTGTAACTATTACGCCATCACGTTTTGCAACAACGATGCTGTTTTCTTTTTTTATGATACCGTCAATGAGTATTACATTTGCAGTTTGGCCCAACCCAATCTCATCTTTTACTTCAAGTACAATTCCACGTGGTTCTTTTTCATCTTGATTCAATCTGTTTTGCAGATACTGTTGTGTCAAACCAACTAAAACACTGAGTAATTCAGGGATACCAACTCCAGAACGAGCAGAGATTGGAACTATAGCAATTTCTGATTTAAAGTCCTGTACACGGTAGAATGCTTCTGATTTGTATCCCAAAATGGACAAAGTTCCCACAACATCATACACTTTTTGATCCAAATCAGCTTGAATTGATGCATCTTGCTCCTTGATTGATTGGCTGATGAATTTCGTATCAGACTTTCGCCATCCAGATATTTGATCACATTTGTTTAGCGCTACAACAAAGGGTACTTTTCTACTTTGTAAAATTTTCAGACTTTCATTTGTTTGTGGTTGAAATCCACGATTAACATCAACTACCAGTATTGCAATATCAGCAGCAGATCCCCCTCTAGAACGAAGATTTGTAAACACTTCGTGCCCTGGTGTATCAATTACCAATAGTCCAGGAACTTTATTTTCGGATTGTTCTAGTTTTTTGTATAGAGGACCACACATTTCTTTAATTGTCTCAGTCGGAAGAAAACTTGCACCTATGTGTTGAGTAATTCCACCAGCTTCTCTTCCCTGAACACCCGTACCACGAATTCTGTCCAAGAGAGATGTTTTTCCAGAGTCTACGTGACCAAGAACTGCCACTATGGGCTGACGAATATGCAAATCAGATCACTCAAATGCTACCCTCGATTCGTGATCAAAACTTTCTTGTGAATCCGATGCGTGAATAATATTTTCACTAAATCCCAATCCAAAGTCTCCTCTGATAGAACCAGGGTCTGCCTCAAATGATTTTGTTGCACCAATCATAATTCTTGTAGTTGCAATTGCATTGTTTCCTTCAATGATAGCAGCTACAACAGGTCCTGATGTGATAAATGATGTTAGCTCACCAAAGAATGGTTTGTCTTTGTGAACACCATAGAAATTTTCAGCTTGTGCTTGAGTGAATGTAAACATCTTTAGTTTCAAAAGTTTGAATCCTTTCCTTTCAAATCTTGTTACAACCTCGCCAACTAGATTTCTAGCTACGGCATCCGGCTTTACAATGAATAATGATTGTTCAGTCAATTCTACTTCTTTCTAATTCCGCCTTTAACGTATTTTTTGGTCCACTTTAGTTTTCTTGGATCACGTTTTAGGACTAGACCATTCTTTTTGCATTTTGAAGAACAAAACCATAGAACTGTTCCATCATTTTTAGCAAGCATAGTACCAGATCCTTTTGCAACTGGTCTATCACAGAAATTACATGGTTTAACTAAAAGACTCATATCATATCACCTAATGAATTTTCTTTGCTTCTCTCTCAGTTTCTCTTAGCATAAGAATTTCTCCCATTCTAACAGAACCTTTTACATTTCTTGTAAGAATTCTACCTTTATCCTTACCAGTAAGAACTTTAACTCTAACTTGAATTACTTCACCAGCAATGCCAGTTCTACCAACAATTTGAATAATTTCAGACTGAACTACTTCTTCAGCGTTTTGACTCATTCTTCAGTCTTACCGCCTTTAATTTTAGCTATCGATGATACAACTTGGTCTACAATGTGTTGTGCATCACCTGCATCCAAAATTGCTGCAGCGGCAGAAGTAATATCAATACCTAATGATTTGCCTAACTCCTCTTTGCTTGGTACAAATGCATATGCTGCACCTTGTTCCTCACATAGAATTGGAAGATGGGCTACTACCTCTGGTGGTTCAACATCTTCAGCTATTACAATTAGTTTACTAGTACCACGTTCAATTGCCTTTGTTGCTTCGTTTGTTCCTTTCTTGACTTTACCGCTAGTAGATGCTACTCTTACGGCTTCTAAGATTGGACCAACGAGGTCTTCTGGCGTCTCAAATTTAACATAATATGATTTTCCCATACTTCGTCACCCTAGGGGTTCATTCTCCATTCTATCCATCGATGTGTTTGGTTTTAAAAGTGTTATCTGGAAATAATAGAATTGACTTTTGCAAGATATTCAGACATCAAAGCATCTAATTTCTCCTGACTTTCAGATTCGGCATAGATTCTAACAATGGGTTCAGTTCCACTGGGTCTGATCATTACCCAACTTTTAGGATCAATGGTAATCTTGATACCATCAGAAATATCAGAATTTGGAAATTCCTCTCTAAGTAAAGAGATTAGTTTTGGGACTTTTTCAGCAGAACATGGCATCTTGTCTTTGGTAGTAAATGAAGGAGGCAAACTCGCAATTTCTTCAGTGAGTGGTTTTCCAGAGGTTGCCAGCAAGTCAAGCATCAAAGCCAAGGTCATGCATCCGTCCCTTACCTGATTATGTTTACCGTACATGAAACCACCATTCTCTTCAAATCCAATTAGCGCATCAGTTGGAACCATTTTTCTTGAAACCTCTACACTTCCTACTTTGGTTCTAATTACTTTAGAGTCAAATCTTTCAGCTAAAACTTCAATGTTAGAACCAGAATTCAAACAAGTTACAACCAAAGAGTTTGGATTTTTCTTTAAAATGTGTCGTGCAAGTACAAGTGCAGACTTGTCACCAGTAAGAATATCTCCATTGTTATCACAAAAAATACTTCGATCACCGTCACCATCAAATGCTATTCCAACATCTGCATTATTTTCCCTTACAGTTTTTGAGAGTTCAGAAAGATTTTGTGGTGTTGGTTCTGATCCACGTCCTGGAAACGTACCATCAATCTTTTGATTTATCAGAAATGTTTCACAATCAAGCAGTTCACAAAAATTTGGAGCAGATACAGATTGTGCACCATTGCCTAAATCTAAAACAACTTTGAAATGTTTTGATTCTATTAGTTTAGAATCAATATGTGAAATGATTCCTTTAAGATATGTTTCAATCGTTCTGTTTTCTGTCCCTGTAGTTCCCCATTTTGCAGGTTTTCCTAGCCAGTTTTTTTCCAAGTAAATATTTTCAATGACTAGTTCATCTTCACGTGAAATCTCAACACCGTCTTTTGCACACGGTTTGATTCCATTGTATTGAGGAGGATTGTGTGATGCCGTAATCATAAATCCGCCAGAATATCCTAAACTTTTCACTGCAAATTCCAAACACGGTGTTGGAACAATTCCTGCAACATTGCAATCAACTCCTATTGAATTAAGAGCAGAACTTACTACTTTACATATAGCAGGACTGGATTCTCGTCCATCATATCCAATTAAGATAGGGCCTTTGCCAAAGTATGTTCCAATTGCAAGTGTCATATCGTGAACAAATTCCAGTGTAAAGTCTTCAGAAAAGACTCCACGAATTCCATTTGTTCCAAAAAATTTCGCCACAATACTCTGCAATAATAGATAAATTTGTGTTTAATGGCAAATCCGTTGCGGGAGTCGCCCAGCCTGGTCAAAGGCGTAGGGCTTAGGACCCTATATCTTAGGATTTCGTGGGTTCAAATCCCACCTCCCGCATCTCCTAGATTTCTGTGAATGATTAATAATGAGAAAATCTTCAGCAAACAAGTCATGAAAAAGACAGTAGTTGGAATTACAGTAGTCGGCAAAGACAGAGAGGGAATTGTAGCTACATTTACAAATTTTGCATTTTCTAAGGGCGGAAACATTGAGAAAGTAAATCAAAATGTAATCAAAGGCCTGTTTGGCATGTATCTAGAAGCATCATTTTCAAAAACAATGGATGTAAAGAAATTTGATTCAGACATTCAAAATTTAGCTAAAAATGAAAAGATGGATGTCAGCACACATCATGAAACAAATTCACAGAAAAACATTGCAGTGTTAGTGACTAAAGAACCAATTTGCCTGCAAACAATTCTTGCAAATGCAAAATCACTCAAAGGTAAAATTTCAGTAATTGTCGGCACTGAAAAAACATTAGAGCCATTAGCAAAAAAGGCAAAAATTCCATTTGTTTTGGTAGAAGACAAAATACAAGTCGAAGCTGAAAAAAAAATTATTGAAATATGTAAAAAATACGATATTGATTTGATCTCACTTGCAAGATACATGAGAATTCTCAGTCCAAATTTTGTTTGGAGATATCCAAATAGAATAATTAACATCCATCCATCATTACTTCCAGCATTTCCAGGAGCCTCTGCATATGAACAAGCATTTGAAAGAGGTACAAAGATTGTGGGTGTTACGTCTCACTATGTAACTGAAAACTTGGATCAGGGGCCAATAATATTCCAAGACTCTTTCAAAGTGGATCCAAGCGATACGTTAGAACAAATGAAATCTAAAGGACAGAAACTTGAAGCAGACACGTTGCTAAAAGCAATGAAGATGCATTTAGAAAATAAACTTGAGGTTCGCTGGAGAAAAGTTCACATTAAATCAAAGTGAATTAAATGGTAAATATCAAAACACAGTTTGATCCTAATTTAAGAAAATTAGTTTCTAACAAAAAACAAGTAGCAGTCATTCCAGTAGGTTCAATTGAGCAACATGGTGCTCACTTGCCAATATCAACTGATTCAGATATTGTAACTGAAATTGCAAAAAAGATCTCAGAGAAATACAAATATCTTTTACTACCTACAATAAACTATGGAGTATCATTTGAACATGCACCATTTTTTAATTTGAGTGTAAGAGAATCAACTCTACGAACCATTCTAACTGATTTATGCGCCTCACTACTATCAAATAACATCAAGACAATTTTCATAATTAATGGCCATCATGGAAATCTAAAACCAATAAAGAATTTAGATGTCAAACTCAAAAAAATCTCAAAAAACAAACTGCAAGTATTTCCATTGTCCTACTGGCATTTTATGGAAAGAGATTTTGATCACGCAGGATTTGTAGAAACATCACTAATGCTAGCAATTTCAAAAAATGTCAAAATGAACTTGGCAAAGAAAGGACTAGACACAGATGGAATGACAAGACAAGAAATCATTGAACTTGGAAAACTAGCAAATCAATCATTTCCCAAAGCTACCAAAAATGGCATTTGGGGTGATCCAAGAAAAGCTACAAAGAAGGAAGGACAAGAAATTTTGGATGAAATCATTAAAAATCTCGGAAAAAAGTGTCAAACTTGCCTCACTGGGCGTAGCTCATAGTTTCACCAATGGAAATTTAATATAACGCCTTGATATCCATGTCAATAAGTGATTATTGATGTCCGTTGATATGGCAGTAAAAGTATTGGATGAGAGTATCAATCAAGTTGTATTGATAAAACTCAAAGGAAACAAGACCATTAGAGGTACTCTTTTAGGTTTTGACCAACACATGAACCTGCTACTCGATTCTTCAGAGGAAATTCCCGCTGAAGGCGATTCTACTAGTCTCGGAAGCATTGTAGTTAGAGGAGATAATGTAGTAATGATATCTCCCCCACCAGCACAAAATTAGGTGATTTGCAATGACGAAAGGCACAACTTCTATGGGTGGTTTTACAAAGAAGAAAGTTCACATTAGATGCAGAAGATGCGGTAAGAACTCACTTCACAAACGTCATCACCAATGTGCAAGTTGTGGATTTCCAGAGGCTAAACGCAGAAAGTATTCCTGGATTAAATGGTATACATAGATGCAAGAAATTGTTTTAATTCTTAGTTCATTAGCAGGTGTTGCTACAGCAGCTGCAGTACGTAAAATGCCAAGAGACAAAAATCAATTACTTAGTCTTGGTGCCAGCTCACATATCAAAAGTCAAATCAGTTCATTAAAAATTGAAAAAGACATTCTAACTAAAACCATTTCAAGATTATACCAAGCAGATTCAGAATTTTCTAAAATTCAAAAAGACAAATTGTTACTAAAGTATCAACACCAATTAGGAATAGTTTTAGCTAAACTAGAAAAACTTGAGCAGGCAAGTCATCATCCAGACTTGGGTCCAGTCGGTGATGGTTTGATCACATTAATGGATCAAAAATTATCAAAACTAGATGATAGATTGTATGAGTTATCATCAAAGATGTTAAGTGCCAAAATTGAAACACCAAAAGAGAGCATCCCAGAAGTAAAACAAGAAACAAAACAAAAGATGTCAAACGTGTTTAACTTTGATAAACCAAAAGAAAGTAAAACGGATTCAATTGTTATTCCTCCAACAAAATCAAAGCAATCATTTGAATTAACAACTCTAACAAACATTTCAAGAACAGAACCAAAATTCCCATTATTTGAAAACGAGTCAAAACAAGTTGTAAAACCAATGCCACAACCAAGAGTAATTCCAACAGAGACAATCAAACCAAAAGATGAGATTGTTCAAGAAATCATACAGTCAAAGCCAAATGTTGAAGATAAAATGGAAATCATCCAATCCGTAACTCCTAAACCAGAAATTAACTTTGAGACTAAACCAGACCTAAACAAAGAAGTTGCAAAGATTACAGAACACAAAGCACTTCCAGAACCAATTAAAGAAAAACCAGTTACATTAGATGATGACTTTGATGAGGATGCAGATGATTTAGATAAAATCAAAGGCGACATCATGAGAGTATTATCAAAACTGGATCAAGCAGAGGTAGAGTAATTGACCTACGATGATGCCATAAAGGCATTATCAAGTGATGCGTTAAAATTTGTTAAAGATGATTACGTTATCGGATTAGGCAGTGGACGAGCAGCTACCTCGCTTGTAAAATCACTATCAACATTAATCAAACTAAAAGAATACAATATACGAGGAGTTCCAACATCATTACAAATCAAATTAATTGCAGAAAAAGGCGGCATTCCACTAGTAGAAGCTGATCAAGTAGAACATATTGACATTGTATTTGATGGTGCAGATCAAATTGATTCACAAAAATATGTAATCAAAGGTGGAGGTGGCGCACTATTGCGAGAAAATATTTTGTTTAGTCTTGCAAAAAAAGTCATAGTGATGGCAGATAAGACAAAATTTGTAAAGAATTTTACAAGAACAGTTCCAGTTGAAATTCACCCACTAGCTAGAAACTCTGTAACAAAATCAATTAAAAAATTGGGAGGAGAAACACAAATTCGTTCACTTGATAGAGGTTATCCATTCTTTACAGAAAATGGAAACATAATTTTAGATTGTAATTTTGGAACAATAAAAAATCCTAAAGCATTATCCCAACAAATTAAACAAATTCCAGGAGTTTTAGAATCAGGAATATTCCTTAGAAAGCCAGATATGATCTACAAAGCCAAAGAAAACGGCAAATTTGATATTCTTTAAAATTCTATTTGTTACTAAATTTTCCAACTAGAGGAACAAAAACATATTTTGATTGCTTTTTAATTTCCATCATTCCTTTAGATGTTTTTTGTAACAGGACCAATGACTGAGAAGAGTCACCTACAGGTGCAAGTATGAGCCCATTTTCTTTTAGTTGATCTATTAGAGGTAAAGGAATTTCAGGACATGCAGCAGTAATTATTATTCGATCATAAGGTGATGCTTGTGAATATCCAAGAGTGCCATCACCTAAAATTACATGAACGTTATCTATATTCAATTTTTTTAGATTTCTTTGCGCAAATTTTACTAGTTCTGGATGTCTTTCAATTGAATAGACAGTGCCTGCTCCAACTAGATAAGAAAGAATTGCACTTTGCCAACCAGAGCCCGTACCAATTTCTAGAATATTTTGGCCATTTTTGACATCCAACCATTCAGTCATTCTAGTTACAACTCCAGGTTGGGAGATGGTTTGGTTTTTCATGATTGGTAAAGGTTCATTGTCATATGCATATTCTAATTCTGATTCTGGAACAAACTCATGTCTTGGAATATTTCTCAATGCAGACTCTACACAGTCATCAGTTAGGAATTTTGAATTTTTTAGATAAATGATTAAGTCATTTATTGCAGTACAGTATTTTTTCTCAATTTCAATTTTTGCCAATTAAAACACTTGAAATATCCTTTTTAATTTATACATCAATGTTCTGTATCAAGATTCTCATGTCTTATTGAATTCATGAAATCTTGATGCTGTAACATTAATTCTATCATTTCTTCTCGTAAATCAACATCATCCATAATAGCATTAAGCATAGGTTCCATCATTTGGTTTGACATCGTTGCCATATGAGATGGGTCTTCTAACATCATTGTATGCATGTCTTTAGTTATCTCAGAATTAATCCAGATATGATGAATCATGTCCATAGTTTTATCAGAAGTTGACATTGTCATTGAATGTGAACTCCCCACAAGTGAATCCATTGAATGATGTTCATAGTTAGGACACCATTGACATGCATGCATTCCTTGCCCCATTCCAGAGCCCATCATTGGTTGATGAATTGAATCCATCCACATAGAATGTGACTTAAGATAGGTTTCCATATGTGAATGATTTCTCATCGTATCAATCATTTTTTCTCGTAATTCAGGATCATTAGTCATTGGAGCTAACATGTTTTTTAGTAATTCAGGATTTTTTTTCATTTGAGAAACCCAATCACTCATTGTATTTTGCATAATTGTAGGGTTTTTTTGCATCATTTCATGCCAGTGATTCATTAATTTTTCATTTGATGCCATGCTATTCATTAAATTAGTCATCATTTCTGGACGTTTATCCATCATAGGTTGATTATGAATTCCGTATCCTCTATCAATTAATTTCAAATACGTAGATGGCATCACACATGTAGGATTTCCATTACTTTTCTGTAACAGTAAATATCCAGATTTACAAGTTATCATTTCAAGATCTGCAAATTTCTTCCACTGTTGATGCGGTGTCATTTCTTGAGCAAATGAATTTTCTAAAAATGTAGGACTAAAAGTGATTGTAAGAGTCAAGATAAAGAGGAAAAGGAAATAAAAATTCAATAAGATAAAATAGTGTTTTTCTTTTAAAAACTAATCGTAAATAATCAGATTTTATTTTGAGAATAAATTAATTTTTCTATCTACTAGTTTACCATGACCAAGTTTCCCAATGACTTCAAAGTTCTCAGCAACTAGTTCTCCTCTAACTATTGTTTTAACAGGCCATCCCGTTAGATTTCGCCCTTCATATACAATATAGTCAGAGAATCCACCAAACAAATCCGAAGTTACAGTTTTTTCTTTTTTCAAATCAATTATCGTTATATCAGCATCAGAATCTTTTTCAAGAGTTCCTTTTTGTGGATACATTCCAAAAATTTGGGCAGCGTTTTGACTTGTAAAGCGTACAAACTGCTCCAGTGAAATCTTCTTTTGATTTACACCGTCATTAAGTAAAATTGGAATTACTGTACCTATTCCAGGGAATCCTGCAAGTGCACTCCACACATTATCACCATCTAGTTTGAGTTTGAGTTGATTTGCAACATGATCAGTGCCTATAGTATCGATTTGATTATTTGATAATGCAGTCCATATTGCTTTACGATCGTCTTCAGTTCTAATGGGTGGCATAACTTTGGCAAGATATCCAGATTGATTTTCATAAGATAATGTCAAGTAATGAGGACATGTTTCTACAAAGATTTTTGTTCCCAGTTTTTTCTCTTCTTCAATTTGCTCCAGTGCACCTTTAGAACCAATATGAACAAAGTAGATCACACAATCATAGTCTCGTCCAAATTTGGATATTGTCTTGATAGCTTTGGCTTCAAATTCAGATGAACGGCTAGAAGACCATGCTGCTAACCCATCTTGATTTTTTTCTTTTGCAGTTTTAATTCCACACCCACATGACTCATAGTCTTCTGCATGAACTAAAACTGGACAACCAAGTTCTGCTGCTGCCTTTACTGTTTGTTCAACTAGTTCATTAGTTACATTGACTTGGGCATCAACTAGAGTAGAAGAATTTGGTGGCATGTCCATGTATACATGGCCTACTTCTCCTCCAAGATTCATGTAAATTTTAAAAGATGTGATTCCTTTTTCAATACAATAATTCATCTCATTGATTTGTTGTGGTGTAAAAATTGAAGCATGTATTGCATAATCAACATAATGGTTCTCAGATGCTGCATCAAGTTGGGATTGTAATGAATTTGTAAACGGATCACCTAGTCGAAGCATTCGCATCATTGTAGTAATTCCACCAATTGCTGCAGCATGAGATTCAGTTTTTGCAGCTTCGTTAATTGGAGAATAAACTCCATAGTGAACATGAGTGTCAATCGGTCCTGGAATTGAAACAAGGCCTGCACCGTTGATTTTATTATCACATGCAGGAACATCAGTTGTGAATCCGACAATTTTTCCCTCATCTATGAGAATATTTTTCTCAATCATTCCTTGAGGAAGGATCACATGTGAATCAGCAATTACAGTGTCATACGTCATCCGAAAGTTTTATGAAATGCAGGCTATTATGCGTTGAGAAAATTATAGGTGGGAGTAGTCAGAGAAACACAGAATAATTAAAAAAAGATAGTAGATTAAATGAAATTAGGGATAAAACTTTTGGTAATAGGAATTATTGCAGTTCTTGCACAAGTTTTTGGCGGTCTGTTATTTTAAAATCTCTCAATTCACTAGTAAGAACTAGAGAATTTAGTCACTTTTTTAGAAAATGCATAAAAGAACAACACAAAAGAGTATTCTGAGGGCCGGTGGTTTAGGAGTATAATGCCTCGTTCGCAACGAGGATGTCGAGGGTGCGATTCCCTCCCGGTCCACTTTTCCAGAAACTATTATACATAAATGAAAAATACTGTTTTTATGGAAGTTTTTGACGGCAAAAAAGCTGCACAAGATTACATGTCAAAGCACACTTTGGCATTCTCTACTCCAGAATTAACTTTAATGAGATTTGCATTTTGGTTAGGAGATTCAGTACCAGATCCAAAAAACGAAGGTAAAGGAATTCCAAGAATGATGACATATTTGATAGAACAAGACTTTGAACCAGTCTTAATTGATGATGAGACATATGTGCCATCAGGTGCAGTGAAAAGTTCATCACTGATTGGAAATGCATTCAATGAAAAAATCCCAGATGGAAACTTTTGTGCTGAATGTGGCAATAGTCTTTCATCTACTGCAAAATTTTGTCCAGAATGCGGAACAACACAATAAAAATAATTTTTTAATTTAGAAATTTTATGCTTTAGCGCCACACTTTGTGCAAAACTTTGCGTTTGCTCTAAGTGGTGAACCACATGAAGAACATCCATTTCCACTTTGTTGTGGTGCCATTTGTCTTGGCATCAATGCAGGATCAGGTGATGGTAGAGTTCCAACATCTCCAAATGCTTCTTGTGCAGAAACAATTCCTGGGGGACCTCCGCCTACTGGGTTTCCAGCGGTTCCTGCTCTTGGTTGTCCCATTCCACTGGCCATCATTCCAGGTTGGCCCATTCCAGGCATTAAACCAGGAGATTGCGTGTTTCCAGAACCAGAACCTACGGATTTTTTTAATTCAAAAATTACTTTGATAGCTAGAAATTCTAATGCAGAATATGCAACTGTGTAATCGCCTAATTTTTGAAAGAATTCTTTGTCACTAAGCATGCCTTTCTTGTACATGTTGTTTGTATCTAGAAATGATTCATAGTATCCCTGAGATTCATCAAACAAACTCTGTAGTTTGTCAAAGAGCATGTTGAGTGTATCCACTTCACCAAATGACATAATCTCAGTCAATTTTTGGAATATTAATTACTTTAGGATCAAAAAAGAGGAAAAAACGTGTTTGAATTTATGCAAGTGCTCTATCAATCATACTTTGGTATGATTCTTTAGATGCTGCACCTACTTGTTGGCTAACTATTTCGCCTTTGTTGAGGAGGATTAAAGTTGGAATGCTAAATACATTATATTTTGATGCCAATTCATTGGCCTCATCAACATTAACCTTGACAAATTTTACTTTGCCATCATAGTCAGCTGCCAGTTCTTCAACTACTGGACCTACCATTCTACATGGACCACACCATTCGGCCCAAAAGTCTACAAAAACAGGAATGTCAGAATTTATTACATCTACTTCCCATGATTTTGCATCTGAAATTTGTGTTACAGCCATTCTAAGATTATTTTATTGCACATACCTAAAAACGTTCACCAGAATTAACACCGTATTTTTTGTTGGAAAATTAATTTTGATATATACTTAAATGACGTTTTGGTAAATCTCAAATATGAGTTCTGAACTTAGACTTAAAAAATTAAGAGGATCTGGAGGCTACATCATGGCTACCGTTACTGATGAACAACAAATGAAAGGAAATCTAGGAGGTCCTGATCTATTTTTGGCACCAATCGGAAGACTGGATGCAAGTACCATTACTAAACATTTTTGCAATACTTGTGAAAAAGAATTTGAAGGTCCTCCAAAAATTGAGTTTGAAAATCCAAATGAAGAAGTTGCAGAAAATCTAATTCTTGCAGAACGAGGTCAATACATTTGTAATTCATGTAATGCTTCAATTGCTGAATATAGAGATTTTAAGAAACAAGATGAGGCAGGAGCAGTTGGAGTTGCAAAACCATTAGAACCTCAAGTTCAAAGTGCACAACCAGAAACTGTTACACAACAAGTGACAGAATCCACAACAGTTCAACCAGCTGTAACACAACCAGGTCCGGTAACTTCAGTTACATCAATTGAAGGAAAAGTGGTATTTGATGAAAATGCAAACAAAATTGGAACTGCAAAACAAGTTGGGATTGATTCTACACAATCAATGGTCTTAGTAATTACTAAGGAAGATGGAACAGAAGGCAGCATACCTTGGAGTAACATCAAAAAAATTGGCCAAGTTGTTCTTTTAGGAAATCCTCAAGTTGTATCTCAGCCAGGAAAATGCTCTAACTGTGGATTTGGAAACAAAGAAGGATCCAAATTTTGTGAAGACTGTGGAAGTAAAATCTGATAGCTAGTAAATTTAATCAATGATACTATAGGCGATAATATAATTGGCAAAAAAATCAATCCCTAAAGGAGTAGTAAAAGACATCGTAATTGTCGCAGTAGGGGTTTTGGTAATTTGGATTGGCCTTCAAGTTGCATTTGGAACACAAAATCCATTTTATGTAGTAGCTAGTGGGAGTATGATTCCAGTTTTAGAAGTATATGATGTGCTGATAGT
Organism: Candidatus Nitrosopumilus sp. bin_32a; assembly: GCF_054095935.1. NCBI lineage: Archaea > Thermoproteati > Nitrososphaerota > Nitrososphaeria > Nitrosopumilales > Nitrosopumilaceae > Nitrosopumilus > Candidatus Nitrosopumilus sp. bin_32a. The sequence goes on along the minus strand of NZ_JBSWSN010000001.1, from coordinate 146,792 downwards.
TTCAGGTCATGAACCTTTTGAAGATATTGAAGTAGGCGATATCATTGTGTTTAATCGACCATCAGATCACAATAGAGTAATTGTGCACAGAGTTGCATCAATTATGGATGATGATCCTAAAACAATTAGAACTAAAGGAGATGCAAATCCCGGATCAATTCCAGGTACTGACTTTCCAATTACTCAAGAAGAATACATAGGTAAAGTAGCATATACTTTGCCTCAAGTAGGATACATCACACAATTGCTAAAGCCTCCAATCAACTATGTCATAATTGCAGTAGTTATTGGGATAATGATAGTAAAGCAATTTGTAAAAAAGAAAAATGAGAAAGAACTCGCATTTACAGATCCATTAGATGCAGTTAATCCTAATACTATTGATGAGTTGTCAAATATCAATAAAATAGAAAAAGATTCAGAATATTCAGAACATGTAGAAAAAACAGAAAATGTGGGAGAATTAGATGATACTGATAAGATTGAAGATGTTGCAAAAACACAAGTGGTTGAAGACAAATTTGAAGATATAGAAGATGCCATAAAAGATAAGAAAACAGAATCAGATGAAAATCCAAAGAAAAAAGAAAAAGAATACTAAATTTTCAGGCAAACAGGTTCACATATGCGGATTATGACAAGAGCAATAGATCGTCCTGCTTTGCTTGGTAGTATAGTTACGTCAAAATTACTAAAAAAGGATCCTGAGGAATCATTAGTTTCAAGAATAGTATTATTTATCAAGTAGCAGAAAATAAAATTTCTAATTGAAATATTTTCTTGTTTTTTCAATATTATTTTTGGTTGGTTCTGCCTACGCACAAACTCCATTTCGGGATACTGCAGGCTTGACGTTGAATGGGATAGAATGGTGTGAAGAAAATTATCAACTGTATTATTTTATGGGAAATGATTTTTTTGAACATCATCATCATTCTATTGAATCAAGGATATGTGGAAATTTATACAACGATGATTTGTGGCTATATTCAGAGCCAGACAGATATCAAAAACTAATTGAGCAAAGTAGAATATACTATGGTTTAGAAATTCAAGAAAGTGCTGCAGAGGCAGAAACAGGTAAAGTAGATACAAAATCTGTAAACATCAAAGAAATTCCTCAAGAAATCACTCAGCAACAAAAAGAATTAGAAAAAACAAATACAGAAGAATCAAGCAAGGAAGAAGATAAACCAATAATCACTGAGATAGAAGATTCCTTGTCAACAGAAGAGATTGATAATTCTGAAGGCGGTGGCTGTCTTATTGCTACTGCAACATATGGTTCTGAAATGGCACCACAAGTTCAATTCCTAAGAGAGATCAGAGACAACCAGTTGGTGAGTACAGAATCTGGAATGTCATTTATGAGCGGATTTAACCAACTGTACTATTCATTTTCACCAACAATTGCCGATTTGGAGAGAGAAAATCCTCTTTTCAAAGAAGCTGTGAAACTTTCAATCACACCACTACTATCTTCACTATCTGTAATGTCATATGCAGAAACAGATTCTGAAGTGCTGGGATACGGAATTGGTGTGATATTGATGAATTTGGGAATGTATGTTGGAATACCAGCTAGTGTAATCTATCAAATAAAAAATAAAAGAAAAAAGAACTAAGAGTTCTTGTTAATGTCACCACAGATTCCTGGAGTTGAACCATCTGCTTGACATTCAGGAGCGAATCCTTCAATTTCAATGATTTTTCGATTTCCTTTTCCATCATCTGTTAGTTCAAATTTCATCCAAGATTCGTCGTTGGTATTATCACCATCGACAAATGCATTTGCTGGATTCCATTTGTGCACTAGATAATAAGTTCCATTTGGAACTTTGGAGATGTTGATTTCATTTCCTTCAACTGATTGATGGTATTGATCTACCCAACCAGGTTGAATTCCTTGTAATCCTACTTCACAATCCCAATAGATTCTTTGAGATGTTGGGGATTCATCACCATTATACTTGAAGACATTAGTAATACAGAATCCAACTTTAATTGATGAAGCACCAGGTGCTATTTCTCCTGGAACACCATTGTCATCAACTCGAACTGAAAATTCTCCCACATTATCAATGTGCCAATGATTATGTGTTTCATGGAAAATGAATTGACTTACAGTTTCGCTCCAAACATTTTGATCTGTTAGTCCAAAGTTTCCTTCATCATCATACAGATTTTGAAAAGAATCTTGGGTTGTTCCTTCATTAGCATTAGGATCTGGAAATAGCGGTTGGAACTCTAAAGTGCCAGGTCCAAGATTAGCCCAAACATTGGTAAATCTTAAAAATTCTTTTTGTTGCTGATTATGAATTTGAAGATGTTTTGGAATTCCTGGTGTGACGTCTGGAATTAGTGCATTGCTAGGGATGGATGTTTGATCATTTCCACCATTACCATTGCCATTACCATTGCCATTACCATTGCCATTACCATTGCCACCTTTAGCTGCTGCTGCATCCATAATCATCGGTGTTGCAAACATGAAGCCAATTGCAAGTAATACTGGAAGTATTAGAAGTGGTTTTCGAAATTTTGTTTTTGAAAAAGTCATTAATCAAGACAAGATTGTTTAGTATTTAAAATCCTGTCAGTAAGAAAAATTACAAGTTATTTTGAAAAAAATTTTCTCAATTTTAAATCAGTGAAAATTTGAAATAGTTTCTAAAGAATAGAATCTTTAGTTTTGAAAACACGGTCAAAGTAATCAGATGATTCTTTTGGCTCTTCAACATCATTTGTGATTCCTGCCAAGTTTTTGGCCAGGTTCTTTTTGTACCCTACTTGCATTTGTCTCTGAATTTGGATTCTTTGTGCTTGTGGTGAGCCTGCTCCATGCATAGATTCTGTAAGATACCCAACTGCATTTCTTCCCAAAGTCATATTTTCAATTAATCTCAAAATTCTCATCCTATTTTCAACATCAGCTCCCTTTCTTCCAGCAAGATACTTTCTGAGTAGTGGGCCTGCTTCCGGATGTCTAAAGTCTTTTTCAGATGGTAATGTAACAACTAGACCGCCAGCAATATCTTGTGCTAATCTACTAATTTCATATGGGAATCGTGTAACATTATGCTTGCAAACTTGTGCAAGCATATCCTCATTTAGATAAACACCGGATTTCATCTTGTGTCCTTGATGAGATGATGCAATACCTGCTGCAAAAATTGTTTCATTAAGATGAGTCATCTCAATAATTTTGTCTTTGATATGAGATACGTTAGGGACTCCGTTGTAATCAGCAATTGTTGCCGCTGCTCCAATCAATACATCACCTAGGCCTGTTTTGCATACGTAACTACGTCTGTGATAACAAGTAAAACGTTCTACAAGCATAGATGCAAATTCAAATTCGCCATTCATGAAAACTTTATCCCACGGAATAAACACACTATCTAAAATAATCAAGGCTTCTTGTCCACCAAACTTCGCATTGCCGTCATCAATGTCACCTTCTTCCATACTTCTTGTGTCACAAGATTGTCTACCGTAAATGTAAGTGACTCCTTTTGCATCTGCAGGAATTGCTCCAACAATTGCCCAGTCTTTGTCAGCTTCTGTTAGTCTAATAGTTGGCATTAAAAGAATCCAGTGTGAGTTGATACATCCAGTTTGATGAGCTTTAGCACCTGAAACATAAACTCCGTTTTCATCAGTTTTTACAATTCTTGTGAATAAATCAGGATCATCTTGTTCTGAAGGACCTTTACTTCTATCTCCTTTAGGATCAGTCATGGCACCACCTATCACCAAATTTTCTTTTTGAACCATCTTTACAAATTCCAAGAATCGTTTATGATAATCAGTTCCATGTTTTTCATCAATTTCAAATGTAGTAGAGTGTAAAGCATTCATTGCATCCATTCCAACACATCTTTGGAAACATGTTCCTGTGTTCTGTCCAAGTTTTCTCTGCATTTTATTTTGCAAAACTAAATCTTCTGCACTCTCTGCAATATGTAAAAATCTGTTAACTCTCAATCCAGTAAGTGATGAATCAGCAGATGCTAATGCTTCTTCACGTACTGCAAGATCATAAGTTTCTGCAACAGCATTAATTGATGGCCTAATCATTGGATGATCGACTGGTTCTTTAACTAATTCTCCAAAGAGGTAAATTTTGAGATCGCGTCCTCTAAGGCTCTCAATATAGTCATCACCTGTTCTAATGGTTTTCAAGACATTAGCCATGTAGTATTATTCAATTTGATGTTGTATAATAATCTAAATCAGTACAAGATAATTTTAGGAATGAATTGCGATCAGAGTCCTATTCGGACATCAAGAATTTTACAGCCTTTGCCTTTCTCCATTACAAGAACTGGGTTCATGTCTAATTCTTTGATCTCTTTAAAGTCTGAAACTAGTTGTGACAATCTCTGAATACATTCAGAAAGTTTTGCAATATCAGATGGCTTTTCACCTCTTACGCCTTGTAGCAATTTTTGAGTCTTAATTGATGCAATCATGTCATTAGCTTCTAGATCAGTTACAGGTGCAAGTTTGAATGTGACATCTTTGAGAACTTCAACATAGATTCCTCCCATTCCAAGCATGATGACAGGGCCAAATCCAGGTTCAAGTTTTGAGCCTATGATGAGTTCTTTGCCACCTTTTACCATCTCCACAATCAGAACGCCTTTGATCTCAGCTTTACTGTTGTATTTTTTAGCATTTTTGATAATTGTTTTGTATGCATCTTTGATTTCAGAATCATTTGTCAAATTTACTTTAACACCACCAGCATCAGATTTGTGAATAATTTGCGGAGATGCAATTTTCATTACAACTGGGTAACCAATCTTCTTTGCAATCTTTACTGCCTCTATTTCATTTTTAGCAAGTGCACTTTGTGGCAAAGGCAAACCATATGCTTTGAGAACTTCTTGCCCTTCTTCTTCTAAAAGGTTTGGTCTCTTTTCTTTTTTTACCTTGTCAAAAATTGCTTTTGCTTTTGCTTTGTTTACTTTGAATTTTGTAATTTTTCCTTCTTTGGTATTTACCCAAATTGCAAACTTTATCATTGCAGCCAAAGTTCTAATTGCTCCTTCAGCATAGTTGTAATAAGGAACATCGCCTTTTGCTAAAATTTCCCTATTTGTAATGCCTTCATCTAATCCCATCAAGCTTGCAAGCATTGTCTTTTTGTATTTCTTTGACATTGTAACAATTACTTCTGCTAGCTTATCATAATTCAAAGTTCCTGACGGTGTACACATAGTAATAACAGATCCTACCTTTGGATGTTTGAGTACACGATCCAAAACATTGTGGAATCTATTAAAATCAGCATCACCGACAATATCGACAGGGTTTCTAGAGCTTCCCCATGGAGGAATTACTTCATCTATCTTTGGACGAATACTATCAATTTTGGCCATTCTAATTTTTGATTTAGAACAGGCATCGGTGGAAATAATTGCAGGTCCTCCCGCATTTGATACAATAACTAAACCACCTGCTGTTGGAAGTGGTTGTTTAGAAAATGCAGTTGCATAATCAAAGAGTTCCTCCATAGTATCAACTCGGATAGCGCCAGATTGTTTCAGTAAAGCGTCATAGATTTCATCTGAACCCATCAAGGCTCCAGTATGAGACATTGCAGCCTTTGCACCTTCTGGACTACGTCCTGATTTGAGTACAAGGACTGGTTTTTTGAGTTTTTTAGTAATATTTTTACAAACTTTAAGAAATTCTTGACCGTCTCCCATGTCTTCAAGATACATTACAATAACTTTGGTTTGTTTGTGATTTGCAAGAATTTTTAAAATGTCAACTTCACTCATTACAGCTTTGTTTCCAAGACTAACTACTGCTGAGAAACCAATTCCTTGAGCACTGGCATCTTCAACTAGTGCTGCACATATTGCACCACTTTGTGATATGAGTGCAATTTTTCCAGACTTTGGTGTGACTTTGAGAAAAGTAGAATTCATCATTGTCTTTGGATCAAGATTCATGACACCAAGACAGTTAGGTCCAATGATTTGGATTTTGTATTTTTTAGCTATATCTTTAATTTCTTGTTCACGTTTAGCTCCTTCTTCATCAACTTCTTTGAAACCTGCTGTGATAATGATGACGCCTTTGACTTTTTTCTTTCCACATTCTTCTAACACATCTGCAACCAATGTATTTTTAATTACAATTACTGCAAGATCAATTAGTTTTGGAACATCTAAAACAGACTTGTATGCTTTTTTGTAAAATACCGTATCTCTAGATGGGCTAATTGGATAAACTATTCCTTTGAAGCCATTCATAATATTCGATGTGATTGTAGCACCGACACTTCCTCTTTTATCAGATGCACCAATTACTGCAATAGATTTTGGCGATAAGATAACAGATTCTACCATGTTAAGTTCAATCTGAGATTTTGTATAATAAAGTTATTCTTGGAAATTTCTGATCTCTAGTATTTAGCTTCCCAGCATTTTTCCTGCCAAATTCTCTTTTCTGGGAACCCAAACAATTGATAAATTAGAAAATTTCCCAACGAGTCCCCATGCTTCTCGTGCTAGATTTCTTAATTCTTCATTATTTATTGCAAATTCGTGGTTTAGTTGATTTACGGTATTTTTTGAATCACTGTAAATAATAATTTCTTCGTTTGAATCAACGTACTTGTTTAATGCAGAAATTATTGCCAAATATTCAGCCTGATTGTTTGTTAGATTAGGTTTTTTTTCATAAAAGGATTCCCCAGTTTCTTTTACAAAATAACCGTATCCACTTTTTGCTCCACCAGAACCATCAACGTAAATGCTAATTCCCATCTTTATACAACCTTGTAATCTTCACACTCAAATTTAGAACTACCATGTAAATAATTGTAGACATTCCTTGTGATGCAATTGAGGCCAAATATGGATCATAATTTATTGTCAAGAAATAATATTGTAAGACCCATCTAACTACAGTATAAACAACTTCAGCAATTCCTAGCGAGGTAATTAATTTTTTTAGATCATGTTTAAGTTTTACAGTATCTGTTTTTCCAGATTCTAATTGATACTTTTTTCTATTATCAAAATAAAACAAACTGCTAAAAACTGAAAAATAAATTACATAATCTGCAATTGTAGTATATGTAGTATTAAGGAAATCAGCTTGATCAGATAAAATTTGAGCAATAACAGCTGAGATAATTATTGATGCTGCAAATGCTATGAGAACATTTTTGTTTAATTTTAGATATTCTTGTAACACGTCATGGATTATTGATTGTTACAAATAAACTAAGGTTAGTCCAAAGTAATCTTCAAAAATATTATCAATCCTGCAAGTTCTGCAATTCCTACTCCTAACATGTATGGGAATATTTCATTTGAGAAAATCATTTCCATGGAGAAATAGGCTAATGCACCAATTACATTGTGCAAGAATAACATTCCCGCAACAACTATCATACCTAATGGAAGTTGAGCTCTAGTCTTCCCATACATTCTTCCAAATATTGCAATAAGAACACCAAGTATGCCCATATTAGCAATTGAAACAATTGACAATACTAGAGAAGTAGATTCCATTTAGTGTAAAACACCTCGGGAGCTTTTATTTACTTTTGTCCAATTTTCCTTCAATTTCTTCAAATGTCTCCATATTTACTTCTAGAAAGTTGGATATGAAAAAGATCACACCGTATTTTTCTCCAGCCTTTGTAATCAAGTTATTTTTTTCAAGCACCTTAATGTGATGTTGAATGGCCTTGTAATCAAGGCCTAATTCTTTTGCAAGTTGATTAGTATTTAGTGGATTTTCCTTTAATTTTGAAATTATTTTTAATCGATTTAATCCCCCGCGTGAACCTGCAAATACAAACCATAGTAGTCTTTTTGCATCAGGATCAGTGGCCATAAGTTATGAAATTTCTTGATATTTACTACTAAAAGGTATTCTGAGACACACAATAGTAGAAAGTATAAAAAACATAATCAGTCAAATTTGAATGAACAAAAAAATGATGTTAAATTATGATGCGCCATTATACAGACCGCCCTCAGAAGCTAGATCATTAATTTTTCAAGTAACATTAGGTTGTTCATTTAATGAATGCTCATTTTGTGATATGTATAGATCAAAAGAATATTCTGAAAGAAAATGGGAAGATGTAAAGGCAGAAATTGACATGATGGCAGGATATCTACCCGATACTAGAAGAGTATTTCTTGCAGATGGTGATGCATTAAATCTTGATTCAGAATATATGATTAAAATTGTAAAATACATTAGAGAAAAATTTCAAAACATTGAAAGAATTTCTTGTTATGCAATGCCTATGAACATTCTAAAGAAAACATCTGAAGAACTAAAAAAAATGAATGAGGCAGGACTAGACATGTTCTACCTAGGAATTGAAAGTGGTTCCGACATTGTACTAAAAAAAGTGACAAAAGGAGCAATTGCAAAAACAATTATCAAATCTGTCAACAAGGCAAAAGAAGCAGGATATGTAATGTCATGCATGGTAATTTTGGGATTGGGTGGAAAGAAATATTCTAAAGATCATATCAAAGGGACTGCAGAAGTGATCAGTGCTTGCTCACCACATTATGTAGGTGCACTAACTCTCTATTTAGAAAATGGAATCAAACAAGAATTTATCGACAAGTACGAAGGGGAATTTATCAGAATAGATGATGATGAATCATTAGAAGAGCTATATGATTTGGTTAATCAAATTGAAACAAAAGAAGAGATCGTATTCAGAGTAAATCACGGTTCTAATGCATATACAGTAAAGGGTACTTTTCCTCAAGACAAGCAAGAGATGTTAGAAAAAGTTGAATGGATGAAACAGCATCCAGAGACAGTACGCCCAGAAGGACTACGAGGATTCTAAATTAGACTTTCTTGATACATGTACACTACTTTGAAGATTTTTACTGAATAATCACCATCAAAGATTTTGCTAGTTACACCATTTTCAGAGCTCAATACTCTAAACTTGTACTCGTAATTGCCATCTGAACTTACATCAGTCTGAGCAAAATGAACAGCGTCATTTTCTTTGAATATTTGAATTATTACTGGATAACCTTCAACATGATTTGCAATCTTTCCTTCAACAAATGCCCAAGGTAAAGTATTGTCCTCAGAAGAATGGAAAAAGATTGTCGACTTTTCAAGACCGATAATTCCAGTTAATGGAATAATTTCAGTTTGAGGTTCATGAGTATGACCGTTGATTAGAACTTGACCAGAATGAGGATGTGCAAAGGCAAAATCTACTGAAAATGGTAAAAGGAGAGTCAATGTCAAAATACTAGAAAATAAAATAAACTTGTTCATATCAAGAACTAACAGGATAGGGATTTAAGAATTTTTCAGATTAAATATCATCAATTATTGACTTGAGATTTTCTGGCAGTTCTGGTAGTTCAGTGTGACTCTCATTGTTTTGAAGATTTTCAGGCCCAATTCGTCTAACTCGTTGAGTTCCAAGAAGAGTATCAATATTTCTTTGAATATCTTTTTCAGATAATATGTTCTTTAGTTTTTCAGTGACAATATTTTCATTTTCATATTTTTTTATTCCATATTGAACAAGGATAGTTTTTTCCTCAGATGAAAATTCAGTCATATGGAGTTATTAATTTTTACAGAGTAAAAAACATTGTTAGTTATTTGGAAAGTTTCTTTTCAAGTTCATCAATTTTTGGAATGCCAGTAAATTCTAATTTCCCATTAATTACTAGACCTGGAGCAATAAAAATGGGGTATTTTTCTAAATATTCTGGATTTTCTGTAACATCAATCAAATCATATGATACCTCAAGTTTGTCTAACATTCTTTCTAAGACCTTACAGTTTGAACAGCCAGGAGTAGTTAGAACTTGAACTTTCATGATTCTAAAAATTGATCAGGATTTTGTTCAAATGCCCACCTACATGATGCACAACAAAATCGATATTCTTTGTCTTTATGCATTAATGATTCTCCTTTCTCTCCAATTTCCATTCCACAGACAGGATCTTTCATGTACATACATTTCGTTTTTTCTTGCTAAAATACCAAACTATTGGAAATATAATCAAGCCTACAAATAAAATAGGCACAATATCTTCAGGTATTTCTGATACATGTTCATGTTCATGTTCACCAACATGAAACTCTGGAGGAAGTAAAGTGGTAGAAACAAGATTATTCCATCCAGTATGGATAATTGTACTTTCATACCACTCATGACCGCCAGGAATTCCATTAATAATTAAAAATGCACCAATAACAATTAACATCCAACCAGTTAGATGTTCAATTCGTTGACGGTTTACAGTGATACCCTTTGTCGCATTTATTCCAACAATAGCAAGAACAGATAATAAAATTAAAGGAATTGCACGACCGACTCCATGTACTGCTCCTAAGCTTGCGCCAATTTCCATACTTCCACTTCCTGCAACATAGATCAAAAGCCAATAAAACATAGGGTTGGGGCATCCAACTCCAGCATTACCTAAAAGCAATCCCATGAAAAAAGATTTTGGATAGTCACCTCTATTCTGAATAAATTTTGGAGTTCCAGAATAAGATGGAAGTTTTATCTCAAATAGTTTGAGTTGTGATAAACCAAAAACAAATGCTGCAATACCAGCGATTAAAAACATGTAAACAGAAATTTGATCTAAATCTGCTGTCTGACCTAAAGTGCCGATTCCAAATCCGTAAAGTGTAATTGTGATTGTTAACCCGGTACCAAAAAGCAATGCCATTGCAAGTCCCTTCTTTCCTCCTTTTCCCATACTGAGTGGAATAATTATGAAAACAAGGGGTAAAGTGCATGGGAGAATAATCATAGATAGTCCAGCGAGATATGAAATTACCAACCAAGACGGATAGGATAATTCTTGTCCTGCACTAACTGCGATTGTATTTGTCGCAGCGAAAATTCCACCTAGAAATATTAGTGAAAATAAAATGAATAGGGTAATAATCAGAAATTTTTTTGTCGTAACTTGTTCAGACACAATCATGTTTGATGAGTCGAATATTTAATTAAAATAGAATTTTTGAGGTTAAAAATGGGCCCACGGGGATTCACCCACTGTTTTGGGGATAAAATGAGACGCAAATAGGCATGAAATTATTCATCTAATTCAAAAGGATTCCCAAATTCTGAGAATGACAGTTACATATTATATCTAAAATTACCTTATTACAACAATGGAAGAATCAGTCATACATTATGCATTTCTTGTAGTTCATCTGATAGTAGGATTTGCGTTAGTCTACATAGCTATGAAGGCGTTTAAGAAAACAAAGTATCCTCCCATGGCATTACTGGCAGCAGGTTTTTCATTAATTGTGATTGGAGATACGGTTTTAGGAGATATTTTATCATTTTTAGAACACGATATTCTTGAAACAATTGAAGAAAGTATAGAGATTGCAGGCTTTATTGTACTGATCTTGGCTGTTAAACGAAGCTGAAATGAAAGAGACTGACGAGATAATTGCAATATTGTCTGATGAGCAAAGCAGGGAAATAATCAGTTTACTTTCAAAAACAGAACTGACCATTCAACAAGTATCTAACCTTCTGAACATCCCCCAATCAACTGCATACAGAAAGATACGAAAATTAGAAGAGCTAAAAATTGTCAAAAAGACCAAAGTGGTCAGGACTCTTGAAGGTCAGGATGAGAGTTATTACAAAAACTGGACTTTTCAAATCAATGTAACGTTTAGGGACGGAGAGCTTTCCTACAGTCTAGAACATGTGAAGATGGAAGACAAGATTGTAAGGCTCTGGCAAAAGTTTTCAGAAAAATAGCCCATTCCCAAAAAATGAGAACGATAGTGACGCATTAAATGCACTTTGACGTATAAGATGTATGAATAAATCAATTATTGGAATAGTTGTAGGTTTGATGATAGCAACTTCTGCAGTGTATTTTGTAGAAACCTCAGAAGAACTATTTGAAGAACAAGACATGGTAAAAGGACCATTCTTTCTAATTGTTGCAGTTGCATATCTTCCAGTTGCATATTTGATGTTAAAGAAACAAAGTACGTTACCACACATAGTTGCAATTGCAGGAACAGTTGGAATCATGGCACTGTATGCAGTTACTAGAACAGACATGGCAATGGTGTTTGGGATGGAGGCAGGAAGTATAGGACATCTAGGAATGGTATCAAAAGTACTTCAGGCAGGAATTGTTTTAGGTTCAGTTCTAACACTTGTACAAGCAAGAAAAGAGTCATGGCTCAAACCAAAACTTGAGGAGGTCAAATAATGACCAAACTCTCTTTGTTTTTGACATTGCTTCTTGCAATCACAGTAACTACAGTTCCTGTATTTGCGGATGAAGACGATGATGATGACGATGAAAGAATTGGATTTGGGGAAAGAGAAGATGACGAACGTGAAGACGATGACGATGATGAAGGAATCGGACTAGGGAGCGGAATGTCTGACATGGTTCTATATGTCACAATATCTGCAATTGCGGGAACCATTGGTTATACTGGATTCAAAATCATCAGTGCAAAAAAACCAAAACTGGTAAAAGAATAGGAGATACAAATGAGAAACAGGTATCTTTTCCTAATTTTTCTTCTTTTTTTGATTCCATCACAAGCTTTTGCTGACGATGATAATGATGCAATTGAAGATTTAGGATGGGTTGCAATTGGAGCAGGAGTAATTGCAAATGTTCCATTTATTGCATTTAACAAAGTAAGAAAATTTGCCGTAAAGGCAGGAGGTTCAACTGTTCAGATAGCAAGACAGATGGCACCATCATACAAGCCTATTTTGAATTTCCACATTATTCTAAACTCTATTGGGTATTTTGCAGGGATGCTTCACGGATTATTGCTATCTAGTAATTTAGAGTCAATTTCGCTGTCCCTTGCAATAGTAATGACTGTGCTGATGATCAGCGGGGTTTTGTTGAGATACACTTCATCAAGAAATGCTAAAATGTTCAACAGGTTATTGCATGGACAATTCGGGTTGGTGATTTTGCTAGTTGCATTAATTGCCTTACATGTGCTAACTGCAGACGACTAATTCTGTTTTAGATATACAAAATGAATCCTTAAAGGCTTGAACTATTTTTGGAAATAAAATAGATTCATCTTTGTAAAAACTAAAAATTCATCATTCTTTTTGGGCCCAGCCCCCAAATTGGGTACAAAAATGGGCCCACGGGGATTTGAACCCCGGATCTTCGCCGTGTAAGGGCGACGTCATAACCGACCTGGACTATGAGCCCAGAAACCTACCTTTGTAAAAACCATTTAAACTTTGAGACAAGAGAAAATCTAGAAATTTGATAAAAAATCAAGAAAATCATGAAGGATTATAGTTTTTTTTCCAGTCCAATTGGATTGGGTCATGTAACACGAGATATTGCAATTGTAAATAATTTTGAAAATGTTTCAACAAACTTTGTCACTGGTAGTGGCGCTGCAAAAATCCTAAAAAAACTAGATTATAAAGTACAAGATGTATACAATCCACCATCTTTCATTATTGAAAATGGAACTTTAAAGAATCCAGCAAAGTGGTTATGGAATTATTATCAATATTACAGAGATTGTAAAAATATTTCACAGAAAATCATTGAAAAAAACAAACCAGATTTAGTAATCAGTGATGAGGATTTTGCATCATTAGCTGTTGCACAGGAGATGAAAATGCCAACAATTTTAATTACTGATGTGTTGGAAACTCATTTCACTAAAGGAATAGCATCTTTTGTTGAAAAAAAGATGAATAAATCAATGCAAGGAATTATTGAAAAATGCGACATTGTGATTATTCCTGAAAATGGTGATAGTCAAGACAATATCAAAAGAGTCGGTCCCATAGTAAGACAAACAGATCTAACAAGGAATGAATTAAGAAAGAAATTTTCTTTTGAAAAAAATACCATAGTCGTATCCATGGGGGGTACTGATGCAGGATTATTTCTAATTGAGAAAGTATTGGGCATTATTTCAAAAATTGATCAAGACATTGAAATTATTTTAGTAACAGGTCCAGCAGTAAACAGAAAATTTGAAAATGTGAAAAATTTGGGATTTGTGGATAACTTACATGAATTAATTTTTGCAGCAGATTTGATTATTTCGTTGGCTGGAAAATCAACAATAGATGAGGCTAATGCTTATGGAACACCTGGAATTTTTATACCAATCAAAGGACATTTTGAGCAAGAGGATAATGCAAAAGAGCAAGGATTTGTATTTGAAGACATTGACAGATTAAAAGAATTAATTCTAGAAAAACTTGAAACAAAAAGAAATCCAAGTAATAGAGAAGGTGCTAAAGTGGCATCAAAGATTATTCAAAAATTGATGAATTAGCAATCAAATGCTTAATAGAAGGCAAATTGGATTTGATAAAATACTATGACTAATCTAATAGTTGCCAAATTTGGTGGTAGTGCAATCGGCCCAAATGGTGAAACCATTCCAAAAATTATTCAACGAATAAGTAATTTGAAAGTAAATTCCAAAGTTATTGCAGTTTTTTCAGCACCGCTAACAATTCATAATGAAAAAAAGCGCTCATTGACGGATATAATTTTAGAGCAGGGCAAAAATGCCGAAAACGGAATAGCACCGTCATTAGATATTGTAAAGTCAACTTATCAAAAAATTCTTGAAATGGTTGATGATAAAAATAAGGAAAATTGTAAAAAAACTATTGATTTTCATCTAGAAAAAGCACAAAAAGCACTGGATGAGGCATTGAAAGATAAAGAATTTGCAAATGAGACAAGATCCCAAGCACTGGCATTTTCAGGTGAAATTTTAATGTCACATGTAATGAACCACATTCTAAGAAGTAACAACATCATATCTGAAGCAGTTGAATTTGAGAATTGGCCAATTATTACTGATAACAATATTGAATTTACAAATTTTCTCATAGGAGAATCTAGAGAAAAAATAGGCAAGACTGCAGAGTTGCTAGAAAAAAATGAAGTAGTGGCAATTGGCGGGTTTATTGGAAAAACGGTAGATGGTATTACTACCACATATGAGCGTGGAGGCTCAGATAGAACTGCAGCTGATCTAGGAATATTATTTCATAAGAAATATGAAACTAGCATAGACTTTGAAAAAGATAGTGCGGTGGTTTCAGCAGATCCAAAAATAGTAGACTCTGAATTAAGAGAGATTATTCAATTGTCATACAATGAGGCAAGACTTGCAGGAATGTTTGGTATGAAGATTTTAGATCCTATTGCAATAAAAGAAATTGTAGAAAATGGTGTAGACATGCCAATCACAATTACCAATATGAAGAATCCAGAAAAAATTACTACAATAAAAAGAAGTTTGGAGGAGCAAAAAGGACATCCGATAAAAATAGTAACAGGAAAAGAAAATTGTGCTATTTTTAGAATTGAAACTAGTTGTATTCAAAAATTATTAACATCATTAGAAAAAGACAAACATTACAGTGAATTTGTCATCCTATCACCATTTACAAAAGACGGTCTTGAATTTTCTAGAATATTATTTTTAGATGGAGAATATGTTAAAAGAAATGAAAAATATCTCTTAGGATTTGATTCACTTGCCACAATTACATACAACCGAGGAGTCATTACACTGATTGGAGATGAGATGTGGAGAGTTCAGCAAGTAGTTTCTAGAACTAGTGCAAAGATTGGTGAATCAGGATTAAACATATTGAACATAGATGCACAAGAAGAGACTTCAAGAATAATTATTGTTATAGAAGATTCAGATAACAACATTACAAAAGCTATTAAAACAATTCACCAAGAAATTTCAAAGATCAATTTTATTTAATTAAAGAGTGGAGTTACGGGATTTCTCCTGTAAACGCACTCATGGGTTTATTCTTGGACCTTTATCTAGAGTTAGTCCGGCGTTACCCAAAACACGCGATACTATATGTTACAATTTCTAGTATTTAGACCTGATCTATATAGATCTGTTCACATACGCTCAGCTGCGTACCACAAAATAATCCCAATACCTAACAAAGCATACCATTTGAAGTTCTTCTTATTCATGAAAATATTGACTGAGCCCAAATTCTCATCTTTGTAAGTGCTTAGACGAATTTTTCTCATTTCAAAAGCCTGGCCAACCAAGCCTATTACCAGACAAACAATTCCTGCAAAACCCAGAATCCATTCCATACTACAAGTTATGATTAATCAGATATGTAGTTTCAGTTGTCAAAATCAACAAAAAAAGATAATTCTTTAAATTAGCATTGATTTTTTGCTCTCCTATGAAAGAAGTTGGTAAAATATGGATGAATGGGAAATTAGTACCATTCAAAGATGCCAAAGTTCATGTTTTAACTCACGCATTACACTATTCGACATCAATTTTTGAAGGAATTAGATGCTACGATACCCCAAATGGATCTGCAATTTTCAGACTGCCAGAACATGTTGATAGATTATTCAAATCTGCAAAATTATATTCAATGAAAATGCAGTTCTCAAAAAAAGTAATTTCAGATGCAATTATTAAAACAGTAAAAGCAGGCGGTCTCAAAGAATCTTACATCAGACCATTAGCATATTATGGATATGGAACAATGGGGTTAACTCCTATTACTAACAAAGTAGATGTTTCAATTTCTTGCTGGGAATGGAAGATGGGTGAATCAAAAGCAGGAAAATTCTCTGGAGCAAAATGTAAAGTATCTAGTTGGATTAAAATTGATTCAAGATCTCAACCAATGCAAGCAAAAGCTGCATCAAACTATGCAAATGCAGCTCTTGCAAGAATGGAGGCATTAGAAAATGGATATGATGAAGCAATCATGTTAAATTCTCAGGGCAAAGTTGCAGAAGGTAGTGCTGAAAATATTTTCATAGTTAAAGACGACATTATTCAAACTCCTCCACTTTCAGCAGGAGGATTAGAGGGAATTACTAGAGATAGTATTATTCAAATCATTGAAGAGAATGGTGGTTTTGTAATTGAACGTGATCTAGAACGAGACGATCTCTATAATGCAGATGAAATTTTCATGACAGGGACTGCAGCTGAAGTAAAGTCTGTAACTCAGATCGACAAAGTGAAAATTGGAAATGGAAAGATGGGCAATGTTACTAAAACAGTACAAAAATCATTTACAGATGTAGTCATGGGTAAAGATGAGAGATTTTTGCCTTGGTTGACGTTTATCTAGATTCATGAAGTTTTTTTACCAGCAATAAGGATTAGAAATTATGGATTCATGCTCTCCTGGAGAAACTCAGGAAATTTGCTGGTTTTGTAGGAAAGGTAGACATGGTGATTGTATGAAAGAAATTCCTACGCAGGGAAAATCAGACGGCCCGCATGATTGCACGTTTGATACAAAGCTTATTCCTTGCAAATGTCAGCACTGAACAATTAGTATCAAATACAGCTTTATTTGAAAAAATTTATGAGTTACAATGAGGAATTTTGGAACAAATATTCTGATGAGAATGAAGCAAGGTATAATGCAGAATTTGCAAAATTTGTCAGAGATTTAGCTACATCATTACGTTGTACAAGTGTTGTAGAAATTGGTTGTGGAACTGGAATTGATTTGAGACTGCTTCCAGATACAATACAGTTTGGAGGAATTGATCTAAATGATCATGCATTAGATATTGCAAAGGAAAAATTACCTATTGGAAATTTCAAAAATGGCACCATAACTGATCTGCCTTTTGAGGATTCATCAATAGATTTTGTGTTTACTCATGGATTAATGAATTATCTAGATGATAAGACATTAGAAAAGGGAGTTGCAGAAATGTTCAGAGTTTCTAGAAAATGGATAATGAATTGTGAAAAATTTGAAGAAATAGAAAAACAGATCGATGAAAACCAAAAATCACGGAACATGCAAAATAGATGGTTAGATTACAAAGTAAAATTTGTCAGTAATGTGGATATGCATGAGGATATAGAGCCAGATAAACCAAGATTTACACTATTAAAAAAACTATAATTTTATTTTGATTGTAGTTTGACTTGTTGGACAGAAAGGATTTTGGGTAGAATTATTGTAAAAGTGGTAGGATTATTGGTTACATTAATTTCTCCTTGATGTTGCTCTACAATATTTTTGCAGCTTGCTAAACCAAGACCAGTTCCCTTTTGTTTAGTTGTAAATAATGGCTCAAATATTTTATTCATATTTGTTTCAGGAATACCTTCTCCTGAATCAATGAATTGTAATATTGCCAAGTTATCTTTGGAAGATATTTTAATTTCAATTTTCCCACCATCAGGCATTGCTTGAATTGAATTAACTATTAGATTGATAAATACCGCATCTAGTTTAATCACGTCACAGTCAATGTTTAAATCATTTTTGGAGACTACAACATTTACATCGTTTGGGATGTTTACTTTGTCCAAAGAGTTTTGAACGAGTTCTCTTAGTGAAACATTAGTCAAATTTAGAGGAGAATTTCTAACATAGCCTAAAACATCATCTACTTGATGAGAAATTCTATCAATGCTTTTTTCAATCAAATCAATACGCTTTGTAACAGTTTCATCAGATAATTTTGAGTCAGCTGGAGATTGTTTTAGTAAATCTATAGACATTTTCATTACAGACAATGGATTTCTCAAGTCATGTGCAAGACGGCCAGATAATTCACCTATTGCAGATAATCGTTCAGATTTTAAAATTTCACCAGTTTTCTCTTCTACAAGATTTTCAAGGTTATCTCTTTGAGCAATTAATTCAGTGGTTCTCATTTTAACTAGACGTGAAAGATTTTTGTTGATGGTGATTACTATTACTGCAAAAACTGCCATCATTGCTACAACTCCAAGCATTAGACTTTGAGTAGAAAGAGATTCATCGGACTCTACAAATATTGCATTAACTAATGAAATCAAAATTACCATACAGACAATTGCCAAGGTTAATGGAATTCCAAATCTACTAATCGTATCAAATTGTATATTTTCTGAAAAGAACATTGCTATATTTTGAGAAGATGGAAGATTAGCAACTTTCAATCTAATATGAAATGCAAAAATTAACAAAACAAAACTATAGACATACAGTAGATCAACAGGATGCCCATCATAGTAGGAACCATCTAATTCTGCAAACAAGAAGAATGTGTCTGAAATATTGTAAATAATGAATCCAAATAATACTAACATCCAAGAAAAATTTGCAGATCTTTTTGTAAGATATAATATTCCAACTATAGCTGGAACAACTTGAATTGATGCCATGATAGGGTATGCAAGAGCAATTGATGTAGCAAATGCTTCTTCGCCTTCCATGTCATCATATGCCGCTAATACGGAAGGTACCAAAAATGAAAATGATAAGCCAATTGCAAACATCCAGACTTTTTTATTAGTTGATTTGAGTATAGGGCGTAATGAAATAAACAAAAATGCAATCATGAATGGATATGCACCTACATAGAAAATATCAGCTTCAGATGGGAATGGATCACCTTCCCAAATATGATCATACATTTGCCATATTTGCTCAGCTATAAACCAAAATGCCGCACCAATGGTAAAAACAAAAAATCCTTTAGCTTGGAAATGTTTTTGTTTGTGTAATTTTATTGTAAGAATTGCAGAATATACTGTTAAAATACCAGGAACTATTGCATATGTGGGAATTGAAATCCACATGAATTGTTCATCATCTAGAATAGGTCTTAGTTGATAAATAATTGTAAATCCAAGTAAAGTGCCAACTAATAAAATTAGAGATCGTTTATTATCATTTAATTGCTTGTTGATTAGGTTTTGTTCATTCAATTTTCAATCCTCTTAACATCATATATTTTCCAAAATTTGTAAAATATACGTTATCAGGTAATTTTTTTTGCATTTTCCCTTAAAAACCATTGACTAGAGGAATAGTTAATTTGCCATATGTCACAATTAGAACTTACGTAGTGTTTAATAGTAAAGTATGAAAATAGTATTTTGGGCATGGGTAGGACAGTACTAGTTGTAGAAGACGATGTAGATTTAATTGGAATCTACAAAGAAATTTTAGAAATACATGAATTTGATGTAGATACAGCTGTAAATGGTGAAGAAGGAGTAAAAAAATTCATAGAAAAAAAGCCTTCACTAGTAATTATGGATGGGGATATGCCAGTAATGGATGGGTATCAAGCATTCAAACAAATCAAAGAAATAGATACAAACGCAAATGTTGTTATCGTTACTGGATTTTCAGAATTTGAACCAAAAAGTCAAGAAGCAATCAAAGAAGGGTTGATCAAAGTAATTTCAAAACCGCTTGGGGTTGATGAGTTATTAGAGTTGGCAAGAAAATATACCGAAATTAAAGTAGAAAAATAATTTTATTTACTAGAGTTTTTAATTTTTAAAATTAAAGCGGGTCTAAAGGGATTCGGACCCTTGACAACCGGATTAAGAGTCCGGTGCGCTACCTGGCTGCGCCATAGACCCACCGAAATTGATAAGCCTAGAGTTGTTATTAATCTTAAGATTTTAAAATAAATGAAAATTTAGTTTTGTGCTTTAGCTTCAATTTCATTGTACTTTTCAATGATTGCAGTAAGTGCAGTTGAAACTGGAACATCATTCATCTTTTTCTTTTCGGCTAAAAGTTTCTGGTATGCATCCAATGTAATGTATACTGGAATTGAACCGTTTCCTTCTAGTAATCCTCTAACGTTGTATAGAGCAGTTTCCATTCCTCTCTCAGCAGATTTTGCAAACTTTGCTTTATCCAAAATTGCTCCTAAAGGACCAAATGGCATGTCATAGTCTACGGACATGGTTACTCTTGTAAGATTATTACCTAATGCCTTGAATTCGTTGGTAATTTGCCAGTTCTTGAAAGGACCTTCAATTTGCTTGGCAGTGATTTTTTCATTTCTGATGAATTCAGTTGTTTCACAATCCCACTCTAAACGTTTACCGCTAAAGTCACCGATAATTCTAAAAGTTGTTCCAACACCCATTCCTTCTTTGATATCCATAGGAATCACTGTCATACCTACTGTGTCATTTTTGATTTGATCAGAAACATGTTCTGGTCTTGCAAAGTAGGTAAAAACATTCTCTACTGGTGTTTTAATATCGATTGATTTTGTTACGAGGGTCAACGATTGAGTTTCTTGCCAATAAGGATTTAAAGGTTTTGAAGATTTTCCTTCCAGAATTGATTTACAATATATTCGTCTAGTTTACACGGTATTTTAAATGGCTAAAAAGCGATCAGTTTTCTTAATCTTTGTTTTGCTTTTTTCAGCATATTCAGGATTTGGTTCTGCATACGCTCATTCTATGTTTAATTCTGCTGAGCAGTCATATGGCGGATATAGAGTCCAAGTAGCCACAGCACCAGAATTTCCACAGATTGATGAACCATCGCAATTTCTCATCAAGGTGACAAAGGGATTTGACTATGAGGATGTTGAAGATTTCACCATGGGAATCAGAGTATACTATAATGAACAGCAAGTAGATGCAATTCCACCAACTGTAGTTGAAGGATCTCATTGGGATTTTGACTATGTTTGGAGAAACATAGGGAATCACATAGTCAGAGTTGATTTATACGACATGGAAGGTTCTGATGGAATTCTGACTTATACATTTAACATGGGAACACAGAGCCCATTTGGATATCTATTCATTGGTGCAATTACTACCGGTGCTTTTGTATTTGTAGGAGTGATGTTGTACATCTATCTACCAAAAATATTAAAAAAATCTAAGCAGTGATTGATTTTGAAGATTTTGCAATTCTAAATGCAAATAATGTGGTCAATAATACCATAGCAAATAACCAGATTCCAATTCCCAAGTGAATTGCAACTAGTACAGCATGCAATTTTGTGTCAATTACCAAAGCACCAAGCGTAATTTGGGTAATTACTAACCCTGTTGCAAGGGAACTTGTAATTTTAATTTTTAAGTCTGCATTCTTGTTGATTAAACTTGCAACCATAGTTGCAATTACCAATACCCCAGTAGTTGCAGCAGTTGTTCTATGAACCCATTCAACAAGATATTCTTCAGAAGGCATTATTCCATTAGGACATAGAGGCCATTCAGGACAAGTCAATCCAAGTCCTGCTGCTGAAATATATCCACCAATAAACATCAGCGAATACAAAACAATCATTGTTGTTAATGCAAGATATTGAATGGCCAAAATTTTTCTATTCTACTGTAACAATACCAATCATCCAAGGATGAACCATGCAAAAGTACGGATATTCACCTGCTTCATCTAATGTAACTGAGAATGTACCACCTGCCATAAACAAACTACTATCAAATAATCCATCTGGACCATCTGCGGGGGTTCCACTTGTAACTGTGTGAGCTGCTGAGTCATCATTTGACCAAGTAATTTCTTCGCCTACTGAAACCGTAACATGATATGGAATATAGCATTCATTTGTTTCATCACATCCAGGTACACCAGATCCTTCTGGGAGAGAAATTGTACCATCAAATGCTACAGGTTCTGGTGCCATTACTTCTTCCATTACTTCTGGTTCTGTAACTTCTTCCATTACCTCTGGTTCTGGCACAGATTCCATTACTTCTTCTTCAACTGAAACATCACCTACAAGGATTTTACCAACCATTCCTTGTTCTCTATGACCAGGAACAGTACAAATGTAATAGTAAACTCCTTCCTCACCTGCAATAAACTCTGATGTTCCACTTTCACCAGGTTTTAATGGGTTTGATGCTGTTGCAACTTCACTTCCTGCTATAACTCCTCCAAAACCTTCATCATTTTGAGTAACACCAAATGAGTGGAATGATTTTCCAGCATTATCAACATTAAAAATTACTTTATCTCCAACTTCCATGTTGATTGATGGGTTGTTATCTGGTTCTCCAGGTAATGCATTAAATGCCAAAGTCCTAAAGTCTGATGATTCAATAAAGTGCAAATCTTGTGTAATAGTAGCACCAGTATGTACAGCTGCTGCACCATGATCATCACCACCTGCCATCATTGCTACAACAGGGGCTGGTTGTGAAATCCAATAGTCCCACATTCCAAAGAAGATTGCTCCACCAACAATGCAGATACCCAACATGATTATCATCATTTTTCCAGTTCTTGCTGGAGTTGTTCTGTAAACTTGGGAATTATCGTGACTCATTTCATATATCTCCTAATGTGATGGGTTCTTTGCCTCAAATGGATAGTAGTACTTGCCACCGACTCCAAATGGATCTTCGGTATTTGCAAGTTTTCCTTTTCCAGAACTGTAAATCATGTTTGCTAAGAATATTGCCATACTGACACCAATAATCATGGCACCAACTGTTGCAATTTGGTTCATAGCAATCCATTCTGGGATTGGCGGATAATCGAAAATTCTTCTTGGCATCCCATACAAGCCAAGTACGTGTTGTGTAAAGAATACCAGAACTGTTCCTACAAAGGACATTACAAAGTGAACCTTACCCATTGTTTCATTGTACATTCTTCCAGTTACATATGGGAACATGTAGTATAGGAAACCAATTGAACCAAATGCAATCGTACCCATCACAAAGAGATGGAAGTGTCCTACTACCCAGTATGTATCGTGTGTTGTAAAGTCTAATGGCATGGCAGCATTTGCAACACCGCCTGCACCTGCAGAGAAGAATAATGCAATACCACCAACTGCCCACATCATTGGGGTTGAGAATTTGATTCTACCATTCCACATTGTTGCAACAAAGTTGAACACGTGCATGGCAGATGCTGGAACTGCTGCAAGAGTTCCTACCATGAATACAGTTTTTTCAGTAAATGACATTCCGGTTGCATACATGTGGTGTGCCCATGATGAGAAACCGACAATGGATAACAGAACAAATGCAAAGACGCCGGAGTTGTAGCTGTAAATTGGTTTTCTTGAGAACCTTGGAATAATTTCATACATCATACCGATTGCAGGAATTACCAATACATACACCTCAGGATGGAATGTGAACCAAAACAAGTGTGCATATGCGATTGGATCTCCACCCATTGCAGGATTAAAGAATCCACTTACACCAAGTCTGTCAGTTAGTAACATCAAAAGTGCTGCTGCAAAGGTTGGGATTGCAACAAGAATAATCAAAGATGAAGATAAGAAAGACCATGCTAACAGTGGAACTTGACCAATTGACATGTCAGGATGTTTACATTTTAGAATTGTAACTACAAAATTAATTGCGCCAAGTACTGATGAGATGCCTAGAATTTTTAATCCAAATATCCACATGTCAGCAGCTGGACCAGGTGCACTGATAATAGAATATGGAGGTGTTGCATACCAAGTAAAATCAGCAAAGCCTAACCAGATAAGAGCTCCTGCTGGAGGAATCATCCAAAATGCAATTGCATTGAGTTTTGGATAAGCCATGTCTTTGTATCTTACCATGATTGGGACAAAGTAGTTACCAACTGCAGATGCAAATGGAATGATAAACAAGAAAATTAACGTTGTACCGTGAACTGTGAAAATTCTGTTAAAGGTCATTGCATCACCGATGATTTGTGCGCCAGGTAAGAACAATTCTGCTCTAATTGCAAGAGCCAAGGCACCACCTAAGAACAAGAATGCTAGTGATGTAATTAGGTATAGTAAACCAACATCAGTGTGATGTGTTGAGAACATTATTTGCCAAATTGGACGTGGCTTTTGTAATTCTAGAACCATTAGATAATCTCCTCAGTGTTGGACATTGAAAGTTGTGATAAAAGCGTTGTCAAGCCTTTGGATCCTCCACAATTAAAGTTCCACGCATATTATAGTGAATTAAACCGCAGTATTCTCTGCATTGAATGTCATGAGTTCCTGCATCAGTTGGAGCAAACCATACTGTGTTTACTCTACCAGGAATTGCATCCATCAAAACAACATAATCGTGAATGTTAAATGAATGGTTAACGTCTGTAGAATGAATTTCAAATTTGTAAGCTTTGCCAACTTCAACATGTAGTTCTCCAATTTCTTTAGTACCATCTTCATGTTCAAAAGTCCAGAACCATTGTTGTCCTGTTACAATAATTGTTTCAGCATCTGCTGGAACATGTTCAACAAGTCTTTCTGCTTCCCAAGCTTCTGCTCCAACCCAACACATCAATGCTACTACAACACCGATGTAAATCCATTCTGGCCAGTTAGAGTGTCCAGCCATTATTACCAGTCCGTGCCCTCATATGGAGTTGGTTTTGCTTTTGGATGAGATTCTCTGAATCTCCAGCATTGCCAAATCATTGTTCCAGATACTACTGTACCAACAGTAAATCCGACTGTCATTAATCTATAAAATAGATTCCAAATAACCACTCTACGGTCAAGATATTCTCCTGGCTCATCACCTGCAGCAAATGCTAAATCTACAGCTGGAATTATCATCAAGACTGCCAATACTAAGAATAACCCGACGAATTTCTTCATAGTGATTGAATGACGTGAACTATAATTTCTATTTAAGGGTTTTCAAGATTATTAACTACCAACCCTGATCGAATCGAGAGGGATGCATTACATTAAGTCCTGAAAGGGAGAATTTTTGTTCTTTTTCTCTAAAGATGTTAAGTGAAGCATTTGCGATGATTAATTCAAAGAGATTGGTAGGAGATAGATCCACTATTGTAGATAACATTGCCTTGATTGGATCCATGTGAGTTACAAGGACTACATTTTCATCAGGATGCTTTTCAATAACATGGCTTACAATTCCCAAAACTCGTTTTTTGACTTGATCAAAAGTTTCTACTCCATTATGAGCAATTTCTAATTCACCATTATAGAATTTCATAAAGACATTGCCATGACTGGTAAAAATTTCATCATATGGCATTCCAGTGAATTTTCCCATATCAAGTTCAATTAATCTCTCATCAATGGTAACATCAATTGAATTGTGTTTGCCAACAATTTCTGCAGTATGTTTTGCTCTTTGTATTGGACTGGAATAGATTGCTGATACATTCATGTGTTCAAGTAATTCAGCAGTATGTTCTGCTTGTTTAATTCCAATTTCAGTTAATGGGACTCCTTCTGTTCGTCCAGCTAGAATTCTTTCAGTGTTATTTTTTGCCTGTCCGTGTCTAAGGAAGATAATCTGTCCCAATTTGATCGATTTTCAAATAGAGATAATAATAACATTGTCTGGTATATATCATGAAAATCGGAATTATTGGCGGTACTGGCGGAATGGGTAAAGGTTTTGCTCTAAGATGGTCCCAAAACAATGATGTAATAATTGGTTCCAGGGATGCTGCAAGAGCATCTGAATCAGCTGTAGAATATACAAATCTTGCAAAAGAAGCATTTGGAGAAATTAAAGGAACAATTACTGGAAACGATAATGTTTCAGTTGCAAAAGAAAGTGATGTTTTGATTTTATCAATTCCATATGAGAATATTGATTCTGTATGTTCTGGGATATTATCACAAGTCAAAGACAGTTGTGTTGTTGTGTCTCCAATTGTTCCAATGACAAAAACAGATGTAGGATTTGAGTGCATTTCAATTAAAGAGAACAAACCATTTTCATACAAACTTGTTTCTGAACACATGAGAGATAAATCAAAACTTGTTTCAGCATTTCATGTAATTTCTGAAAAAAAACTAGTCAATCCCACACTGGAATTAGATTACGACATCTTTGTTTGTGGGGATGATAATGATTCAGTGCAAGTAGTAAATGGATTGATTGATGAAATCAAAGGATTAAGAGCGATTTACTTGGGACCAATTGAATTGTCATATCTTGCAGAAATGTCTACTCCATTGTTACTAAATGCAATGATTAGAAACAAGATAAAGAATCCAGGCATCAAAATTATCTAATATCATTTTCATTTAACATGAGTCACGAGTATTATAGACGGGGCAGAAACTGGTTTAGTGCAATTGGTGTGCTTTTTTGTGTAATGGGAGGAATAGTTCTCATTCAGCAATTACTCATATGGGGAATAGACTTTGTTCAAGAATTTTTATTTAATGCAGAATTTACGAACGAAAAAGTTTCAATGTCAATGATAGGCTTTGGGATTTTTATGATAGCATTAGGGTTTAGAAAACATGAAGAAAAGAGATGAATTTCTTACTCAGCAGAAGATATTACGATTAGCGACAATTGGCAAAAATAAAACTCCACATATTGCGCCTGTATGGTATAGATATAATGGAAAAAAATTCCACATTGGAACGAACACCAAAACACAAAAGGCAAAAAATGTAATGAAAAACAACCATGTTTCATGCTGTGTAGATATTGGAATTAATGCACCAGATATTTACGGCGTACTAGTGCAGGGAAATGCCAATATCATTTTAGAAAAAACCAAAGTCAAAACAATTGCAAAGAAAATTCTTTTGCGATATTTTAAAACACTAGAGAATAAATCTGCAAAAGAACTACTAGATGATACTGACTGTATTATTGAGATAATTCCTGAGAAATTTACAGTTTGGAATTACTAACAAATTCTTCAATTTTGTTCATTGCAGAATCCAACACTTGCAAACTTGGCAGATATACTAATCTAAAATGCCCACTACCATATTTCTCACCAAATCCAGAGCCATGAACAGTCAGTACACCTTTTTGTTCCAATAGTTTTGTTACAAATTCTTTATCAGTTTGATATCTATTGTCTTCAATTTTTGGAAATGCATAGAACGCACCTTTTGGATTTGGACATGACAATCCAGACATTTCATTTAATCGTTTAACAACCAAGTCTCTGTGTTTTTTCATTTCTGAAACAAATTTACCAATGTAATCTTGCGGTCCTTGAAGTGATTCCAATGCCGCATATTGTACAGGAAGACTAGTTGCAATTCTGACTCTTGCCAATTTTGGCAGATGCTCACGTAACTCAGATAATTGAGGTGATTGATTAAATGCAATGTACCCAATCCTCCAGCCAGACATCAGATGGACTTTGGAGAATCCATTTAGAACAATCACAGGTGAATCGCCAGCTACTTTTCCAATTCCAACGAATTTATCATCAAAAACTATTTGATCATAAATCTCATCACAGATGATGTAGAGATTGTGCTGATTTGCAATATCCACTAGTTCTTTGAGTGCTTTTTCATTGAATACGACACCAGTTGGATTGTTTGGACTGATCAAACAGATAGCGACAGTCTTTGGCGTGATTTTGGATTTAATATCATCAATGTCAGGTGTAGAGTTATTCAAGTCTACTGCAAACTCGACAGGGACTCCCCCGTGCAATCTGACATAGGAAGCATATGGAGGATAGTATGGACCTGGGAGTAATACCTCATCACCTTCTTCAACTATTGAGGAGATAACCATGTCAAGGCCTTCAGAAACTCCATTTGTAATTAGAACATCATCAGCATTAATTGAGAGTCCTTTGGCATTTTCTTTTTTGGCAATTTCTTGTCTTAATTCCAAGAGACCTTCGGATGAAGAATAGAAATTATCACCTCTGTTAATTGCATCAATCAAAGCTTGTTTCACATTGTCAGGCGGTTGAAAGCCAAACTGGACAGGATCTCCAATGTTGAGATAGTCAACCTTCATTCCTGTTTGCTCTACTGCTCTAGCAGCTAGAACAATATCTCTAATTGCATATTCAACTCCAACTACTTTTTTTGATACCTTCAAAGTATCTAGACAGATATTTAGACCCGTTAAAATCTTACTTGTTTGGACTCGTTGCACAGTCTGGATAGTGCGAGCGGCTTCGAACCGCTAGGTCGAGGGATCGAAGCCCTCCGAGCCCTTTAGATTATCTTATAAAGTAAATTATTTCTCTGCATGATGAAATGAAAATATCACCATTCAAAATTGGATTGATACTAGTCATTGTAGGAATAATATGGACAGGACTAATTTTTGATGAAACTGAGAAAAAATATGATTCAATTCTGCTAGAACAATCAAACTCTTTTGAAGTAAAATCAGAATTTTTTGGTTCTGATATTGGATATTACAAATTATACATGCCTGAATTTGGAGGTGAAGAAATTTTTGTTCAGATACTAGATACCAATGAGAATGTGATTGAAGAGCAAATGGTTCAGACAAAAATGTCAGTAGGATATTTTTATTTTAATGAAAATGGCGAGCATATAGTAAAGATTACAAATATTGCAAAAAATCCAATTGGCATACAAATAGAATTTGGGAACACAAACTCTCAGAAGATGCTTCCATCAGGAATAATGGTTCTTGCAGGTGCCTTACTAATGATGATTATGTCATATATGAAAATAAAAAATTACAAAATAGAGCAACCAGAAGAGAATATCTCATAGATTTGTATGCATTGGATGGTATGTCCAAAGAACAATACTAGATTAAAAATCAACCAAGTGCTAAAAAACAAAAATGCCACGATTGAGAAAGGCAGAAACAATTTGAGTTTGGTGTGTTCTCTGTTTTTTAATATCAAAACTGCTCCTAATGATGCCAGTACCAATCCTAATTCCAATGGCTGATGAGACCATGAGATTAATCCATCAATTCCAAATACATCATGAGATAGAGAATCACCAAAGCCTGAAACAATTTGTAAAACAGAACCTATAATGACTAGTTTAATTCCAGTTTTCAGAGAGCCGTGAACTGATTTTCTGATTATCAATATTGCCCCCATTATTGCAGCGCAGCTAGTCAAAGAAACTCCAAAGTACACTACAATATGAGACGGACTCCAGAAAAATTCGGGACTTTTTTGAAGATGAGAGATGGCATCCCAAAATCCCGCTGAAACAATTACAATTGGACCAATTACTGCCAAGATTGAAACTAGAGAAACTAGAGTACTGGATTTTGCAATTGTAGAATTTGAAAGTCTAGCAATTAGTTTCATTTTGTTTCTATTCTATCATAGGGCTATTTGAAATAATGTAATATTATCAATTAGAAAAATTCAATGTTGTGGGTAATTTTATGAATTAACTATATTAGATAAAACAATGTGAGAAAAACATGAGTCCAGGAATAGGATTAATGAAAAGACGCCTAGAGAAGGAAAAGGATGCAATAGCACTGGCAATTTCAGGGATTGCCAAAAAATATGATGTCAAACCAGACGATATCAAGACTCTGGAAACAAAGTATCATGATGATGCAGGAGATTGGTATGTTGCACTAGGATGGAATGAGAAAAAGGCAATCATCAAGATGGATTCTGTACTTGGTACAATTACGGAAATTAAAGAAATCTAAGTAGTAAAAATATTCTAATTAAATCAAAATCTTAGCGTGAGTCAGACTAGTCATCTTCATCGTCATATTTTTCATGACCTTTTCCTTTTTCTTTGTCTTCATGTTTATCATGGCCTTTTCCTTTTTTGTCTTTGTGATCATCTTCTTTGTCATCATCATGTGATTTCTCATCATTCTTGAAATCCTTTAGCTGTTTTTTGAGTTCTTTCTCTTTTGCTTTGTATTCATCTTTTAGTGTCTTTAGCTGTTTTTTGAGTTCTTTCTCTTTTGCTTTGTATTCATCTTTTAGTGCCTTTAGCTGTCTTTTGAGTTCTTTCTCATCAGTTGTATCATTGTCATCTGTCTCATCATCAGTCTCATCTTCTACAGAAGTGACAAGTACTGTGACTGTTGCAGAATTGCTGGATACCACTCCATCAGTAACAGTATAAGTAAAAGAGTCAGTTCCGTTAAAGTCTGTGTCTGGAGTATAAGTTATGCTAGTACCGTTTGTAGTTACAGTTCCGTTAATTCCCTGCGTTATGGAATCAATAGCAAGTGAATCGTTATCAATGTCATTGTCCAGTGCTGGAATTATGACTGGAGTGTTTTCTGGAGTTGTTGCATTATCATCTACAGCATCAGGAATGTCATTGACTGAAGTAACTGTAACAGCAACATTAGCTAGATTGCTTGTTTTGTCACCATCTGATGCCCTGTAGGAAAAACTTGTTTCCCCTACAAAGTCTGTCTGCGGAGTGAATAGCACATCAGAGCCATCTAGTGTAACATTGCCCTTTGTCACTAAAGGATCAACTTCTAGAATTATGTTCAATGAATCGTCTTCTACATCAGAGTCATTTTCAAGAACATGAATACGAATTGGGACGTTTTGTTGAGTTTCAGCTAGATCATCTTGTGCAACAGGTGCATCGTTAATGGGATTGACAGTAATGGTGACTGTAGCCTCATTGCTGTTATGAGTTCCATTGTTTAGAGCATAAGTGAATGAATCAGTTGAAGCAAAATTTTGGTTAGGCTGATAAGTAAAAGTTCCATTTTGGTTTAGAAGTAGCGTTCCAAAGCCAGTGTCAGTCAGGAGAATTGCCAAGAAATCATCATTGAGATCCGTGTCATTGAATAAAACTCCGTTAGGAGAGGCAGTTAGAAGCAAATCCTCATCTACAGAATAGAAGTCATCTACAGCTGTTGGTATTTGTGCAAAGGCAGAACTTGAAGAGAATATTCCCGAGATCAATACTGCAAACAAGAATAATCCTGAGAGTTTTTGCATGATTGAAAAATCTCAAAATTGCATATAACCTGCAGGCAGAAAAGATCAGTGGCAAGGTAGAGTAATGGTTATAAGAAAAGATCCTTGTAGAATTGATTTTTGTTTACTAAAATTTAGATTGCAAGTATTTCCAAGTTTGGGAATTTTTGAAAATGTATGTTTGCATTTCAACTTACATTTAGATAAATCCCATAGCATTATAGAATAATTGTTGAGACATCCATCTGATGAAAACTCTACTGAGCAGTCAGAGTTAGTAATCTCACTAAATGGCATTGCCAGATGTCACGCGTGCTTGTCAAATGAGAATCTTTGCTGGTTTCATTCAGAAGCAGTAAAAACAACGCTAATCAATGATACACAGGATCAGATTATAGAATTAAATTCAATAAACTAGTCATAGATACTAGTAAAAATATTCCAATTAAATCAAAAAATAAAAAAAGATTATTTGAGTTCTTGAATACGTTTTATGATTTCATTCATCTCAAATACCATTTTTTTCTGGGCTATGACATTTCTTGATTCCAAGAACTGTTTTTGAAGATCTGAAAGAGAATCTCGGAGTTCGGTTATCTGCGTAGGCTTTGGTTCCAAAACAGTTCTTGTTATAGGAACGAATTGATTTGAATCTGTTTGAACTTTGGATATTTTTGCAGTACATCCGTAGCATGGAGCTTCGATGTCATTTTCGTATCTAGGCAATTTTCCGTTAATGTCAAAATTTGACTGAATGTTTTCTTGTGCAAGATTGTGTTTTATGTTGAGTTCTCGCACAATGTTTTGCATTTCAATTTTTGGCATCTTGGCATATTGAACATATTGCTTCATGGCATCAGAAAATGTTCCTCCCTGTTTTAAAACAGAATCCCTTGCATCTCTTGCTAGAGATATTTTTATTTGCAGATAATCAAACTGATCCCAGAATATGCCATTGTTTGTTACATTAAGATTTGAAACATATTTTGCAAATGCGTTCCTAGGTGTAAACTCTTCGTATGTTTTTTCCATTCGCTTGAGTTCCTCTTTTAGAGAGTCTTGTGCAATGGTTCGTTGCTCATCAATGAATTTTTGCTGTGCATTACGCTTGTTTTGAGTCTCTTTTGCTTGTAAAAATTGTTGTTTTGATAATTCAATTTTTGCAAGAATGTCTTGTGAAACAGAATTGTTTAGTTCATCACCTTCAATTTTTTTAAAATCTGATTGTGCAAAAGCATTGGTGCTAAAAACAGACATTATGATTACCGAAGCAATGATTGAGGCGTACAGTAGTTTTGTCATTGAACACAAAATCTTAAAATCATTTAAGAGGAATCCGTAGAAATTATTAGAATTAATCATACATCTGATTTTAATACAAGTTTTCAAGCTGTTTTGAAAGTATTTTTGAATTTAATAAGAACAATTTTGTTTACTAAAGAAATTTAATTATATCAAGTTTTTAGAGAATAGCATGACTAGTGCGATTGTTCTTGGTGGCTCACGTGGAATTGGCAAAGCAATTTCTGATGCTCTCAAATCAATAGAAATTGACGTCTTTGCTGCATCAAAAAAAGACATTGATACATCAAACTTGGGCAGCGTAAGAGAATTTTTAAAAGAACATAATCAAACAGACATTCTGATTTTAAACACAGGAGGTCCGGCTCCAAAACCATTCAGTACCGTTACAGAAGATGACTGGAATCTATATCACAATCAACTATTTCTAGGATTTGTCACCATACTGCAAAATATCAAAATTAGTAACGGGGGCTATATCTTTCTGATAAGTTCTGGTGTAATCAAAGAGCCAAATGCAAAATTGATAATATCATCAGCGTATCGTGCAGCTTTTTCTGAAGTTTTCAAGGTGTTAAGTAAAGAGTATGCTGAGAAAAATATTAGCTGTGTAAACATTGCACCAGGGCCAATAAACACAGACAGAACTAGAGAGTTAATAGAGAATGTAAAAGAATTTGAGAAAACATTGCCTATGAAAAGACTGGGAGAGCCTGAAGAGATCGGAAATTTTGTAAAAGCAATTATTCAAAATAATATAAAATATCTTTCAGGTGTTACGATAAACTTTGATGGTGCAAATTCAAACTGTATTTTTTAAGACTATTTTTTAAATTCAACATTTGGAGTGTCTGGCTGACCTGCAATTGCAATCAATCCACCCTCACGTAGTTGTTGCAGTAACTGCATGACTTCTTTTTCGACTTGGTTTCTTTGCAGTCCTGTTTGTTGAGCAAATACTTCTACTAGTTCTGTCACTTTACGTTGGCCATTACAAGACTTCCAAAAGTCTACAATTGCCTGATTGACCATAAATCCTTGCTCATGCTCATTAGCTAGTACCATTGAACCGTCATCTTGTTGGACCAGTTTTCCAACTCCTTGAGGCAATGCAGTCTCATAATTGATTGGTGCTGGCGTATTCATAGCTGCTCCCATGTTTTTGATTTTCATTTTTCCTTCCTCAGTCATTTTATCCATTGACCATGCAGGCTCCCATACAATGTCAATTTTGACATTATTTACTCCGGGAACTTTTTTGGCATATCTTGTTGCATCTTGAACCAGGGTTTCATGTAAAGGACAACCTTGTGTAGTCATTGTCATTTTGATGTTCACATCATTATTTTCAGTAACATCAATTCCATAGATTAGTCCCATTTCTACAATGTTTAGAGGAACCTCAGGATCCATGCATTGCTTTAGTGAATCCTCAATTGCTTGTGCAGAAACTGTACTCATATTGTATACGGGAATATGAAAATCAATAAAAACTTTCTAATTATTAGCTTGAAATAACCATTAGATTTTTATCGAATAATCAAGGATTATGGCTTAAAACAATCAATAGTTCCTAGCAATATGCTAAAAAGATTTGAGATACTGGGCAGAAAAGACACAGTTTGCCGTTATTGAGATAATAGTTAAACAGCCAAAATTTTACTAGTAATTTTAGATCCATTTTATATAATTAAATCTCGTATGAGAGATATGAGCAGAAAAGAAGATTATAACATTCTAATCAAAAAAGATGGTCAGTTCTATACAGGCTATTGTTTAGAAATACCACAAGCCAGGGGTCAAGGAGATACAAAACGAGAGGCAATTACAGATACTAAAAAAGCAATTCGATTATGCAAATCTTATCTTGAAGACCAAAAGAAATCTATGGCATCAAAATTAATCACCGTCTCACTTTGAGTCTTCCTGTAATTGGCTATAGAGAAATTTTTAAGGCATTGCGAAAAAAAGGATTCTATTCTACGCGCCAAACAGGTAGTCACGTCATAGTAGAGAACGGGAATGGATTATGGACATCCATTCCTAGGAAAAAAGAACTTGGAAAAGGATTGATACTGCAAATAATTTCTGATTGTGGATTGACAAAAAAAGAATTTTTAGAATTGCTCTGATCTAAAAGGATTTTTAAGATTTGATTATTTCACCATCGATAGAATCAAATCGTATAAAAAATGGATTAGTTTGGGTATCAGTTTTTAACTTTGAAATAATTTTGGGATTGATTCCTCATATGGTGCTGTAGCCACACCTTTTTCAGTAATAATTCCTGAAATTAGTTCAGGAGGAGTCATATCAAATGCAGGATTTATCACATTGATATCATCAGGGGCAGTCTTTTTGTCACCAATTCCGGTGACCTCATTTCCTTTACGCATCTCAATTATTACATCCTCAGCCTTTGTTATGAGATCAATTGTAGATAATGGGGCTGCAACATAGAATGGAATTCCATGTTGTTTGGCCATTGTTGCTACCTGATAAGTTCCAATTTTGTTAAAGACATGTCCTGTCTTTACAATTCTATCTGCTCCCACTACAACTTTGTTCACTAGTCCATTTGCCATGGAATACCCAACTGCAGTGTCAGGGATTAGGCTAACATCAAATCCATCATGTTTTAATTCAAATGCAGTTAACCGTGAACCTTGCTGAATGGGTCTAGTCTCAGTTGCTATAACTTTGACATTTTTTCCACTCTCCCTAGTTGCTCTAATTACACCTAGTGCGGTTCCATATGCTACAGTAGCTAGTGCTCCAGCATTACAGTGAGTCATTATGGTATCGTTGTCATCAAAAAGAACCGAGCCGTTCTTGCCCATCGCTTTGTTAATTTCAATATCTTCTTCTGCCATTTTTTTGGCAGTTTCAATTACCAGTTCTCTGATTTGTTCTGCTGTTTCTCCAGTCTTTGCAACATTCATAATTTTTTCCAATCCCCAACCCAGATTCACTGCAGTTGGTCTTGTTGCAAAAAGGATTTTTCTTGCACCCTCCAAGTCAGATAGCAACTCTTCTTTTGTTGCTGCCTTGCTTTGCAAAGCTGCCAACCCCAATCCAAATGCCCCAGATACACCAATTGCAGGTGCACCTCTAACTACAAGAGTACTAATTGCATCAGCAACTTGATTAAAATTATCATATTCTACTACTACAAGTTCATTTGGAAGTTTCGTTTGATCAATCATTACAACTTTGTTATCCTTCCATTCTACAGTTTTTAACATCATATTTCATACCATCAAATATTCTAATTTATTCTTTCATTAAGATGGATAAACCCTCTTTTAGTGAAATTTTAGGTTCAAAGCCCAAATCTTCCTTTGCTAATTCAATTGAAGCTAAACTATGAAGTAAATCACCAGGTCTTGGATCTGTAAAATTTAGTTTAAGATCTTTTTTTGATATAGATATCATTAATTCAGCCAATTCTTTAATAGATGTAGATTTTCCACTAGCTAAATTATACACATTGCCTTTTTTACCTTCAATGTTTGATATTGATTTTACAATTCCATCAACTAAATCATCAACATGTATAAAATCACGCGTATTTTCGCCATCACCAAAAATTGGAAGGGATTGATTTAATTGAATTTTTTCAGTAAATTTAGTAATTACTCCTGCATATTCATTAGATTGGCCTTTTCCATATACATTGAAAAATCGTAATGAAATGCAGTTCATATTATATGCATTGGCAAAAGATTTAGCATAAAATTCCAAACTAAGTTTTTCTGCACCATATGGAGAAACTGGATTAGGTATAGTTTTTTCAGAAACTGGTATTTCTGAAGGATTTCCATAAATTGCAGCAGATGATGCAAAAATAAAATTTTTGATATTATTTTCTATGCAACTACGTAGCATATTCAAACTTCCTTCAACATTAATTTTATGAGTGTTAGCAGGATGCTTAATTGATTCTAAAATATCTATTTTTGCAGCTAGATGGATTACTAAATCAACACCTTCAAGTGATTTTTTTAATAAAGAGTAATTTGTCAAATCACCTTTAATTAAAGAAATATTATTTTTCAATAAATTTAAAAAATCTTCTTCAGAGCTACTTGAAAAATTTTCATATACAATTAGTTCATGTTCATTTTGTAATTTTTTAATTAAATGTTTTCCTATAAAGCCAGCCCCACCTGTTACAAATATTTTCATATATTTTCAGAAATCTACTAACTAATATTTTAATCAAATTTAGTGAATGATAACTAAACATTATATGGTATTCATGAATGAAAAGTAGAGTTGATTACTAAAGCAGAGTTAATAAAATATGATCGTTCACACATGTGTGATATCTATAATCAATGGCCAAAAATTGCTAAAGATGCATATAACTCAGACATTGAGCAGATTAATTTTAAGGATATCAATCATTTAGTTTTCGCTGGGATGGGCGGATCAGGGGCAATTGGAGATATGTTTGCATCTATTTTATCAAAAACACAAATTCAAATCTCAGTTGTAAAAGGATTTCATCTTCCATCAACAATCAATAGTAAATCACTAGTAATTACAACAAGTGTCTCTGGAAATACATTGGAAACTGTAACTGTTTTAAAAGAAGCATATAAAAAAAAATCCAAAATTATATCGTTCTCATCAGGAGGAAAAATTGAGGATTATTGTAAAAAGAACAAAATAGAACATAGGAAATTAGAACAAATTCATTCACCCAGAGCATCTTTTGTGAATTATTTTTATTGTATATTAAATACACTTCAACCGATATTACCAATTAAAAAAGATGAAATTACCGAATCCATTAAAAAAATAGAAATACTTTCTAAAAATATTTCATCAAATAATTTGACTAGAAATAATCAAGCGATATATTTGGCTGAATGGATTACTCTAATTCCGATTATATATTATCCATATGGATTAAAAGCTACAGCAATTAGATTTAAAAATTCATTACAAGAAAATTCAAAATCTCATGCAATAACTGAAAATATTGTTGAAATGTGTCACAATGGAATAGTTTCATGGGAAGAACAAAGAAATATTCAACCAATATTAATAGAAGGGAAAAATGACTATTCAAAAACAAAACTATTACAAAAAATAATTAAAGAATATTTTACAGATAATAAAATAGATTTTAGAGTTGTTTCTTCACCTTCAGGATCAATTATAACCAAATTAGTTTATTTAATTTATTTTTTAGATTTTGTGTCAATTTACAAATCAATAATGAATAAAGTAGATCCAACACCGGTTAAATCAATTGAATACCTAAAAAGTAAATTTTAAGAAAATTATTCATCCAGATGGAAATTTAATTTAGCAGAAATTCTACTTAGCACATAAAGAATTATGCCTGCCATAATGAAAAAGAATCCTACAGAAAGCATAGTAATTGCAAATAAAGTTAAACCAACAGGCAATCTTGACATTTCATTATAAAATTCAATTACAAAGAAGGAACTAATTCCAGAGATTATAAAGAAAAACAATGATGGAATTCCAAAAGCTGCAAGAGGTTTTGTTTCAATTATAAGTTTAAAAATTGTTAAAACAACTGTCAATCCATGTTTTAGTGGATTTTGTGATGATGTCTGAACATTATCAGGATACATTTCTTTTCTTGGAACTTCAAGTATTTTTAATCGATTTACTGCCGCTTTAAGTAAAATTTCAGCAGACATTCCCATCCCTTCAGTCTCTAAACCAGGTACAATTTTTTTTAATGCATCATAACTATATGATCTTAATCCACTTTCTGCATCTCTTATATTACTTCCTGAAAATAAATTTACCATTTTTGTAATTAATTTAATGCCAAATTTTCTATAGGGTTTTACATCATCAGATTTTTCCAAAAATCTAGAACCAATTACAATATCAGCTTTTTCAGAAATGATAGGTTCAATTACTTTTAGCAAATCATTAGAATCATGTTGTAAATCAGCATCAAAAGTTATTGTTACTTGAGCTTTCCTTTTTAATGCTTCAGTGAAACCAGATTTTATTGCACCACCATAACCCAGATTAATTTTATGAGTCAATACTTCTGCACCTGCTTCTTTAGCAATAAAAGCAGAATTATCTGATGAGCCATCATTAATTACTAAAACTAAATCAGCGAATTTTTTACATTGTTTAACTGCTTCAGCAATAGTGGATTCTGCATTATAAGTTGGAATACAGACCATTACATTAACAGATTTACTGACATTAGATTCAGAATAATTTTTTGATTTAACAATTTCTTCAATCATAGGTTTGAAATTTAACTTCATTTTGGCTATTTAAAATAATGCTAAAAGAGAATATTTGATTTAAGCAAAAAATATCCCAAATTTAGGCACAATTATTAAATTTGATAATATCTAATTAATTATTATAGTAAAAAATTTGTAATGATTTATGCTTAAAGCAGAAGACATTATGAATTCTGTAATTTCAATTGATAAAGAAACCAGTATTGGAGAGACAATTTCCAAAATGTTGAAAGAAAAAATTAGTCGTATTTTAATTTCTGAAGATAAAAAAATTACAAAAATTGTAAGTCAAAAAGATATTTGTAGTTTTTTACTAGAAAAACAAAATGAAGCAATAGATGAAATACCTATTGAAAGGATATCAAAAAAAATATTATCAGTAAATCCAACTGAAAATATTAAAACGTGTACAGAATTAATGATTTCGAAAAATATTGGATCATTAGGAATAAAATCTGATAAAATTATTGGGATTTTAACAAAAACAGATATTGTGAAAATTATTCAAAATGAGTTAAAAGGGAAAAAATCAGCTGTGGAAATAATGTCCAATGATTATTTATGGGAATTTTCAAATGTAACAATAAGTAAAATTTTTAAGAAAATGTTTGACTTTAACATTTCTAGATTAATTCTTAAAGATGAAAATGAAATTCCAGTGGGTATTATAACAATGAGTGATTTGTTGAAATTAGGATTTACTGATTTCAATACAAATTCTATCAATGAGACAAAATTAGATACAAATTTGCTATTTCACAGATTTAATTCAGAAAAAATTTCAGGTAACAAAATAAGTACAAAAGAAATTCTTTCTGTTCCTATGACTGAAGATATTTCAAAAATTTGTTCATTATTGTTAAATCAACGAATTAATGGTTTAGGAGTTTTGAATGACAATAACATAATTTGGGGAATTTTAACAAAAACAGACATTCTCAAAGCATTTATCAACAAATAATGATTTCATTTAAAATAATCTGTGTAACTTTTAAATTCATTAATTTTCAATGATATGCGTGTTTGTAAGATTTTTAGGTCAAGCATGTACACTGATTGAAACAAAAAATGAAAGAATAATTGTAGATCCTTGGATAGTTGGACCCTGCAATGTCAATACATGGTATACCCTACGAAGCAAAGCAGCAACAAGAAAAAACATTCCAACAGATGTTGATTATATCTATATTTCACATGAACATGAGGATCACTTTCAAGAAGAAACTCTGAAAGAATTTGATAGGAAAATCCCAATTTACATTTGTAAATTTCCCACAAATAGATTTTACAATGAAATTCTCAAGTTAGGTTTTAAAAACATAATTGAATTGTCCTCTTGGAAACCTGAAAAACTTAGTGATGATTTAGAAATTACTGCAATAAAAAATCCAGATTTAATGTTTGAAGATTCTGCATTATTAATTAAAAGCAAAGAAGGAACAGTTTTTTGCCAAACTGACTGTAAGATGGATTTTGAATCACTAAAAAAAGTCAATGCCGCAAAACCAGATATAGGATTTTTCATGTATTCTGTTGCAAATTGGTATCCTGATGCATATAATTATTCTAAAGAAAAACATGATGAAATTGCAAAAAAACGTAAAGCCAACAAAATTAATGGATTTGTTAATTATGTAAATGTGATTAAACCAAAATATGCTATGGCCTATGCAGGAGGTCCACTTTTTCCCCATAAATCACAACTAGAGTTAAACAATCCTGTTACCGGAGTTTTCGGATGTCCTGATGAACCAAAAACTGCTTGGGATAATAGTGGGAATTCCGGTACAAATGTTCTAGTAATGGCAGCTGACGATGAAATAAGTATTGATGGTACACACATAAAAAACAATGAACCAATTTTATCAACTAATAAAATGGATGCGTTAAATGAATTATCTATAGAAGTACAAGAAGATTTGAACAATAGATGGAAAGCAGAAGGTGAAGCATCTACAAAATTATCAACAAAAGTCATAGATTATTTTAATAGAATTATTTCAGAAAATCCAATCGCACGAAAACATATCGATATGAAAGTTCAATTAATTGCAGACGGTAAAAATGGTGGAGAATTCATCTTAGATATTTCAAAAGATAAAGAATCAGGAACGTATGCTACTGAAGGTAAAACAGATGATTGGAATTATCATATGATAATTCCAGCACATTTAGTAGAAAAAGCAGTTTCAGAAGAATTGTTGTGGGAGACATTATTCTTATCTGCAAGATGGAAGGGGGACAGGAAACCAGATGTATGGAATGAACATTTCATTAATTTGCTATATGATCCTGATCCTACTAGAATTAGTAATATTTACAAGATGTATGACAAGTTACATTAGAATATACATGGAATTAAAAATTAAGAAATCAGATATTCCAATAGGAAAATTAATTGAAGTATCTACAAGTCCTAAAGTAATTATTTTCAATAATGGAGAAAAATATTTTGCCATAAGTGGAATTTGTCCACATGCAAAATGGCCTCTTGAATTAGGATTTGTTAAGGATGAAACATTAACTTGTGGTGGCCACGGTTGGGAATTTAACATAGAAAATGGAGAGTGTATTACAAATCCAGGAAGA
Organism: Candidatus Nitrosopumilus sp. bin_32a; assembly: GCF_054095935.1. NCBI lineage: Archaea > Thermoproteati > Nitrososphaerota > Nitrososphaeria > Nitrosopumilales > Nitrosopumilaceae > Nitrosopumilus > Candidatus Nitrosopumilus sp. bin_32a. Next base: position 105,229 of record NZ_JBSWSN010000001.1, on the reverse strand, counting down.
GATTTGATAAATTATAATATTTTAGAAAATACAGATGAAATAATTATTTCTGATTAAAAATTATAAATTATTTTGTTCATTAATTATTTCTAATAAATCAATAATATTTTTTTTAGTAACAAATTTTGGATTATTATCAAGATGTTTTTTATCAAGAATTATTGTTTCTGCTGCTTCATCTAGTGGCTGGTGTAATTGTATTTTAGTAAAATTTAATTTTTCAACAAGATTTTGAAATCTTTCATAATACTGGGAATCATTAAATTTATGAGCTACACTAGTAGTAAAAGCCAAAGCATGTCCATGAGAAATCCCCTCATTAGAAAATACGTAAGAAAGTGCATGTCCTAATGTCGTAGAAGAATTACCAAACCCAAGACCATCAATTAGAGAGCCCATTACTATTTTTTCATAATTTTTTGTCAGTATTCCTTCTTCTAAAATATCAAATGCATAATTACATAAGAATTTTGTATAGGGGTTTGAAATTTTGCTGTCAAAAGCTTCTGTACATTGAGCACAAGCATCTATAACAGAATTTTTGAGAATTTTTTCATTAGAATTTTTAATAAAATTAGAATCAACTATAGCAACGTCTGCAAAAATTTTGTCATCATGAAAGCTCTTTTTCTTACCATTTATCTTAAGAACAGAAATTCGAGTTACTTCACTGCCACTTCCAAAAGTAGTAGGAATCATAATTTTTAATTTATTCATTTTAAATGCACAATATTTTGCAACATCCATTGCACTGCCACCACCTATTCCAACAATATGAGTAAAATCATATTTTTGAAATTTAGAAATAATTGTTTCAGCTGTATCAATTGAAGGATTAGATTCTACACCATCAAATAACATAGATTTGTTTAATCCAACATAATCTAACCAACCACGAGATCTTGCATTTTTGGATGTCACAACCAAACATTTTTCTGGAAAGGTGAATTCCCGAGCAGAATTTTTTCCAAAAATAATTTTTGGTGGCTGTTTTATACTCCACATATAAACAGATTAAAAAGATCTCTTATTATAGATTAAATCCTCTGCTTAATTTATCAGATCAAAATGAATGACGGAGCCAATATTTTACACTCAAAATTAAATAAAAATAAAATCATCAGAGTAGCAGGTGCATTTGATGCAATGTCTGCAAAATTGGTAGAATTAAATAATTTTGATGCAGTTTGGGCAGGTAGTTTTGCTATTTCAGCCACACATGCATTACCAGATGCTAGTATTCTCACTATGACAGAATTCCTGTCTGCAGCATCAAGTATGGCAGATGCATGCTCAATACCAATAATAGCAGATTGTGATACAGGGTTCGGAGGACCAAGTAATGTTAGTCACATGGTAAAAAAATATGAAAATGCTGGAATAGCAGCAATAAGTATAGAAGATAAAATATTCCCAAAACAAAACAGTCTACTTCAAAACGGTAAACAAGAGTTATTGTCAGAAAGGGATTTTGTTGCAAAAATTATAGCTGCAAAAAATGCCAAAAAAAATAAAAATTTTATGATCATAGCAAGAATTGAAGCACTTATTGTAGGATTAGGAGTTGATGAAGCAATAAAAAGAGCAAATGCCTATCAAAAAGCTGGAGCAGATGCAATTTTAATTCATTCCAAGAAAAATACTCCTGATGAAATTTTTGAATTTTGTGATTCCTGGAATGGAAATATTCCAATAATTGCAATTCCTACATCATACCCAGATGTAACACTAACTGAACTTCAAAAACACAACATAGGTATTGTAATTTATGCAAATCAATCATTACGTGCAGCACATTGGGCAATGGCTGATCATCTCAAAAAATTATCAACAGCAGAAAAACTTAGTGATGTTAAAACTCAAATGACTACAATGGATGAAATATTTCACCTTCAAGAAATGTATGAAATAAAAAAACAAGAAGTAAATATTGAAGAAAATCTAAAAAAATTAGGTTACATAAATGAATGAAGAAACACAACGTATGATATTTCATTATCTTAAAAAAAAGAAAATTGAAAATTTTATAGGAGTGCCAGATTCAACATTAAAATATTTTATCGATGAATGCTTGAAAAATAAAAATATCATCATAACAACTAGAGAAGAAGAAGCTATTGGAATTGCTACTGGAATGTCCTTATCAAAGAGCAATTCTTTAGTATTTATGCAAAACGCAGGATTTGCAAATTCAATTAGTACCATAACTTCATTAGTTCAACTTTATGAAATTCCTTTAGTTTTATTGATAGGTTGGAGAGGATATCTTCCAGATGATGCTCCAGAACATCTTAAAATTGGAAAAATACAACCCGATCTCTTAAAAATTATAGGATTAAAATCAAAAATTTTAACTGATAAAAATTGGAAAACATGTTGTGATTGGGCAGTAAATAATATTAAAAATGAAAAACCATGCGCTCTAATTATTAGGAGAATGTTTCATGATTAGAAAAGAAGCTGTTAAAATTATTACAGAAAATATTGGAAATAATCCTATTGTTTCTGCAAATGGTTTCATGAGTAGAGATTTGTTTGAAATCAGTGATAAAGAATCAAATTTTTACATGATTGGTTCAATGGGTCTTGCATCTTCAATTGGATTAGGGTTATCTTTAAAAAATCCAAAGAAGAAAATTTTTGTTTTTGATGGAGATGGAAATATTTTAATGAATTTGGGTTCCTTGGTAACAATTGGAAGTCTAAAACCTAAGAATATGGTCCATATTGTTTTTGACAACAATAGTCATGAATCAACTGGTTCTCAACCCACTAATTCATCAAACATAAATATTGAAAAAATTGCAAAAAATACTAACTATAATGTATTTACCATAAAAACAAAAGGACAATTAGTTAATATATTAAAAAAAATTCAAAATGTAAAAGGCCCTATCTTTCTTTTAATTAAAATATCAACAAGCAAAGAAAGAAGCAAAAGAGTTTCATGGAAACCTAAAACTATTAGAGATAGGGTAATGAAATCATTATAGAAATTTATGAAAACAATCATAATTGCAGCTGGAAAAGGAAAAAGAATTGCTAACGAATATAAAAATACACCAAAATCATTAATTCCAGTAAATGGAAAAACAATTTTTGAAAGACAAAAAAATGCCTTAAAAAATAACGGTATTGTAGATTTAATTGTAATTACAGGCTCAGAAAATAAATTTAAAGATACAGATGTCAAATACATTTCAGATAATGAAAATGAAAAGCACGATATTTTAGGTAGTTTAATGGTAGCAAAAGAACATCTAAAAGGAGAATTAATAATTTCATATTCAGATATAATATTTCAAGAAAAAATTATTGAACAATTAATTAATACCAAAGGAGATATTGTGATTGCAGTAGATCTTAACTGGAAAAAATCATACGAAGGTAGAACAGATCACCCCCTTTTTGAAGCTGAAAATGTTTTGTGTAATAATAAAGATGAAGTTATACAAATTAAAAAAAATATTAGTAATAATAAAGACAAAATTGGGGAATTTTTAGGACTTATAAAAATGACTGAGAAAGGTTCAAAAATATTTTTAAAAATGATTAATGACTTACAAAAAAATCATATTGGAAAATTTCATAATGCAATATCATTAGAAAAAGGATATCTTACAGACATGATTCAAGAAATGATAGATTCGTCGGTTAAAGTTATTCCTTCATTTGTATCAGGGACATGGTGTGAAATAGATACAAAACAAGATTTAGATAAAGCAAATAAATTATTTACATAAATTATTTATGATCTCTAATTCTGACTAATTCATTCCAAAGTTTTTGCTCTATTTCTGGGAATTGTCCAATTATATTTTCATTTTCAAAAGGATCATTTTTTAAATCATACAATTCTTTAGTATTGTTATAGATATTGTAAATTAATTTCCAATTTGAAGTTCTTACAGATGCCACATTAGGAGTTTTAGGAGGTTGTTTTTCATGTAGAGGATTTCCTGTTTCAGAATAAGCAACTTGTTCTGGTACTTGTTGATTATTAATCAGTGGAATTAGTGAAATTCCGTCTAAACTTGCTTTGTTTTGATTTAATGGGATTTCTAAATATTCTAAAATTGTAGGCATGAAATCAATTGTTCTGATCTGCTGAGAAATTTCTTTGGATGAAAATCGGTTAGATAGAAAATGAGTAATTGTTTTTAAAGTATAATCATAACAAAATGCACCATATGCTCTTTCACCCAATTTTTCACCCACACTAACACCATGATCTGACATAATCAAAATCAAAGAATTTTTATCTAAATCTAAATCATAAACATGTTTTAAAATTTGAGATAAATAATTTTCAGCATTAAAAAATAGTTTATCATATCTACTTTCATTAGATTTTCGGTTATTAAAAAAATCATCACTATAATTTGTAAATTTTTTTAATACATCATTCATTATTCCTGTATGAATATTACTATAGTGTAAATAAACAAAGAAATTTTTATCATTCTTATATTTATCATTCAAATTAGAAAGAATTTCTTTATGCCTCTGTGTTAAATCATCATTTAATTCATCATGTACAATAAATCTATCAAATCCCTGTTTTGGTAAAACTAATTCATTAATTACATCTGCATATGTATAATACCCATCAATTGAAAGATACTCAGTTAAAGTTTGAAATTGTCCTTTTTTAAAATTAAAAGTAGACCAATAGCTATTGGTTCCTGATCTAGTCCCATAACTTCCACTAAATACTGCATGCATTGCAGCTATGGTGTGAGGTCCATAAGTTATAGAATTGGAAAAAAATATTGATTTTTCTTGAATATGATTAAAAATTTTTGAATTTAAAGAACGATCTAAACGACCTCCATCAATCATAATAATTATTACATTTTCTTTTTTCATATCAAAACAAATTTCTAATTATTATTAAATTTAAGAGCTAGAGCCTTTTGGATCAAACCATAGCATAGTTTCAGAAATAGCTCGTTTAGCATTTTCTTTTCCCACAAATGATAATTCCCTTTGCGAATCTCCATTAATTTTTCCGCCAATTCTTAAAATCAAAATCTTACCTTTACCTCTAAAATTATGAGCAACAAATGGTTTAATGTATGCTGAATCTCCAGGCGCTAAAGATTTTTCATAAAAATTTTCAGTGTATTTCCAATTAAGTATAACAGATGAATCTCCAACATTATAGACATATTGATGTAGACCTATGTTTAGATCTAATTTTTCATCATTAGGATCATTAATAATTATTTCAAATGCTTTAGAATGAGGAAGAGCAGTAGTTGATGCAAGTTCAAAAAATTCATAATTTTTGGAATTTTCAGGATATGTCCAATGTGCATATTCATCATAATGTTTTACAATTACTTTAGATTCAATTTTATCATTCGGCATTAAATCCCTAGAATTAACTTGTAAGGATTTTGCAATTGCTTCTAAATCATTGAGTGTTGGAAGTTTTTTTCCTGTAAGATAACTTTGTAAAACATTATTCTGAATGTTTGTTCTTTTTTCAAATTCAGTAATAGAAAGATTTGATAAATTATAATAATAATTTATCAAAGAAGAACTTGATTGTTCTTTTGTACTAAAATCTAGTGCATAATTTGATCCTATATCAGGTGGCAATAAAGAAATCTCTTGTTGAGCGTCACCAGTAAGTTTACTTCCATAAGTTAAAGCTAAAATTAACCCATTAGATCTTGCTCCTTCTCTTGTAGCAAAAGTGTGAGGAGTGAATGGTGTAATATACATTGAATCTCCAGTATTCATTTCAGAAACATGTTTTTTCCCATCTGAATCTTTAAAATAGAAATTAACTTCTCCAATGAAATAAGTAAATTGATGCATGAAATGACCATTATTCCATTGAACGTCTGGATTGTTTGGATCATTATCTTTTACAGTACATAATTCCAAAATCCATTCAGGTCTAAAAGGAGCAGTTTTACTCATTGCAGTATCACGATATTCATAATATGGTTTTCCTGCTCGTTCCATAATTCTGGAAGATTTTTTAGATTCTTCCGAAGTCATAATCAAAATACCAGTTGGGCAATCATCTGAAATAATATAGAAATCTCTATCATTTACAGGCCAAATTTTTGTAGCCATATCAACTAATTCAGATGAGATTTTTTGTTTTCCAGAAATGATTGCGTTTATTTCATCTATAGATATGCCCAATTCTCTGGCTGCATCCTCAGGTCTTCTTTTAATATCATTAAGTAGTCCTAAAAAATTATTCCCTAAACGAATAAGATAAGATTTGTCCATAGGATTGATTTCTTCTCCCATCAAATTATATATCTTAAACATTTCTACTTATTATATTCTTGGTGAAAATTTACCAAAATTACATAAATGTAAAATAAAGAAAAAAATCAAATTTTAGAAAATAATTCATTAAATATAACCAAGTTTTTTAAGTTCATCTTCAACTTTTTTTCTTTCACTGTCACTTAGCAATTCTTGTGGATTAATTGATACATTTTGCAAAATATCATCAAGATACTCCCTCATTTTTTTAACTAAAATAAGTTCATTTTTAGCAATATCATTTTCTTCAAATGGATCATTTTTCAAATTATATAATTGAAAGCTTGATGGATCATTTTTTTCAACCACCAATTTATAATCATCATATTGAACTCCAATAATTTTTTTCCACTTATTTTCATTAGTTGGTAAATTTTCAATATAACAAATTAATGGTTTTAGATTTTCACCATTTAAAATAGGTTTTAAACTGATTCCATCATAATTCTGAGTTGATTTAATTCCTATAATTTGAAAAATAGTTGGGAAAATATCAATTTGTCTAACAGTAAAATTTGAAACAAAATTTTTGATATGAGAACCACATATTAAGAAAGGGATTACTATATTATCAGAATAAATATCACGAGTATGTCCAATTAGATTGAGAAATAATCTTTTTTGATAGATCGAAAGTAAATTTGGATCAATTTTATTATTTATTTTTTTTATTAAATTTAGTTTATAAATATTATATAATTTCATCCAAAAAAAGTTTAATTTTGTAGGAATAGAAAAACCCAATTTCCAAAGAATGCGAAGTGAAGTGGAAGCTTCAAAAGTAAAATTAGAATTATTGTAAGTAATTTTTGGCAAATATGTTGAATGATCTGCAGTAATTATAATCAAAGTTTCATCTAAATTAATTTTTTTAATTAATTTTCCAATAAAGATGTCAATATTAGATAGAATTCGATCATATTCATCATTTCCAAAGTCTGATTTGTTATATTGATCATCAACTATCACAGGTTTGATAAGATCTAGTAAATGAATATAATATATCCAGGGAGATTTAGATTTTATTAAATCTAATTGATTTAAAATTTTTTTATCAATATTATGATTTAATCTGCCATGAAAATTATCAAATGTAAAATCATTACCATTATCTATTTCAGAGAATAAACCAGTACTTGAAAGAACTTCAGGAACTGTAGCCACAACATGATATCCATTTTGTTTTAATGTTGAAAAATGTGTTTTTGTAAAATCGGATATTTTGAAAAAATTGTCATCATCTGAACCAGTTTTAAATGGATGTAATGATGTTAAAATACTGGAAGTTGCACGTTTTGTTGCAGGTATTGAGCTTAATGTATTTGTAAATAATCCTCCTTTTTCAATTAATTTATCAATATTTGGCGTAACTGAAGTTTTTGATTTTCCATAAAATCTATCTGAACGTAAAGAATCAATTACAAGAAACAAAATATTTGGTTTCATTAATTATTGTATCATCATCATGAATAAATATATCATGAAGTTTCGAGAAAAACTATTAGTCTTGTAGATATTGAATTTTTGTATTAATATGGAAAAAATGAGCATAGGTGTAGATATCGAAAATATCAGTAAATTTTCAGATTTAAAGAAAATAAAAGATAGAAAAATCCTCCAAAAGATGTTTACTGATTTAGAAATTGAATACTGTTTTCAAAAAATTAATCCTTCACAGCATCTTGCAGCTAGATTTGCCGCTAAAGAAGCTATAATAAAAGCATACAATTCCATATCAGAAAAAATGCTTTTTCTTAATGATATAGAAGTTAAAAATAATGAAGATGGAAGACCGTTAGTAAATATTAAAAACAATTTTGCCGCAAATATGGATATACTGTTAAGTATATCACATAACAGTGATAACGCTATAGCATTTGCAGTTATATTGAATAAAAATAAGGACATTCACAATTGACTAAGATTAAACTATTAGATACTACACTAAGAGATGGAAGTTATGCAGTAAATTTTTCTTTTACATCATCAGATACATCAAACATCTGTAAGGGATTAGAGAAATCAGGAATTGAATTTGTTGAAATAGGACATGGATTAGGATTTAATGCTAGAAATTTAGGCCATGGTCAAACAGCTCAAACGGATGAAGAATATTTAATTGCAGCAAAGGATGTCTTGTTAAAATCTAAATTTGGAATGTTTTGCATACCTGGAATTGCACGACTTGAGGATATAGATCTAGCTGCAAAACATGGTATTGGATTTGTTCGAATTGGAACAGATGTAAATAAAATTGAATCTTCAAAAGAATTTGTAAAAAAGGCAAAAGATTATGGAATACAAGTTGCAGCAAATTATATGAAATCATATGCCCTAAGTTCAGAAAAATTTGCTGAAAAAGTAAAACTATCAGAAAATTATGGTGCAGATATTATTTATGTTGTTGATTCTGCAGGAGGTATGCTCCCAGAACAGGTTTCAGAATATTTTAAAGAAATAAGAAAAAAGACTGAAATTCAAATGGGGTTTCATGGACATGATAATCTAGGCTTGGCTATAGCAAACAGTATTACTGCAATAGAATCAGGTGCAGATATTATCGACTGCTCACTTCAAGGATTAGGAAGAAGTGCAGGAAATGCATGTACAGAAATCTTGGCAATGGTATTAGCCAAGAAAAATATAGAAACAGGAATAAATTTTGATGAAATTTTAGAGATAGGTAGAAAATATGTTCAACCTTTAATTTCATCAAATGGAAAATCTCAACTAGACATGATTGCAGGATTTGCAGATTTTCATTCTAGTTATATGCATCATATAATTAAATATTCAACAAAATACAATGTTGACCCAATACATTTGATTATAGAATACTCAAAAACAGATAAAGTTGAAATGAATACAGAAGAATTAGAAAAAATTGCTCAAAAATTAAAACGAGATGGTAGTGTATACACTGCAAAATATAGATTTAACAGATACGTTGGACGAGAACAAGATAGGTAATTTGGAAAATATTCAGAAATTATTTAGAGATGTATTTGAACAAAAATGGAATGAAGATTTTATTTATGATGCAATAAATCAAAGAACAGTAAAGTATTCAGAATTCTTTTCTGAAGTAATATCATGTCAAAAAGAATTGAAAAGTAAAGATCTCAAATCAGGGAATATTATTTGTACTCTGTTGGATAATTCAATAGAGTTTGTAAAAATATACTTTGTAGCATTGTTTTCTAATATTACAATAGTACCGATTGATCCAGAAAAAGGAAGAAGTGAAATAAAAGAAATCATTAATGATGTTAAACCTAAATTAGTGATTTATGATAATTTTGATTGTGAATTTTTAGGGGAAAAAATACAAATAAATGAAATAAATCAACAAGTTTTTCAAGAATCAAAAGATAATTTAATATTAATAAATAATTTAGATATTGAACAAGATTTTCTAATAACATTTACTTCCGGTTCTACTGGAAAACCAAAAGGAGTTGTCCATTCTTTAAAAAATTTAATATTAAGTGCATTATCATTTAATGAAAAATTTAATTTTAATTCTAAAAATATTTTTCTGCATAATTTACCTATGTCATATATGGCCGGTATTCTTAATTTAATTTTCTTGCCTTTTATTTCTGAAAGTAAAATTGTAATTGATCATCGGTTCTCTCTCAAAAGCGCAATGGATTTTTGGAAGATTCCTGAAGAATTTTCTGTCAATACTTTTTGGTTCACGCCTACAATTATTGGATTATTATTAAAATTTGATAGATCAAATAAGGGAGTTGAATTTGCCCAAAATAAATCAATTATTGGGTGTGTAGGAACATCACCACTAAACCCCACCATCAAAGATGAATTTGAAAACAAATACAAAATAAAATTGTATGAAAGTTATGGTTTATCTGAAACACTTTTTGTAACTACCAATTCACCTAATTTGAAGAATCATGGTGTTGGAAAATTATTGAAAAATACCAAAATAGATTTGAAAGAAAAAGAAATAAGAATTAAAGTTCCATGGATGTTTAAGAGATATCATGATTCACAGATAAATGAAGATTTGACTGACGGGTATTTTCTTTCAGGAGATCTAGGAGAAATTTTAGAAGAAAATATTTTAGTAATTTCAGGAAGGAAAAAAGATCTCATAATCAAAGGGGGAATAAACCTTAGTCCGAAAAAATTAGAGGATTTTATAATAGATAGAAAAATTTTTCAAGAGTGTGTGGTTTTAGGTTTTCCTGATAAAGTTTTGGGGGAAAAAACAGTATGTTTCATAATATCAGTAGAAAATAATGATGACTTGAAAAAACAGTTGAATAAAAAAATTATCGATGAGTTGGGTAAAGATTATCATATTGATGAATTTATAGAATTAGTCGAAATTCCAAAAACTGTAAATGGAAAAATCAACAAGCCTCAAATTAGAGAATTATATCATAAGAGAGACAAGTAATGATCATACCCAAAGATATCATAATTCAGTCATCTAAAGATGGTAAATGGATTTTTTATAATGTATTTACACGAAATTCGATTGTTACAAAAACAAATGCATTAAAAATAATTTCAGATATTGAATCAGGTATTAAAATTGAAGAAATTGTTAATACAAATCAAGGAGAAAAGTTTGAGATATGGGACATAGAAAGATTTTCAAATTTTGATGGCTTACTAGCAGATCCTACACGTATAAAACGGAATATTTCAGAATGGCCTGAACCTGAAATTTGTGAAATTTCAAAAGTATTAGAGATTTTTAAGAAAAAATACATCATCATAGACAACTATGAAAGATATTTAGAAATTTTTCAATCAAAAATATCTTTACTAGACAATGAACATATTGGGAATTTTCATCAACAACTAGGGCAAAAAATGCTATTAGAGAGAAAAATTAATCCAGATGATTGGTGGATTTCACAAAAATTTAATGAGGATATTTCAGGTATCAAAAACAATCTCTACAAGTCAGTACAAGAAAACTTTCTGAAAGAATTTTTTGAAAAGACGTTCTCTAAAAATAATACAATTCTGGATTTGGGTTGCGGTGTAGGATATTATAGTAAATTAATGGCAAAAAGTGAAGCAAAAGTAATTGGCATAGATCCAAATCAAGAATTCATAGAAATTGCTAAGAAAAATAGTAATGGTGTGGAGTTTAAAGTTTCAGAAATAGGAAATTCTGATTCGTTGGATTGGATTGAAGAAAATAGTATAGACTATGTGTTTATGAGTGATGCATTATTATTTTATTTTGTTCCTCCAAACCCAAAACAAAAATACGAAATACATGATCTATTATCAAGTATAAAACGAATTTTAAAGAAAAATGGAAGATTGTTTTCATTAGAACCTCACGGTTTATTTTTTTTAAGACCGTGGTTTGGGGAAATTGAAAATCCTTTTACAATTATCACCGAGTATAATAAAAAGAAATTTGATATTACGCCAAATCTTAGTGAAATCATTAAATCATTTTTAGATTCAGGCTACATTATAAGAGATTTAAAAGAACTCTATGGAAATAGTGAAACCAAAATCCAGGATAAACGTGCAGAATCATTTTCAAAAGAATTTCCCCTATGGTGGTTTTTTGAATTAGAGCCTGAAAAATAGAAATATTGCTAGTTAAATGAGATAATAAGATGAAGAAAATTATTGATTTGACCTATATGATAAATGAGCAGATGATCACATATCCAACTCCTTGGCATCCAAAAGTTTCTGTTGAAAGACTGGGGAAAATAGAGGATGTAGGAAGAAATACACGAAAAATAACTTTAGGCACTCATACTGGTACTCATATTGATGCGCCACTGCATTTTGTTAAAGATGGGAAAAGTATTGATAAAATTCCACTAGATAAAATTGTAGGAAAAGTAACAATTGTAGATTTTTCACATTTTGAGAAAAATCAACCCATAGAAAAAAAGGATCTTGAAAAAATAAAGATCACTAAAAGAATGATTTTTAGATTTGGGTGGGGTGAAAAATGGAATAAGATGGAATTTTATGAAAATCATCCATTTTTCACTGAGGATGCTGCAAATTTTCTGGTTTCGCAAGGTGTAGAATTACTTGGATATGACACACCATCGCCAGACAACAGTAAACCGAATAATGGCATTGATTCACCTATTCATAAGATACTCTTAGAAAATGAGATAGTATTGCTAGAATATCTTGCAAATCTAGAAAATTTGGATAGTCTAGAAAATTGGAATATAGTAGTTGCACCAATGAAAATTGAAGGTTCAGATGGTTCTCCGTCAAGGGTTTTTCTATATCAATAGGTAAAATGAAATGAATGTGAAAGAATGGTTGATTACTTGGTTTGAGAAAAATTCAGATCTATCTCAAAAAGAAATTGAATGTAAATTTTCTGAGGATTATTTAGCAAAAGGATGGATAGACTCTTTCAAATTTGTTTCATTTGTTACAGAAATTGAAGAAGAATTTAAAATAACTTTTTCAACAGATGAATTTCAAAATAGGGCATTTTCAACTTTAGAAGGATTGGGTAAAATTATTGAGGCTAGAATTGAAAAAGAATTATGATTTTTCCAAATCAGACATAATCGAGGCATTAAAGAAAACAGAAATTAAAGTTGGGGATAGTATTTTTGTACATAGTAATATTGGATTTTTTGGTAGATTAGAAAATGCAAATAATTCAAAAGAATATTGTGAAATTTTTAAAGATGCAATTTTTGAGGTAATTGGAGAAAAGGGAACTCTAATTGTTCCTACATTTTCTCTTTCATATTGTAATAATCAAATTTTTGATAAAAAAACTACAAAAAGTTTTGAATGTGGAGTATTTTCTGAATTTATTAGAGAATTAAAAAACTCAAAACGTTCTGATGATGCAAATTTTTCTGTTGCAGCAGTTGGAGGTAAATCAGATTATTTTACAAAAAATGTTTCGGAATATTCTTTTGGGATAGATTCTTTTTGGGATAGACTATGGAAAGAAAATGGAAAAATATGTCGATTTAATATGAGTCCGGATTATAATACATTCATTCATTTTGTGGAAAGAGAATTAAATGTGGAATATAGGTATGATAAGGGATTTTCTGGAACTTCCATCATTGACAACAAAAAAATTAAAAATACATACTACCATTATGTTCATGATCTAGAAAATCTAAATCATCTACCAAATTTAATTAAATTGGATATGAAATCTAAAGAGCTAGGATTATCAAAATCAGAAGATTTGGGAAAAGGTCAGATAATTGTAATATCTACGAAAGATGTCTACAATGTAATTCATAAAGAAATTAAAAATGATGTAAATTTTTTAATTAAGGATAATACCTAGAATTTTGAATTTATTTTAATAGTTAATTTAAGAAATATCGGAATAAATTTTTTCAACTAAACCAACATCAACGAATTTGTTTACATAGTCATAGATCTTTTTAAAAGGTAAATCAAATTGTTCAGCTATATCAATAATTGATTTAGTACCTTCAAATTCCATAAAGATTTTTTCCAATAGCAAATTTTGCTCTAAATCATCTTGCCAATCAACCCATAAACCATATCCAGATAGAAATGGCGGACCCATGAATTTTCGCTTAGGGTAGTAGTTTTGTTCCAGTGTTTCAATTATTTCAAGAATAACATCTTTTGATTCTTCTAATTTTTCTGAACTAATTATTGAAATATCATCATCATTTGTATGATATTCAGGATAAGGCCATCTGCTTAAAGAAATCATTGGAATATCTAATCCAGGTCCATTGAATACCATTTCATCATTTGCAATTACCTCTCTAAATTCACCTTGAGAAAAATTAGGATATTTTGTTTTTAGGATATTTTTGGCAATTTTATCTAATACTGTGTTTGATTGCCTACTAAATTGTAAAGCAAACTCATTATCATTTCCCAACATTTCTAAAAATACACCATATTTGAAATTTGGAATTAAATTTTCATTTTGACTCAAATATGCAATAGAACCTATAGTTTCTGGTAAAAATAAAATTGTATAAGAATAATACATGTTATTTTTTTTCAATAATTCTTGTACAACTCCTACAAGTACAGCTACTCCAGCAAGATCATCATTAGCCATGCCAGGATGATCTAAATGTGCTACAAGAACAATAGTTTGATCAGTCTGACCCTTAATAGAAATTTCACCAATTTTTAGAAAACCATCATCATGTTGTGAATTAATTACTACATGGTATTTCTCGTGAGAAAAATTTGAGAGTTTATTATGTTCAATACAAAAACCCCAATCTTGTTCATAGTACTTGAATTGAAAAGGTATTGAATTAGGCCTATTTGGATTTGAATTAAGATGATTCATCAATTCTTTGTGAGGTACTATTTTGTCTATAGATAATGAATACGAAATAACATGTAATGGATGATCATTGAGATCTAAGAGTTTTTTGCCATCAACTTCAATATAAGCATCTGAAATACTCCATTTTTTAGGTATAGTCCATGTCCAACATTTGGTTCCAGAAGGAATATTGTGAATTTTTAATGGGATAATTTTTGAAATGTATGCCAACGCTTCGTCATATCCATCTGAAATAAGATCTCTTCTGGTGTAATAGAGATCTTTTACTATATCATACATGATTGATAGATTAATGACCGATTAATATTATTTAGGTTTAAAATAAAACAAGTGCTGAAGAAATCAATGAAATAATTCATTATAAATTAAATTTTTGATCATTTTTTAATGATTTAGCATATCCTTCATCTCTTGTAATAGATGAATTGATTGTTAGCAAAGCAGGATTTTGTCGGATTATTTTTAAAACATCATTTGTATAAAAAATATTTTTTGGTTTCATTAAATGATAAATCTTTCTAACAAAAGTAAGATCATTTTTTTCATCTACAGTCCATCTATAATTAGAAAGATTCTTGGAATTTTCATAACTGAATATTTTAAAAATATTTTTGTGTTTTGTGATATAAGGTACAACGTGTTCTCGTTCTGATTGCAAATTAGCTTTTTTCCATGCCTGTTCTAAAGCATTAAAAGAAAAAATTGATGCATCTAATCCATCAGGATATGTAGGATTAAGATTATTTGATAAAAAATCAAATTTATGATGCTGAAAAAAATCTAGCATTTTACTAATTAATTTAGGATCAATTAATGGGCAATCTCCTGTAATTCGAATAATTGGATTAGCATTAAATTTTAAACTAGCCTGATAGTATCGATCTAAAACATCAGTAGGGTTTCCTGTAAAAGCAAGGATATTTTCTTGTTCTGCAATTTTAACAAGAGGTTTATCAGATACATTTGTGGAGGTAGCCAGAATAATTTGCTCCACATTTTTGACTTTTTTTACTCTGTTAATTACATGCCAAATCATGGGTTTAGATTGAATTTTTGATAAGACTTTCTTAGGTAATCTAGAAGAACCAGTCCTAGCTTGGATAATAATTGTCGATTTAGTTTTATTTTTAAGAGTTTTTTTCAATTTTCACAAATCATTTTTTGACATTGGGTGAAATTCTTTTAGATTGCACTTAGATATTTTTCCTAGTAATTGTTCATAATTTGAAGACGATAATCCTTTAACGGGTCTTAGAGAACGAATATTTTCGCGGGTAAATTTTTCTCCCTTTTTAATTGGTTTAATAGTCCATATTCCTCTACGCTGAATAACTCTTGTTTGTTTTTCAGAAGTTTCAACTTTTTTGATACCTGTACCCAATGCATTTTCTAACGTACGAATTTCTTTCACCATAGATTCAAAATTATCTGGAGACATAGAATGAGGATGATCAGGGCCTGACATCGTAGGATCCAATGTAAAATGTTTTTCAATTACACAGGCACCTAGTGCTACACTTGATAACGATACTAAAGATCCTGGAGAATGATCAGAGTAACCAACATTCAAATTAAATTTATTTTTGAATGTTTGTAAAACTTTTAGATTTGCATCTGAAATTTTAGAAGGGTATTGAGTTATCGATTGCATTAAAATTATTTTATTATTACCTGTAGATTTGATAGTTTTCACTGCAATAGAAATTTCTTCTAATGTACTTGCTCCAGTAGCTAAAAGGATAGGAAGGTTTTTGGAGCCAATATATTTTAAAATTTCAAGATAGGTAATATCGCCAGAGCCGATTTTAATTGCTGGAGCTTTAAGTTTTACTAGAGAATCTACTGCATCAAAATCCCATGGGCTTGTAAAAAAATCAATTCCTATTTTTTTAGAATATGAATTGAGTTCAGAGTGCCAATCTCTTGGAAATTCAGCATTTTTATAAACATCCCAAACAGATTTTTTCCATTTTTTTTGAAAAGCATTTTTTTGTTCAAATCCTTTTCTAGAGATTAAATTCTCAGTGGTGAATACTTGAAATTTTGCTGCATCTGCACCACATTTTTTTGCAAGTTTTATGAGTTTTTTAGCTAAAGATAAATCTCCATTAAAATTTGAGCCTATTTCAGCTATAATATAACATGGATGATTATTGCCAACAGTTTTTTTACCAATTTTGATTGGTTTAATATTCATATTAAAAATTGGTATTGCTAACTATTCAAGGTTTCTTTCATAATAATTGTTATTGATAATTTAAAATTTGGATTTAATTTTTTTTAATGAATCATTTAAACTTAAAAAATTTTCATTTAATAATTTTTTAGATTTCATATTTGATAATGAAGTGTCTTTTGGTCTTTTTGCTTTAAAAGAAAGATCTGTCGAAGAACCCATTTTAATTAAATTTTTATCAAATAAAAATATATCAGAAAGTAAGATAGCTAAATCATATTTACTAATTTTTTTATCTGAAGATAGATTTAAAATTAAATTTTCTTCTACTGATGAAAGTTTGTAAATTAAAGAGCTTAGATACGAAACTTCAATTGGTGTGAAAAACACATCATTAAATCCAATAATCGGTTCTCCATTAGATAATTTAGATACCATCCAATTTAACAAATTTTTACCTTCAGAGTCATAACCAACAAAATTTGTTCGTAATATAAGATATTTTTTGGCTTCCTGAATTACATATTTTTCTGCTAAAAATTTTGTTTTTGCATAGACATTGATCGGTTTAGGATGATCACTTTCATCATACATGCCTTTTTCACCATCAAAAAGGCTATCAGTAGAAATATGAATTAATTTTGCATTGAATTTGTTTGAGGCTAGAGCAATATTTTTAGTGCCTTCTGAATTTATTTCATATCCTATTTCAGGATTATCTTCAAGGAAATCAAGATCTGTAATTGCAACACAGTTTATAATTAAATCTGGTTTTATTTTTTCTAGAACGTCAAAAATTGAATTTTTGTCACGAACATCAATTTTGAAATCATCTTTTAGACAACTTGTTAAACGAGAAGAATAAACTTCATCGCCATGTTTTTTAAATTCATCAACAATATAATTTCCTAAAAAACCACGACCAAATACAAAAATTTTTTGTTTCATTTTCTTCAGTGATTTTTTGTTAGTTAAAATCTTTCAACCAAAGACACTAAAATTCAATTTATAAATAAACAGATCTGAGGATTATAGATATGAAGATATTGATTTTGGGATGTGGTTCTATAGGCCAGCGACATATTGAAAATCTTCAAAATATCTCAAATAATCATTTGATCGAGGTATTTGATAAAGATCAATCTAAACTAGCAGATTTAAAAATGAAAAATATCGTGATAGCAACAGAAGAATCTGTGGATTCAACTACTTATGATTGTGTCATTATTTGTACTCCACCAATTACACATGTTGGTCTTGCAATTAGAGCTCTAAAAGCTAATTCTAACGTATTTATCGAAAAACCACTATCAAATAATTTAGAAAAATTTGATGAACTAATTCAAATAAGAAATGAAAAAGATCTTCTAGTTTTTGTTGGGTATAGTTTTAGATTTAACAAAGGATTGAATTATATCAAAAATCTGGTTTCTACAAAAGAATTTGGAAAAATTCTTCACGCTTCAGCTTATTTTGGTCAATATCTCCCAGACTGGAGACCAAATCAAGATTTCAAAGAAAGTTACACTCTAAAAAAAGAAATGGGAGGAGGTATTATTCTAGATAGTTCTCATGAATTAGACTACTTAGTATGGATTTTTGGAAAACCAGAATCTATTCAAGCGAATTTTGTATTAACTGATATTCTTCCATCTAATGCAGAAGCTATATGTGATGTCATACTAAAATTTCCTGGAAATATTCTTAGTACAATTCATATGGATTTTGTTAGAAGAAAATACAAAAGAACATTAGAAATTTTGACTGAAAATGCAACATTAGAATGGTCGCTGGAAGAAAATATCGTTAAAATTTTTGAATCAAAATCAAATTCATCAAAAATCATTTCATCAAATGAATCAATTAATGATATGTATGTTGAAGAATTAAATCACGTAATAGGATGCATTAGAGATCATAAAAAATCAGAAATCATTAGTTTGGAAAACGGTATTTCTTCAATGAATTTATCATTTGAGATTTTAAAATGTAATCAATAACTGCTATTCCAATCTATGAATTACAGATTTAGCAATATTTCCTTTGAGTTTTGCTTCTACTTCATTATTTTCAATTGCGGATTTGAGATTCTTCATTGATTTATGAATGAATTCTAAGGTGTAGTCAATTTGTTCCATAGTGTGTGAATATGACAATAAGATTGTGTTTGGATGCATAAAAATTCCATTTTCAATGAGATCTTGTAAAAAGAAGCTTTTGTACAATAATGAATCATTTTCTTCAGAATCATTAAAAATTAGTTTTAATCTTGGAGAAAATCCAATACATTTGGCATCAATTCCTAATTCTTTTGAAAATAAATTAAAATTATCTTTTATTTTTGAACCTAGTTTCCACATATGGCCACAAACATCATTTTGTTCAAATTGTTTTACAGTTGCTTCACATGCTGCCAGCGATAATGCTTCACCTGCATAAGTAGTGGATACAAACACATCATCAAATATTCTCATATATTCAGATTTTCCAACAATGGCTCCCAAAGGCATACCGTTTGCAATTCCTTTCGCAAATGTAGCAATATCAGGAATTACATCAAAGTATTCTTGACCACCACCTTTTGACATTCTAAATCCAGTTAGGATTTCATCAAATACAAAAAGAGCATCGTTATCGTGAGTAATTTTTTTAGCTTTGTTTAAAAAATTATTTTCAGGTTTATCAAAAACAGAAGGTTCCATAATTACTGCTGCAACATTATTTTTATATTTTTCAAAAAGATCTTCAAGACTTCCAATATCGTTATAATTGAAATTTGCTACAAGATTTTTATTAAATTTTGGAATTCCTTGATTCCTATTTGTTAGTATAGAATACCAATCATCCCATACGCCCCCACTTCCACAATATAGAATTACTTCTTTGTTAGTAATTGCCCTACATGCACGTACTGCTCCTGTGACTGCATCTGATCCAGTTTTTGTAAATCGTGTCATTTGTGCACACGGAATTATTCGTTTTAATGATTCAGCTGCATTTACTTCAGTATAATGTGGTAATGAAAAAATTATTCCTTTTTTTAATTGATCTGAAATTGCTGTATTTACGGCAGGGAAATTATATCCTAAAACAATAGGTCCTAAGGCCATCAAATAATCAATGTATTCATTACCATCAACATCAGTTATGGTAGAACCATTTGCACTATCAGCATATACAGGATATAATCCCTCTACAAAACTACTTGGGGATTTGCTAAATGTTTGTGCTAATGCAGGAAGTAAAGGGATTCCTTTCTCTTTTAATATTTTAGATTTCGAAATATCTAGTACCATTTTTTCACTACTCAATAATTTTATTCATTATTAAAAAACACATTCTTTACAAAACATTTTTTATAATAAACCTGATGCAGAAATTAATTCTTTCAGTCTATTAATAGGTATTTTTTCAGCTATATTTGATGAAAATTCAGGGACATTTTCTACTTTCTTTATCCCAGGATATTTTTCTTTTATTTCAGATTCACTTTGCATTGGATTGAATATCACATAATTATCATTAAATTCCCAAGTGTATCGCATTTCATCTTGATTTATCAAGATTTCATGAAGTTTCTCACCAGATCTTATTCCAGTAACATCAAATTCAGAATCACCTAATAATTCAGTTAAAGAATTTTTTAAGTCCATTATGGTATATGCTAAAATTTTTGGTACAAATATTTCAGAACCTTTACCTAATGTTGTAGCTGAAAGAATAAAATCAAGTGCTTCATCCATCATCATACTAAACCGAGTCATTTGAATATCAGTAATTGAAACTTTATCTTTGTTTTTTATTTGATTTATCCATAATGGAACAACTGAGCCACTACTGCCAAAAACATTCCCATATCTTAATGTGATAAATTTTGTTCTGTGTCTTTCAGGATTTATGAAATTTCCTGCAGTTACAAAAATTTTTTCCATTAAAAGTTTTGAAGCACCATACGTGTTAAGAGGGGATACTGCCTTATCAGTTCCAATTCCAATTACTTTTTCAACATTTTGTTCTAAACAAGCATCTATAACGTTTTGAGTTCCAATAACATTTGTTTTAACAGCTTCAAAAGGATTATACTCTATTACAGGCACATGTTTTAATGCTGCCGTATGAAAAACAATATCAACATCTTCTAGTGCACGAGTTAATCTCGGGTAATCACGAATATCACCAATAAAAAAACTCAATTTATTTTCATGTTCAATGAAACGTCTCTGCATTTCAACTTGAGCACTTTCATTTCTACTTAGTAATCTAATTCCTTTAATTGGCAAAGTGAGAAGTTTTTTGGTAAGAGCTTGTCCTAAAGAACCAGTTCCTCCAGTAATCAATATTGTTTTATTTTCAAACATAATTTTAGAATGAAATGACAGTTAATAAGCGATACTTTAAAAGAAGATTTGAAAACCTTGTTTGTTTAATTATTGTAAACTGGTTTTGCTGCACCCGATGAATCTTCTCCAGTTAAACTAGAGGCTGTAACTAAGGTAGAAAAACACATCCACCTTCCATCATCATTGTCCCAATTCAATTCTACATTTTTATCAACAGGGTCAACTCCATGGGATAAAGTAGGATAAAAAACGAATGCATCTCCTGGTTTAAGCTCTTTATCAACATAGATTTTTTTTCCATCATTGTCTCGATAAAACAAACCACCAGTTTCATAATCTTTTGGACATTCACTAAGAATCGTATTGACAACTACTTTTTGACCATTATCAGGATCTTGATGTTCCTGCATATATCCACCACCTCGAGGATAATGTTGTACTAGTGGAAGGGAAATATAGCCATCAGTGATATCTGACAGGGCATATTCTTCTGGTAAATCAGATAAAATATTTCTCAATCGAAATAATCGTTTAAAATAATTTTTTACGGGTTTAGATTCCTCATTCCAATAAAAAAAAGCATGTAAATGTAAAATACATTTTATTTGAGATTTTTCTTCATTATTATCAATTCTATGATAATTTGGAGACTTTTCAGATATCTTAGGTGATGATGGCGGTTGTGATTTTCCCATTTGAGTAGCATATTTTCGTATTTTTGAAGCTTCATCCACAGATAATAGATTTCTGATAATTACTGGTTTTTTTGATTTAACATGGTTTTGAATTACAGAATAATCATGGTCTAATGTAATTTGATCTCCATCTCTTGAAATAGTATTTACATCTAAAAGATCATCCATGTTAGAAACAAAATTTTATGATTTATAATACTTGTTCTTCATTTCTCTCATCATTAGGTAATTGGAGGAACTTTAGGAGTTCCAATGAACTATTTCCTTGAAAGGATAAGTAATCATCAATAAATTTAGAACCATGATCTATCATTTTTTCTTGTAAATTAGTATTAGTTTGTATATCTGAAAAAATTTTTTCAAAAGAATCCATATTTGTTCTAATACAAGAATCAGATTCAAAGATAGTAGGAATTCCCCAGTCATAATTTTTAACAGAAATTGAAATCACAGGTTTAGAAAAGATTTGAGCATCCAGTATAGTTGTAGAAATATCAATTGTAAGAAAAATTGAACAGTTTTTAATTAAATCTGTAATATCTCCTGTTTTGATAATTTTGATTTTAGGATTTATAGAATTTACTAAATTAGTTATATCAAGCTCTTCTTGGAATGGATGAAGCTTAATTACAAGATTTTTTCCATTTTTAGTTACAACTTCACAAATGTCTCTAATTACATTCTCATATTTTTCTAAAGTGTCAATTGTTAAATCTTTTATGATACTGGCAGTTGGAGATGACGTAGCAAGTAACACATAGTCATTTTTTGATTTTTTTTGATTTTTAGTGAATAACAAATCATGTGAAGGACTACCAATAATTTTTAATTTTTTTTCATCAACACCATAATTTTTTGCAAACATGAATTGATTTTGACCCCAAACCAAATATTTTGAAGAATGAATAGGATCCACTCCATCAAAAATTCTCCTTTCAGCATATTGTGGATTTAGAGTTTCATAACTTAAGCCGTGACTAATTAAGAAGGCAGGGATATTCTTTTTTAGAGCAAAATTTAGTAGGATTTGTTCTGTAAATCCAGATTCATTTTGAATTAACAGTGAGCTAAAAGATATTTTTTCAAAAATTCCTTTTGCAATTTGAATTTCATTAATATTCTCTTCAAGTCTTTGTTTAAAAAATTCTTTCAGTATTGGTTTAACAATTGACCAAAAAGAAATTCCATCTAGTGAAAAATAATTATTAAAAAAAATTTCATCATTTAAAACATTATCAATCTTTTTCTTAAAAACTTGGAATGTATTTTTTAGATTTTCAGATAAAACTGATGGATTTAATATTAAAGGAGATAAAATCTGAGAGTTTGAATTTTTGATGATTGAATATGATTTTTTATTCCATATGGAAGGTCGTCTTCTATTGTATAATGATAATGATACAGATGAATTTTTTGAATCAACAAATAATTGTTCATATTTAATTGGATCAAATTCTACCAATAACACGTTAGTAAGTAATGAATCTTTTTTTGGTCCAAAAAACTTGTGAATAATTTTTTCAGAAAAATTTTTGATTGAGCGATAATTCTTTCTAGATAATTCGAATGAAAATTCAGTGTTTGCAAAATTAAATTGATATTTGATTGATTGATTAAGTAATTGTTGATTATCATTTTTTTGATCATCGAATTTTTCAATTTTATTAGAAAATATTGTCACGTATTGAAAAAGTGATGATGATACGACATATGAATGATTTTTTAATGATTCTGTTATTCTAAAAATTTCATAAAAAGTTTTTAAAATTGGTAATAGAGAATGTTGAAAATCCCTATAAAATAAATGACCAATATTCACTCCTTCATATTCTAATTCTTGAGAAATTAAATCATCTAGCGCCCATTGGGAGAATTGGTGAGATAATCTTTGTAGTTTTTCAAAATCTGAAGATTTAAGAAAAGTATCAGATGGTATATGAGGAATTAAATTTTCTTTTAATAGTTTATGAGTGGCATAATCAAAAGAGATTATTTTTAATGATTTTTTAATTAAAATTATTTCTTTCAGTTTTTGTAAATTCAAAGAATTGTCCAGTAGAATTATAATCTCTGATTCTGAGGTCAATTCTTAATCCATTTATTCCAATCATAATCATCAAATGAAACATTAGTCATTTCATTATCATCGGGTTTCCATGCAAGATCAGCGATTGTTAATACAGTTGACTCTTCTCCAACGATGTTAATATGAGCTGAAGGATATCCGTGTGGGATTTGAACTAAAACGGGAGATTCCTCACTTGATTCAATCTCTACATAATTTCCAGATTTATCTTTTGCAATAAATACAACTTTTCCACGAATACATGTAAAGTAACTATTTCGTTTAAGATGTAAATGAGGGCCTTTTATTTCACCAGGTTTTACAGTAGTGATATAGATCATTTTAGGGATATCCTCAATGATTCTATCCCAGTCTCTCCAAATTACAGTTAAAGAACCATTTACATGCTGATCATGAATATCTTTAGTTAGATGTTTTTCTAATTTAATAGAATCGATGGAGTTATTTTTCATATAGTCAATCTAAAGTAATACCATTATAAAATATTAAGAGAAAATCGTGCATGTATTGAATTTAATAAATTCACAGATATTTTAGAGTTTAATTATAAGTCGTATTAAATCAAAGTGGTAAATTGAAAATATTAGTTACTGGTGGATTGGGGTTTATTGGAAGTAATTTCATATTAATTATTAAAAAACGATTTCCCACATGGAAAATCACCAATCTAGATGCAGAAAGTTTTGGTTCAAATAAAAAAAATCTCGACCAAATTAAAAAAGATGAAAATTATCAATATGTTAAAGGAAATATTACCAATGCAAATCTAATTGGAAAATTAATTTCTCAAAATGATTTTGTAATTAATTTTGCGGCAGAATCACATGTTGATAGAAGTATCAATAACCCAGAATCATTTATCAAATCAAATTATGTTGGAACGTATACTATTCTAGAAGCAATTAAAAAATATAAAAAAACATTGATTCAAATTTCAACAGATGAGGTATTTGGAAGTTTAAAGAATCAAACTGCAACAGAGAATTTTCCATATAATCCATCTAGTCCTTATGCATCTACAAAAGCTGCAGCTGAACTATTAGTAAAATCATATGTAACTACATTCGGATGTAAAGCCATCATTACCAGATGCACAAATAATTTTGGTCCTAGGCAATCACTAGAAAAGCTAATTCCTAAAATTATTTCTTTGGCAAATAAAAATAAAAAAATCCCAATTTATGGAAATGGAAAAAATGTAAGAGACTGGATATTTGTAGAAGATCACTGTAATGCAATTATTGATATTTTGTTAAAAGGTAAATCAGGTCAGTCGTATAATATTTCTGCATCAAATGAAGTGGATAATCTAACAATAGTGAATACAATTCTAAAAATAATGAAAAAACCCAAAAAGCTGATAAAATTTACAAAAGATCGACCGGGTCATGATTTTAGATATAGTTTAGACTCTTCAAAAATTAAAAAAGAACTGAAATGGAAGATAAAAAACAATTTTGAAGATGGGATTAAAAAAACAATTGAGTGGTATATCCAAAATCCAGAATTAATAGTAAACATATCAACAAAGGAATTATCCAAGGCGGAATGGAAAACTAGATAACTAATGATTCTCTAATTTTTCTAATAGTTGAAAGGCATAATTTTACATGGTGGTCATGGGACTCGTTTAAGACCACTTACACATACAGGTCCCAAGCAATTGCTACCAATTGCAAATAAACCAATGTCAGAATATTGTTTAGATGCAATAAAAGATGCAGGTATTACTGAAGTCTGTATAATTATTGGGGGGATTGGATCTGATAAAGTTAAGGAGTATTATGGAGCAGGAGAAAAATTCGGAGTTAATATTACATACATTGAACAAGATGAACCAAGAGGTATTGCCCATGCAATTTCTCTCTGTGAAAATTATATTGGAAATGAGAAATTTTTAGTATTTTTAGGAGATAACATAATTAAAAAAGACATTAGCGAATATGCAAAGGATTTTCAACAAGATGATGTTGATGCTTCATTACTTTTATGCAAAGTGTCAAATCCAACTCAATTTGGTATCGCAGAATTAAATGATGATAAAACCATTAAAAAAATTATGGAAAAACCAAAGAATCCGCCTTCAAATTTAGCTGTAACAGGAATTTACTTTCTTACACCTAAAATTTTTGAAATTATTTCTAGATTAAAACCATCTTGGAGAAATGAACTAGAAATAACTGATGCGTTACAAATGTTACTCTCTGAAAAAAACAAAATAAAATATTACATGATTACTGATTACTGGAAGGATACGGGAACTCCAGAAGATATAATCTTTGCAAATTCAGAAATTTTAAAAAATATGAAACCATTTTTCTTAGGTGATAAAGACGAACAAACAGAAATTTCAGGAAATGTCATGATAGGAAAAAATACACATATTTCTAAAGAGGCTAAGATTATTGGTCCTGTAATAATAGGGGAAAATTGTGTCATAGATTCAGAAATTGGACCAAATGCAAGTATTGGCAATAACTGTATTCTAAAGAATTGTAAAATTGAGAATTCTATAATTATGAATAATTGTAAAATTGAAACTGATTCAAAAATTGAAAATAGTATAATTGCATCAAACTCAGAAATTCAATCAAATTCAGAAGAAAGTAATGGGAAAATGTTGCTTTTAGGTGAAGGTAGCAAAATTAGACTATAGAGTAGAAAAGAATTTTTAAACAAAATTATAGCTATTTAAGATTAAATTACAAAGTTGTCTTCCAAAAATCCGCTAATTAGTATAATAATCACAAATTACAACGGGGGAGATTTACTATCTCAATGTTTGCAATCAGTGTATAATTCAGAATATCAAAACTACGAGGTGATTTTAGTAGATAATGCTTCAACGGATAATAGTCATATTCTTGCAAAAAAAAAATTTCCAAGTATAAAATTAATTTTAAATAAAGAAAATTTGGGATCAGTTGGAAGGAATTCAGGGATTAAAATCGCCAATGGTGAACATGTTGTCTTATTAGATAACGATACAAAAGTAAATTCAAATTGGTTGAATGAATTTTTAAAAAACTATGAAAAGTATGGGTATGGGATGTATCAGGGGAAATTACTATTAATGGATGAACCAAATAAAATAAATTCTGCAGGTTGTATGATAAACATTTTTGGATTTAGTTTTGCTAGAGGTGTAGGGGAAATAGATAATGGTCAATATGATAAAAAAATTGAAATAAATTTTCCTGCAACAGCTTGTGCATTTATTCCAAAAAGAGTTTTTGAGGAAATTGGATTGTTTGATGAAAAATTTTTTGCATATTTGGATGATACAGATTTTGGATGGAGAGCAATAAAACAAAATATTAAATCATTTTTTGTTCCGACAGTAATTGTATATCACAAGTGGAGTAATACAACAAAATGGAGTCCATTCAAATATTATCTTCTTGAAAAAAACAGATTAATTTGTGTCAATACATTATTTTCAAAAAAAACAATTTCAAGATTGCGTCCATTTTTAAATTTCATAGATTTTGGGGTTACCAAAGTATATGAAAAAAAAGGGATGCTATCTGAGAAAAAAAGAGCTGATGAATTTATTAAAAATAATAAGGATTATTTAGAAAAAAAACAGAGTGATATTCAGAATAAAGCAATAGTTGATGATTTTCACGTAATTAAAGAATTCTCAGATTGTGTTCCTGTTCCAGAAAAATCATTCCAAGGGTTAGGTATACTCAATGTTTTTCTTTGTATAAGTAGTAAAATTGCAAAGAGATTAGTCAGATAGAAGTTGATCAAAAATAGACTTTTTTACTAAAATCAACCTATAGATTCACGGAGAGTGCATCATGTATTTATTTACTAATGAAAAAAGAGAATTATGAAGAAAGTGGTGAATTGATTGAAGTATAAAAATATCTTATTGACTCGTCCCCCAACAGGCTCAAATGCCCTTCAAGGGGGATCTGACGCAGATCCTCATCCCCAGCCTCCTTTAGGTTTAGCATATCTTGCAGGAGTTATTGAAAAAATTCCTGATGTGAATGTTTTAGATATTCTAGATGGAAATTTCTCTGAAAATTATATCGAAGATGTAAAAAAAGTTGTTAAAGACAAAAAACCGGATTTAGTAGGTTTTAGTGCATTCACCCCATTTGCTAATCCAGCTTTAATGGCAGCATCTGAAGTGAAAAAGATTAACCCAGAAATTTTAACAGTTTTAGGAGGACCACATGCAGTTTTAGCAGATGTTACAATGAAAAAATGTCTAGACTTGGATGTGATTGTTTATGATGAGGGAGAAGGACAAATTGAAGAAATTGTTATGGGAAAACCATTGTCTGAAGTTGCAGGGTTATTTATTAGAAAAGAAGGAAAGATAGTTCCAACACAGCCTAGAGAATACATTAAAGATATGGATTCATTACCGTATCCTGCATATCATAAAATGCCTCATTTCCCAGACGGGTATCACCCACATCCTCCAAAAAGTACAGGGAAAAAATGGAGTAGTATTATGTGGTCAAGGGGATGTCCATTCTTTTGCAATTATTGTAATAGAGAAAATAGTTTTGGATTACAATTCAGAAACCAATCTCCAGAATATGTAGTTGAACATATCAAGTATCTTCATTCTGAATATGGAATTGAAGAATTGACATTTTATGATGATGTAATGTCATTAAATAGAAAAGCTACTATGAAATTGATGGAAGCAATGGATCCAAAAAAATTAGGATTTAAATTAATTTGGGATGCAGAAACTAGAGTAGATTTGGTAGATCAAGAAATGCTTTTTGCAATGAAAAAAGCAGGATGTAGAATGATGTCTTATGGAATAGAACATGGGGAGTTTATTTTAGAAATTAAAGGTGGAAGAGCTACATTAGAGCAAGCTGAAAATGCAATCAAATGGACTCACAATGCAGGTATTGAAACAGTTGGATATTATATGATTGGTTTGCCAAAAGAAACTCCAGAAACAATTAGAAAAACAATTGACTTTGCTAAAAAATTAGATTGTACATATGCTCAATTTGCAATTACAATGCCATTTCCAGGCAACAAACTCTATGATGAAGCAGTAAAATCAGGAATGATCACACTAGATGACACATGGGATAAGTTTGTGTATGCAGGTGTAGGAGCAGGTGGAATTAAGGCACCTGTTTTAACAACAGATGCATTATCTGCAGAAGATTTAGAATATTGGGCAAAAAAGGCTTACAAAGAATATTATTTCAGAGCTTCATTCATTTGGAAAAAATTATTGCAAACTAGAAGTCTAAAAGATCTTTCAATGTATTATAATGGATTCAAAATGCTTTTGAAAGATACTGCATAATCAGAATAATAAAATAATTTAAAGATTATTTTCTTTGAAAAAATCTAGAGTTTTTTTAATTCCATTTCTCAAAGTTACATTAGAAGTCCAACCTAAAGAAGATAGTTTTGTATTATCAACTAAAAAGTCACCAACATCAGTTTTACTAGTATATTCAGGTGATTGTACATACTCGACTTGGGTGTTAGTAAATTCTTCTAAACACTTACCAATTTCATAAAACCAAGTTTTTGCTCCATTAGCTATCCAATACACATTCCCAGATTCTCCTTTTTTCATGATTACACTTAATGCATTTATTACATCAGAAACAAAAATTACATCTCTAAAAAATTTACCTTCATTAAAAATTGAAACTGTTTTATTTTTGTATGCATTGTAAATCATATAATTTAAGGCATTTTTGTTGGGAATTTTATATTGTTCTCTAGGACCAAAACAATTTGTTATTCTAAAAATAATTGTGTCAATACCATAAACGTTATGATAAATTTTACAATAATGTTCACTTAGAAGTCGATGAGCGCCATACATTGTAGATGGATTGCATGGAGTTTCTTCATTTATTGGTAACATTGCATTTTTACCAATTACAATAAAAGTACTCCCAAGAATAAACTTACAATTTAAATTTGATTTTCTAATTATTTCTAAAATGTTTAATGTGGAAATAGAATTTGATTTTACATCTTCAAAAGGAGTTTCAAATGATTTTTTGTGGGAAGTTTCCCCTGCAAGATGAAAAATTATATCAGGTTTATGTTTTAGTATGGATCTTTCAATTTTATCATAATTTGAAACATCTATTTTATCAATTTGGATTTTTTCTTGTAAATGAGTAATATTATGAGCCTTATGTTCACTTCTCACAGCTAAAATAATTTGATGGTTTTCACTTATTAAAAAATCTGCTAAATGACTACCAATGAACCCTGAACCACCGGTGATTAGAATTTTCACAATTTCTCTGTTAAAGACCTATTATTAAATTAGAAATATAATTAAAGATTATTAAAAATAATACAATAAAAGAACATTAATTTATTCAAATAAAGTAATTTTATCAAAATATGGATTCAATAAAAATTTTAATTCCAATTCATACTAAACCAAATATTATTTCAGATACAACATTACTATTTGGATGTCTTTTACCAGAACTAAGGAAAAAAATTAATGTGATAATAGTTTGGGTAGTGTACCAACCAAATAAAATAAAGACTTTAAAAAAATATAATGAAGTAATTTTAGATTTCCATGATTATGAAAATTTTATAGATCTACTACAAAAAGAAAAACCTGATTTAGTATATGCTGCAGCAACATATTCAATTATAGATTATGCAATTTCGTCGGCATCCAGATATCTAAATATTCCTGTTTTATCAAAAATCTACAGTAGACTAGGCATAATTAAAGAAAGAAAAACTATGTTGAAATCAATGGTTAGCAGAGTTTTTGAAGATAATGTTCCAAGTGATGATGAAATTACTAAGAAGCAATTTATGAAAAGAGGTAGATTTTTTTTCTATAAATTCAAATATTTGATTAAAACTCTTAATGCTTGTAAAATTAACAAAATAAAATCTTTGTTTATTGGATTACATATTTTAACATATTTTCTAAATATAGGACGTCATGAAGGATATCCAGAATTTGCAAATACACTACATTGGTTAGAAGGTGAGAGTAATTTACAAAAATTAATAGAAATGGGATATGATAAAAAATCTTTAGTAGTGACAGGCAATCCAATATATGATTCTGTAATGAAAGAAATTATTAAAACAAAAGAAGAAGAAAAATTAGAAACAAAAATACTTTTTCTCCCAATTGCATTTTACGAACACGGGATGTGGACAAAGGAACAAAATGAAAATAATTTTAAATCAATAATAAATAAAATAAATTCTAGCCAAACATATTCTTTAAAAATTAAGATTCACCCATCAAGCAATAGATTTTCAGAATACAAAAAAATGATTAATGAAATTGACACAAATATTTCACTTTTTCAAGAAGGAGATGCACAAAAATTCATTGTTGATTCTGATATAGTTGTTTCATACGCTAGTCACTCAACTGCATTGGTTTTTGTGTTATTAAACAAAAAACCTCTTATTTTATGCAATTTTGACAATCAAGAAAAAGGACCTCTTTTAGAGAGAGAAATAGCAATTGAATGTAACAATCCTTTAGAATTAAATAGTATTATTAAAAACACATTAGAAAATAATCCTATTTCTGAAGAAAAAATTAACAATTTTCTAAAAGAATTTTTCTATAAATTAGATGGCAATGCATCTACAAGACTAGCAAATGAAATATTGAAAATAACTAAAAAACATTAGGGTATTGAGAAATCCTTATCAATTTTGCTGGATCTGCTAAAAATAATTTCAAATGCTTCAGCAGCATTATACCCTGCAAGAGAACCCCATCTTTGTGCAGCAGCAATAGTAGCTTCTTTTGATCTTGGATGTGGAAATTTTCTAATTTCATATTTGTAAGCTTTTAATGCCTTCACTTTTAGTTCTAGTTCTTTGGAAATATCTACATAAAAATTTGGATTGAATTCATATGGTCTATTCCAATCAGTTGATGCAGGAATTTCAAATGAAAAAATTTTTGAAATTTTTGATGTAGGAACTGGTCTTGCAGCAGTTATGCTTGCTTTAAATGCAATTTGATGATCAATGTTAAGATCATTATAATGATGAGTGAAAATTACATCACAGTCAATTTCTTGAATATCTTTTTCAATTTCTTTAGTTATTTGGAGTAGAGGGATTTGATCTAATTCCAAATTAGGAAGATCTAGAAATCTCATATTGGAAACTCCTAAAAGTTTTAGAGCTTTTTTTGCTTGATCTTTACGTAATTGAATTTCTTTTTCCATTTTCTTCATTTCATCATCAGTAGTTTCATATTTTGGTACACTGACATATCCAGAAGTCCTTCTAGAAGTAATTCCTTCAGATAAAAATAAAACTTTGACATTATGATTTTTAGAAATTTGTTTAAGAGTACCAGCCATGCCAATTGTTTCATCATCAGGATGAGCAGAAACTACTAGAACATTCAATTTAATTCAGTCCTTATCAATTCAGCTACTCTAAATGCACCTCGTCCATCTACCAATTTTGGTCCAACTTTATTCATTTTTTGTCGTAGTTTATAGTTCAATATCATATTAGATGTAGATTCTACTAATTGTTTTGAATTAATTTTTTTATTAAAACCTAAATTAACTCCAAATCCATGTTTTTGCATCAATAAAGCAGTCTCTTCTTCTAGTTTTTCTCCACAAGTAACTATACTAGGAATTCCACATCTACTTAATTCTAGAAGGGTCATACCACCAGCAGTTATTGCTAAATCATGTTTTAGCATTACCGAACTCATATTTTTTACATTATGAATGATCTTTAAAGGTTTTTGAGAATTATTTTTGGCAATTTCAAGTTCATCCCAACAGCTAAAAGAAAGACCCACGACTACCGTGATACTGAATTTATGATTAACTAAGTTAAGGGATTTGATAACTTGTGGGATCAAACAATGTGTATCAGCACCACCTTGAAGAATTAATATTGATGAAACAGTTTTTTTGATCTTATATTTTTGTGTAAAATTTTTATTTAAAATTGCATAATTTAATCCTGAAAAAGCATATTTTGTTACACCACTTTTAGGATATAACATATTGATTCCAACATCAATTAAATTTTTATTTTTTCCAACATAATCTATTGCATATATTTTTAAAAACGATTTTTTAAGAATTTTAAGAATTTCAGGGTTTTCATCTTTTTCATCTAGTATTATCACATCAGAATTTATTTTTGAAATAGTATTTTTTTCTTTTTCAATATCATTTGATAATAACTTACAATCAAATTTCTTCTTTACCATTTGTTGTACAATCTTATTTTTTGTTAAAAAAATAATTTTAATTTGTTTTTGTTTTAAGGACATTGCAAGGTTAAGAGTTCTATAAACATGCCCCATTCCAATTTTTGAATCACCATTTACTTTAATGTAAATTTCAAAAGTTTGATTTTGTTTCATTTCAGACATTATTGAATTTTTTATCTTTTTCATATGATTGTTTTGTGCCCTCATCAAATGGAATATAATTATTCAACTTTAATAAGTTAGGTTCATTGTTTATAATTTTATCAATATCATTTATTGTAATAGGATTATCTTTTGGTAATCTATTTATTAATTCTTGAAGAAAAATTAAATCATCTTTTCTATCAACTGTACATCGAATATTAGAAAGATTTCTAGAATATATGATATTTTTTACATTAAATATTTCAGGATGAAATTGAACAAAGGGGAAAACATGTTCTCTTTCTGAAGGTTTTTTTGCATCTTTCCATGCTATTTCAAGAGCATTAAATGATGAAACTTCAACAGTCATGCCTTGAGGAAAATTACATGCAGAATCTATCCACTTGCCATTACTGAATTCGATATTATTAGAAACATAATCGTATTTATTTTGATTAAATTCATTTATCAACATATCAATTACATTTGGATCTATTAATGGACAATCAGATGTAATACGTATGATTGGATCTAAATTAAATTTTTTTGCACATTGATAATATCTATCAAGTACATCAAATTCAGAACCAGAAAAATAGATATAATTATTTTTTTTACAAAAATCAATTATTATTTTATCAGAAGGATTTGTAGTTGTTGCAACAATGACATCATCTAAATTTTCAGATGATAACGACTGTGCAATCACATAATCAAGAATAGTTTTATTGTTAATTGTTTTTAAAATTTTTCCAGGTAGTCGTGTAGAATTAAATCGAGCTTGTATAATTGCAACATTTTTTTTATCAAGTTTGGACATAATCTAACTTGATTTCTCCAGTTATAACTTGCATAGTTTGAGGACCTATGTTAAACAACATATCCAATATTGAAAGATCTGGTATGAATGAATTTGACATTCTTTGAGGGTATTCAGGATGAGTGTATTTTTGATATTCCAAATTCAAATTATTTTGTGAAAAAATTTCGTCATCAATGTAATTATGTCCTCCTATACCTGAAACATAAGTGTCTGCTCCAATTTTTTTACAAACATCCACTAATCTTTGAGTAGAATTAGATTTTATATTTAGTTCAGATTCACGAATAATCTCAACTTTAATTCCCAACCAACTAATTATTTGTTTAATGATATCAAAATCAAGTTCAAAAAGATAATTCCATTCTTTTTTATACAAATTTTCGAAATAATCACTATACAAATTAAAAAAGGAACTATTTTTGTAAGAGTGAAAAATTTTTTTCCAATGCGTATCTTTCCAATCTATTTCATTGTTAATTTTAACTTCTAAATTTGGTGAAAATTTATTTTCTTTATTTATTGGAACTGTTAACCATGTCCAATTATTTGTTGCAATTATTCTATTTCTATTTGTAAATCGTTTGTCATATTGTACATCATCCATTATTACAAATGCATCACCAAGACTAAGCTTATGAAAGAATCCCGGATATGGTAAATAATATGGTTGATGGATAACTGCCTTCATAAGAAATCTATTTTCTCACCTAATAAAAAAATTTGATTTTCATTTAATTTATTAGAATAAAGATCCAAGTTTGGTTGTGAAGAATGTTAAATTAGGTAAAAGAATGGTAGGTGATTCAAACCCTTGTTATTTTATTGCAGAAATTGGTGGACTTTTTAAAAATTTTGAAGAAGCAAAAAGATTAATCGATTCAGCTGTAGAATTTGGAGCAGATGCAATAAAATTCCAAACTTTAGAGGCTGAAACAATCACAACAAAAAACAATTATTTTAACTTGGATGTTACTGGCAAGGTTCTCCAGTATGATTTTTTCAAGAAATTTGAACCCTCCAAAGATGTTCAAAAACAAATTGTTGACTATGCAAATACTAAAAGCATCACAGTATTTTCTGCACCAAGCCACATCAAAGATTTAGAGTTGATGGAAGAATTAGAATTGCCAATTTACAAAATTGGATCAGATTTAGCCTGTCATATACCTCTTCTAAAAAAAATTGCCAAATTAGATAAACCAATTATTCTTTCTACAGGTATGTGTAATATGGATCAGGTAAAAGATTCAGTAAATGCAATATTATCTGAAGGTAATGAAAATTTAATTATTTTACATTGTGTTTCAGATTATCCAGCAAAACCAGAAGAAACAAATTTGAATGTAATACAAACGCTAAAAAACGAATTTAACTTACCTGTTGGATATTCAGATCATACTATTGGTACAGATATTCCATTTGCTGCTGCAATATTAGGTGCAAACCTAATCGAAAAACATTTTCGTCATGATTTAAACAAACCATCAGCTGATGACGTACATGCGTTAACACCTTCAAATTTTGAACAGTTGATTAAATCAGTTAAAAAAATTGAAAATTCGATGGGAGATGGAAAGAAAAGACCTACAGAATCTGAGGAAAAAAATCTTGTAAATAACAGAGTGAGTATTGTATCTCTAATGGATATCCCCCAAGATACTATAATTACATCAGATATGATTGATATTAGAAGACCAGGTACAGGATTAGCTCCTAAAAACCTTGAAAACTTAATTGGGCGAAAAACAAAAAAATTCATTGCAAAAGACGAACCAATTAGTTGGGAAATGATTTAACAATTAAAATTTAATATGACTTTTTCAAAGTAAATATATGAAAATAGATGAAATTGTTAAACAATTAGAAAGTAAAAGAAAGGACTGTATAGCGTTTCAAAAAAAATACACTACAAGAAACATGCAAGATCTTTTGAAATACTACGAAGGGGGAGAATGGGCTCTCACATATTGTTTAAAACTAATTGAAGAAGTGAAAAATGGTGATTAGTCAAGTGCCTACTGTTTGAGACCTATTACTAACACCATCAAATGTAACATTTCTACCATCAATCTCCTTTGATGATTTTTCTGTTTTTCTAGGATAGAAACAATGTTTACAAGGATCAAGTTCTTTTACACCCAAATGTTTTAGATGAGTTTCTCTAGCTTTTTGGAGTTTTTTACCATGCCATACTTGATAAACAGTTTCACTATTTAGATCACCTACATTTACCGTACCCATCTCATCATTAAAACATAATTTCACTTCCCCAGTTGCATCAACAGTCATGCGTTGGTATAATACTGGACAGGTAAAATTTTTGATGTACTCTATATCAGTATCCATTCTAAGATAATCAAGTAAAGGTGGAGATGCAACTTGATCAGTTATAGGCGCAAAAGTGGAAAAATATTTTTCTGGATTTTTGGCAACTGCAGGCCATACTCCCTGAACTTTAATGATAGGTTTTACAGATTTGTATTTTTTCTTAATTTCATGATATTTTTTTATTTTTTCAAGTGATTCTTCATACTTTAATGGAAATCTTATTTGTTCATATGTTTCATCGACACCATCAAAAGAAATGGTTAACCAATCTAAACCAATTTTTAACAATTCTTCAAATTTTTCTGGATCTAAAAATCCACCATGTGTTAAAGTTGATACTTCTTTGATACCTTTTGATTTGGCATATCTTATCATATCAATTATTTTGGGGTGAAGAAAGGGTTCTCCTCTCCAACTCAATCTAATAGAATAGTGTGATTCATATTTTGTACATTCATCTATTATTTTTTTAAATAATTCATAATCCATTAATGATTTTTTAATTTTAGATTTAAATTCATCAGTTGTTGTGTAACACATAGGACATCCAAGATTACAAGCATTTGAAAGTTCTAAATCAATATGAGTAGGAAATTTGCTTACAACGTGAATTCTAGGATATATATGCCAACGAAATCTATCTAACATGTAACTAAAAAGATGACCTTTTCCTCTTTTCAAATTAAATTTGAAATTATCTAATCTAGAAGATAGAAGAGTTACGTTCTTGTTAATTTTCACTAATCTATTGGTTGTATTATCTGGTTAAAAATATTCACATCAAAATACTAAGGAAAAGATGAATTTCTCTCAAATATCAATATTTTTCTAAATAATTATGAAATAAGGTCAAAGATTAATAATATAATAAGGAAGATCGAAAACTAGATTGAATATTTTAGGCATAAATGAAGGACATATGAGTTCTGCTGCACTGATTTCAAATGGGAAATTAATTGCAGCCTGTTGTGAGGAAAGGTTCACTAGAAATAAAAACCAACAAGGATATCCTAAAAATGCTATAGAATATTGCCTCAGTGAAGGAAACATTTCAAAAACAGACGTCGATTATATCGCCTCAGCAACTTTAGATTTACCTGTAATGTTTGAAGCCACAAAAAGATATCAAAATTTTTCAATTCATGATTATGTTAAAGAAAACGAAGTATACTGGAAACCAAAATTATTAGAAAATAAAAATGTCAATTATTTTGATTTTTTTAAAAAAATAAAAAATGAATACTATGATTTTTCATTTTTAGAAAAAGAATCAGATCAAGAAAAATGGTTTGAAGAATTTAGGAATGAAAGAAAGAAAAATTTAAAAAATGAGTTTGGGATTAAAGAAGAAAAAATAGTTTTTACTGATCATCATTCTGGTCATGCTCATTATGCATATTTAATGTCACCATTCAGAAAAAACGTACTAGTTTTAACTGCAGATGCATGGGGTGATGGATGTAATTGTTCAATATCTATTGGAAACCAAAATGAAATTGCTACAAAATTTAGATCTTCTAATAATAATTTAGCTAGACTCTATAGAAACATGACATTGTATTTAGGAATGAAACCAAATGAACATGAGTATAAAGTAATGGGTTTGGCACCATATGCTACAGATTATCAAATGAAAGATGTTTATGAAATTTTTAAAAATACATTGTATGTAGATGGTTTAGAATTCAAGTATAATGAAAAACCTACAGATAACTATTATTGGTTCAAAGAAAAACTTGAAGGATATAGATTTGATGGTATAGCTGGTGCATTACAAAAATATGTTGAAGAAATGATGGTGCAGTGGATTAAAAATGCAATTAAAGAATTTGATTCAAAAACAATTGTAATGAGTGGAGGATTAGCATTAAATATTAAAATCAATAAAGAAATTTCTCAAATTCCAGAAGTAGAAAAAATGTTTGTTCCTGGTGGAGGTGGAGATGAATCTCAATCAATCGGGGCAGCATTATGTTTGTATCTAGAATTGGATAATCAAAATGCATTTGAGCCCCCATTGCATGATTATTTAGGACCAAAAACAGATATTGAAAATTTAGAAAAATCATTTTGTAAATATGATATTGAATCAAAATTTTCTATAAAAAAAGGAATCAGTAACAAAGATATCGCTGAGATGTTAAATAACAATCTAATAGTAGCACGCTTTTCTAACCGAAGTGAATTTGGACCAAGAGCGTTAGGTAATAGATCAATATTAGCAAATCCATCTAATTTAGAAAATTTAAGAAAAATTAATACTCAAATTAAATATAGAGATTTTTGGATGCCATTTACACCATCAATTAAAGAAGAAAGAATCGAAGATTATTTAATAAATCCAAAAAAAATCAATTCACCATTTATGACTATAGCATTTGAAAGTACTAAATTAGCAAGAAAAGATCTTGTTGCAGCTATTCATCCATCAGATTTTACTTTAAGACCACAATTTGTAAATAAAATATCAAATCCAGAATATCATAATTTGATTGAGGAATTTGAGAAAAAAAGCGGTATAGGAGGATTATTAAATACATCATTGAATTTACATGGAGAACCAGTGGTAGGAAATATTGATGATGCACTTCACACATTTGTAGAGTCAGAATTGGATGTTTTAATAATTGAAAATGTTGGAGTTTTTAGAGAAAAATGATTCAAAAAAAACAAAAGACTAAAAAATCAAAAGACATACTAAAACTACCAATCTTTTTGTGTAAAAAGCACTTAGAAAAAAATCCTATCGAATTTGAAGTAAAAACATCAAACAAATGGAAATATTTAGCTGTACCAATTCCATCTTACTCGAGTTCATGCCACATATGCACAAAATCACTAAAAGAACCATCATTTTTTCTACGAGAAGCTAATTTCAAAGGTATGGATTTAAGATATGCAAATCTTAGATATGCAAATCTTACTAATGCTGATTTGAGTGATGCTGACTTAAGATACGCTGACTTGAGTAATGCAAATTTAGCAAATTCAGATTTATCAAATACAGATATGAGCTTTGCAAATTGTTATAATACAAATTTTAGATATGTCAGTTTTAGAGGTTCAAATTTAAAAGAGACTAATTTTTACAACGCAAATCTTTATGATACCAATTTCAGACATGCCAAATTAACTAAAACAAGTTTTAGATTTGCTAATTTAGCTAGTGCAACGTTTAATGGTGCAATTATTAAAAAAGCAATTTTTAATACTGCGCATATACAAAATACACATGGTCTGAATTTAGACTAATTATGATTCTTATTTTTTAAAAATAACATAAAATTCATGGGTAATTTTTTAGATTTTAGTAATTTTCTAAGATCATCAAAAGAATAAATTTTAACATCGTTCATATTTCCTAAAATTGGTACATCCATTTCTCTTGGTACATAATAAGAAACTCGGTAACCTAAATCTGAAAAAAAATCAAAAAGTGATCCAGTAGCATCTTCTCCCATAATAAACAAATGCATTTCTAATTGTATTAATGGTTTAAATTTTTGAAGTGATTGTTTCATTCCTTGTAAAATATTTTTTTCATATCCTTCTACATCCATCCTAACAAAATCAAGTTTATCAATTAATTTTTCATCTATAAAAGAATCAATTTTTTTTATTGGAATAGTAACAGTTTCAATAATTGCATCTGGAGGTGCATCAACTAAATCATCAGAAACAACACGTGACCAATTAGAACGATTACTAACAGAAAAATTAATTTCTCCATCTTTATCACCACATGCAAAATTATATAATTCAATGTTAGATTTTTCTTGTAGTTCAACATTTTTTTGTAAATATTTAAAATTAAGTGGAGAGGGTTCTATTGCAATTATTTTTCCTTCTTTACCAATAATTTTACTTTCTAAACAAACATAATATCCAATATTACTTCCTACATCCATGCAAACCATTCCAGGTTTTAAAAATTCTTCAAATAATTTTGTACTTAAAGGCTCATGAGTTTTAAACATCAATAATTCTTCAGAAATTCCTTTATCATTAGGAATTGTTATAAATTTGTATCCATTGATAGTTAATGTATTCTCTTTTGAAGTATCTAAAGAAATTCTTTTTAAAATTCTATAATTATAAAAGAAAATCCCTTTCAAGGTTTTCCAGAATCCAAATTGCTTGAAAAAATACCCATACATATACGATATCTTAGAAGCATAACCTGAATCCATTCATTTATGAAGTAAATTAGACATAATTAATCTATCAAAAAATGAAAATTATACAAATAATTTAGTTTAAAATAATACTAATTTTTATAAATAATTTGTAGAAAATGGAAAATTTTGATGTAAACAATGTAAATCAGAAAAATCTTTGGAGTGGTGAATTTGGAAATAAGTATGTCGAAAGAATAAATACGAAAAAATTTCAAAATGAGACTTATAAAAATAGAACTGGATTTACAGAGGAAGAAATATTTAAAGAATTTTTCAATGATTTAGATAGAAATATTTCAATTTTAGAAGTTGGTTGTAACAGAGGATTAAAATTGTCAATTTTAGAGAATATGGGATTTCAAAATATTTCAGGTGTCGAAGTAAATCAAAATGCTGCAAAGATTGCTAAAGAAAAATTACCATCAGCAAAAATTTACAATGAAAGTATAGAAGAATTTGATTCACAATCAAATCAATATGATTTAGTTTTTACAGCAACAATGTTGATTCATGTTAATCCATTAGCAATTGAAGATATACTACTAAAAATTATTAATTTATCAAAAAAATATATTTTCGGATTTGAATATTATTCAGAACAATTAATTGAAGTTCCATATAGAGATCAAAAAAATGCATTATGGAAACAAAATCTTCCAGAATTGTTTAAAAAAATTGATTGTTCTTTAGTCATTGAAAAACAAAGAATTATTCCATACAAAAATGATCAACTTAAAGATATTACGTATCTTCTAAGGAAAAATCAATGATATTTCAGTAGTAATTTCTTAATAAAGTGTTAAATTATCTATCATGGTTTGATAATGTTTAGGAGAAAGAAATGATAAGATTTTTAGAAAATATTAAAAACTTAATTTTAAAAACTAGAGATTTGCAATATATTGGAGCAGCAAATTTAGTCACCAAAGGTATTTCAGGTTTATTCTGGATTTACATTGCCACGCTAATGACAGTTGAAGCATATGGTCAAGTAAGTTATTTAATTGCAATTGCAACAATGGCTACACGCATATCGTTATTTGGTTCTGCACAAACAATCATTGTTTATACTGCAAAAAAAGTAGCCATTCAGCCACCAGTATTTTTAATTACAATAATTCTGGGTATAGTTTCATCAATTGTAACATATTTTATTTTAAATGAAATTATTGTAAGTATCTATATAATTTCATCATTAATCTTTGATCTAGGAATAGCAAGTCTTCTAGGTGCAAAATTATACAAAAGATATGCACAATACTTCATTGTTCAAAAAACTATATCTGCAGTACTAGCTTTATCTTTATTTTTTATAATAGGGCCAAATGGAGTAATTTTAGGGATTGGAATTTCTTTTCTATGTTTAATTCCAATAATAATTAAAGGGTTTAAAAAAGACAAATTAGATTTTTCAGTTCTAAAATCACGACGAGGGTTTATGATAAATAGTTACAGTATGAATATCGAAAAAATACTTTCAGGTCAAGTGGATAAAATAATAATTGTTCCATTACTAGGTTTTGCAACTTTAGGGAATTACCATTTAGGTTTTCAATTCCTAGGATTATTATTAATACTTCCAAGCTTAGTCTACACCTATACTTTACCAAGAGATGCCAGTGGAATTGGCACTCGTAGAATAAAAATTATGACAATTCTTATTTCTGTAGGATTTGCAATACTAGGAATTACTATTGCACCCATAGTTTTACCTATAGTATTTCCTCAATTTGAAGAAGTTGTAGAAGTAATACAAATTTTGAGTATCTATATAATTCCTAATTCTATCAGTACTGCTTTTGTTTCACATTACTTAGGAAAAGAAAAAAGCAAAGTTGTAATTATTGGTCAAAGTATTACTGTGGGGATCTACATACTAGGAATTTATACACTAGGGGAAATATATGGAATTAATGGAGTCGCAGTTTCATTCGTATTATCAGGAGTTGCACAAACAGTTTTTTATTTAGTCTTAAAAAAATTCAAATCAATATAAAAAAATCAAAAGATATTGGCAGATACTTTAATAGACTTTGATTTTTTGAGAAGTCAAGGGATTTTTAATTTGGGAATAATAAAACTAGTTGAAGAAAAGTTAGAAAAAAAATTGAATAATGAAATTTTATTAATTGGAATAATAATGATTGTTGGATTAGTATTTCGGATCATCATTACACCATGGAATTTACCTTCAATGGCACCAGATGTTATTGTTTTCTTTACAGAAGCTTTCAATTTTTCTCACAACAATTATGATTTATTTAACAGTCGATTTTTATGGCCTTATTCATTATCCATTATTTTTAGGATTTTTGAATTTAACACATACGTAGAATATGTAAATTTGATTAGAATTGTCTCAATTGGGATTTCAATACTTACAATTCCATTAGTTTATCAAATTGGAAAAAAATTTGTTGAAAAAAAATATTCTATTTTAATAGCATCATTTTTTGCTTTTAGTTTTCAAATCATAGAGAATTCAACATGGGGAATTACAGAACCATTTTTTCTTTTGCTTTCTTTAAGTTCATTATATTTTATGTTAAATTATAATTCAAAATATACAATTTGTAGTTTTATTTTTGCAGGTTTGGCTTTTGATACTAGATTAAATGGAATTGTAATTTTAATTATAATTATAATTGGATATTCAATGAAAATTAGACCTAAGAAAAAATTATTTCTAATAATCATAGTGGGTTTAGCAATGTTTATTTTAATTTCAATCCCACATTACTATGATTCTGATTCAAATACATCCCCAATAATTAATAGAATATCAGGGACGGTTTCTGGATTTGAAAATAACCTTAATCCACATCTAGTACAAACAGCAAAAATATTTTTTACTGATGAACAATTAGATCCAAATTCAAAAAAATTTCATGAAATAACAAATACAGAAATTTATTTTTTAGCAATCATAAAAGAGATGTATCACATTATTTTAGTCAATATTCAATTTTTAATTTTCCTAGTACCTATTGGCCTTTTATTTATTTTCAAAAGTAGA
Organism: Candidatus Nitrosopumilus sp. bin_32a; assembly: GCF_054095935.1. Lineage (NCBI taxonomy): Archaea > Thermoproteati > Nitrososphaerota > Nitrososphaeria > Nitrosopumilales > Nitrosopumilaceae > Nitrosopumilus > Candidatus Nitrosopumilus sp. bin_32a. Next base: position 61,624 of record NZ_JBSWSN010000001.1, on the reverse strand, counting down.
ATTTGGAAAGAGTATCTTTTGATATTGGGTATAGTAATATCAATAATTATTGCAATCCCTCAATATACTTTATCATCTGAAGTTAGAAATTTGTTATTGATTTTACCATTTGCATCTATAATTGGAACGATTGGAATTAAAAATATCATAATAAAAAGTCAAATAAAAAATATAATTTTATTGATAATAATTTTGAGCATAATAATTACTTCAGTTATTATCCTTTATCCACATACAAACAATGAATTAATTGTTGAAAAAGAAAGATTTGGGAATTATGTAGCTCTGAATTATTCTGGCAAAATTACTGGAGATCTACTTTATCATGTTGAAAATAATTTATTTGATTTAACATCAATCCCATTAAAGTATAAACAAGGAAACAACATAATAACTGAATATTCATTTTTTAGCATTCTTTCAGAAAATCAATTTATAAAATATCTTAAACTGAATGAAATATCATATGTAATTATAGATGACAAGATAGATAATAGATACCCAATGTTCCAAGAGATTTTCCAAAATGACAAAAAATATAATTATTTAACAAAAGTTTTTGATTCAGAACAAGATTATAAAATTCTTAAAGTAAAAATATTCAAAGTTAACCTAGAAAATTTTAAATAAATTAATGTACAATTTAATTAAAATATATAATTTAATATCTAATATAATTCTTGGATAATAGAATTTATTTCTTTTTTTGAAAGGGGTTTAAGTGAATCAAAATATGAATGAATATTTTTAGGTTTTTTAGATTTTGGATAGATTTTTGGAGAAATGAATTCATTTAATCGTGGAATAATAAAGAAATCTTTTGTTTCAAGAACATGTTCCATTTCAAACTCAGTAAGTAGATATTCAATTAATTTTTCGCCTGGTCTTGAACCAATAATCTTGGTTTTAATTTGAGATGGTTTATAACCATATTTTGGAGATAAAAGCTCCTTCATTGATTCAAAGAGATCTTCAAGACGCACTAGTGGCATTTTCAATACGAATGTCTCACCGCCTTTAGCAATTTGTGTAGCAGAAATTATTAAATTTACAGCGTCATCTTTAGTCATAAAAAATCTCTTCATTCTAGTATCAGTAAGTGAAATTGGACCACCATTTTTGATTTGTTTTTCAATTCTAGGTAAAATAGAACCCCTACTTTGGAAAACATTTCCAAAGCGGACTGATGCAAATATTGTTGATTTGTTTTTAGTAGTTTTTGCAGAAAGTAATTTTTCACCTAAGAGTTTAGTTGCACCCATTACACCAATTGGATTTACTGCTTTATCAGTACTAATTAAAATTAATTTTTTTACATTTTCATCCAATGCAGATTTTGCAATATTTTTTGTGCCAATAATATTTACATTGATTGCTTCAATAGGATTTAATTCACATCGATCTACATGTTTTAAAGCGGCTGCATGAAATACAATATCAATTCCTTTAACTATTTCAGAAACTGTTTCTTCATTTTGAATATCACCTATAATAAATTCAATATTTTTATTATTTCCATATGTAGATTCCATTTCATATAATCCATTTTCATCATTGCTAAATACACGAATTAGTTTGGCTTTATCCAAAAGCGCTTTTTTTGTAATTGATTCACCAATTGAACCAGAACCTCCTGTAATCAAAATAGATTTTCCACTAAGATAAGAAGCCATAATTTTACTTTAAGGTATGATTAATTAGTTATATGTTTATCAAAATTGTGACTATATAATGAAAATTCAATTAAGAAAACCATTTTTTCCAAATAAATCTATACTAAAAATTCAACATCAGATAAAAAATGTTCTAAAATCTGGACAGTTAACTCTTGGAGAAAATGTAAAAATATTTGAAGAAAATTTTGCAAAATATTTTGATATGAAATATGCAGTTGCAGTGTCTTCTGCAACTGCAGGTTTGCACATATCTCTTCTTAGTTTAAATATAAAAAAAGATGATGAAGTGATTGTCCCTGCAAAAACTTTCATTTCAAGTGCAAATGCAGCACTTTATTGTAATGCTAAACCTATATTTTGTGATGTAGATGAGTCAACGTTCCAATTAGATCCATCAAAAATTGAACAATTGATTACCAAAAAAACAAAAGCCATAATCCCAGTACATCTTGGAGGAAATGTTTGTGACATGAAAAAAATTATAAAAATTGCAAAAAAATACAAACTGTCCATAGTTGAAGATGCAGCACATGCTCATGGAGCCACATTTAATGAAAAATTTGCAGGTACATTTGGGGAAATAGGTGTATTTTCATTTTATCCAGATAAGATAATGGCAAGTAGTGATGGCGGAATAATTGTTACCAACAATCGCACATTATTTAATAAATTAATTTTACTTAGAAATGTAGGAAGAAAAAGTATTGGTGAATATGATTATACTGAAATTGGATATAATTATAGAATGAATGAAATTCAAGCTATTCTTGCACAAGAACAATTAAGATTATTACCAAAAATGTTAAAAAAACGAAGGGAAATTGCAAAAAAATATGATTTAGAATTTAAAGAATTATCAAATATTAAAACTCAAAAAATACCACAAGAAGTTAATTCGGGGTATTATGCATACATAATGAAATTAAAAAAAGGTAATTTGAGCAAATTTAGAAAAAATCTTCTAACGAAAGGAATTGAAACAAGCCCAATGTTTACCACAGTCTATAAAACCAAAGTCTATAAAAAATTAAAAGGAAAAAATAATTATTGTCCAAATTCTGAGAAATTAGATTCACAAACTTTTACCATTCCATTACATCCTGAATTGACATCTAGACAAATTAACTACGTAATAAAAGAAATTAAAAAGCTGGACAGATAAAAATGGATTGTTATATCGATAAAGTGAAAAAATTCAATAAAAGAATTGATTATACCAAAGATACCAATACTGCACGATTATTTTTAGAATTTTGCATTCCGTTGATAAAATCTAAAAAAATATTTTTTATAGGTACTGGATTAGGCGGAGACTCTAAAATTGTTAAAAATATTAAAAATTTTGAAATTATAGGAATAGAACCAAGACAAACATTTCAAGAATATGCCTTAAAAGAATACAAAAAGATAGGAGGAAAATTACTTAAAAAAAATCTCGGTGATTTTGCAAAATCATCCAAAAAAATATCTGGAATTTTCTTATTTATACATAGTATTAATCACATATCAAAAAGTCAAATTTTAGAATTTGAAAAAATTGCCAAAAAATCATTTATAATTATAATAAATCCAAATCCCCAAATTGGAAAAATTGTTGGTAAAACAGATACTACAGTTATATCATATCTTAATTCTAGACAGATTCAGAAATTATTAAACGTGGAAATTATCTTTGATTTCTTTTACAATCCTATAAAAATTAAAAATGAAAATATATTCTTACGAGAAGTTATCGTACTAAAGAAAAATTAAAAATTTAATAATTTTTTATATATTTCAATAAATTTTTCACCTATTTTATCCCAAGAATAATTTAAGGCGATCTGATAAGCATTTTCAGATAAATCAAGTCTCAGTTGTTTATCTGAAATTAATATTATTATTGCTTGTAGAAGTTCATTAGGGGAATTTGGTTTAATACAATATGCAGTGTCTAAATGTCGTACATCATTTTCATAAACTTTCAATGATGTGGTAATCACCGATGTTTTGCATGCCATAGATTCTAAAAGAGTTGAATTCATACCACCTTCCATAAGAGAAGGTTGAATCAACATATCTGAACCACGAATTAATTCAATTGTTCTTGTATTTGGTTGATAGCCTAAATAATGAATATTTGTATATTTTTCTGAAGTATTTTTAACTTTATTTGCTTCAGGTCCAGATCCAATTATAATGAGATGTGTTTCTTTTGGAATTTTTTCACAAATTGCAAGTAAATCCAAAATTCCTTTTTCTTTTGAGAGTCTACCTACAAAAATAATTTGATTTTTAAACAAACGTTCTTCTTTTTTTGAAAGAGATTCTAAATCAATAGCATTTGGTATATAATGAGATTCGTAACCTAACTGATAATAATATTTTTGTATTTCTTTTGATGCTACGATAATTGCATCTGCATGTTCAAGGATTTTTCTTTCAAATTTTCCGGATAATTTACTCAAAATACTTCCATGTAATAGTTGAACTTGGTTTTCAAAAACACCCCATAATGATATTATTTTTTTACCAGAAATATTATTCATTGCAAGACCTGAAGCAGGATTATGTGCATGAACAACATCATAATTTTTTTTATATTTTGTTTTAAGAAAAGATGAAATCATAAAACTTGGATTTTTTAATCCTTTTACAGGAATGATAAAAGTATTTTCTGAAGATATTACATCTACTTGATGACCTTGTTTTTTTAGAAATTTTATTTGGTTTTGAACAACTCCCGCTATTCCACCAATACCTGAGCTAGTGGGTGAAATGATAAGAATTTTCACAAATCAAAATTAATTGTAGACTTTTTAAGGTCTTGGATTAAAAAATCTTATTACATTGTAGCTTGTGCAGCGTCATGGAACATCTGACTCTTTGCACAGCCAGCGGCAAGCTCGTCACCTGCTCCGCGTCTCATGAGTCCCCTATACAGACCGTCTTCCAATTTGACGCCTTCTCTCTCTTCCCATTCCTCTACAGTGATAGAGTATTTCTTTTGGATTCTGTCTCTATACCATTCTGGAATTACATTGAATGCACAGAATGGGACTATCCTGAGATCCGGAGTCACATAGTGAATATCACATCTTTGCAGTCTTTCAAGGTCTTCATTGTATTTGTCTTGAAAGTGCATCATGCCAAGGAACAATCCTTTTACGTGCCACGAGCCAACTGAATCAAATGATCTCTTCATGAGTATGTTACCAAACATCTTTGCCAAATCCAATCCTGCCGGTTGCTTCTTTGTATCAACGAATCCTTTGAGTTTTCTAACAACTTCAAGCATTGTAAAGTACTTGTTTTTACCAGAACGAATCTCTTCTGCCTTGTCTTCAAATAATTCCAGCATTCCTTGAATATCACAGAATTTTGTTAATGGGACAAACTTTTTCGTATCTGCATCTTCAAAAATATAAGTTCCTGCACCACAAGCAAAGTGAATAGACAATTCATACTTTGGTTTGCTTGAGAATGCTTCAATTACGTTTGTTAGTGGCATACAACTTGGGACTGGGAACCAATCATCAACAGTTACTTCACCGTTTGTTTGCTCTTCGATTCTTTGAACACAATCAGGAACTGTGATTCTGTATTTTTCACGCTCAGACTTGCCCATTCGTCCAGTTAGTGATACTGGTTGAAAGTTTACTGCATGGACTACATCCATGTTCTTTTGTGCATATCTGATAATTCCACCTAGTTCATGGTCATTAATTGATTTAATCACTGTTGGAACAAATACTACTGTAGTACCTGTTTTTCTGCAACTGTCAAGTGCATATGGAATTTCCCAGTGATTTTTAGGATTTGTTCTTGCAGTTACACCATCAAAGGAAAGATACAGGTTGTTACATCCAGCAAGTCTGACTTCCCTTGCAGCTTCTGGATCCATTGCGTGTCTGATACCATTAGTATTCATTTGAATATGGTCAACACCTTCCTCTTTCATAATTTTGATAACATCAGCAATATCTTCTCTAAGCATTGGCTCACCGCCAGTAATTTGCATAGAGTTTCCTGGAATTGGTCTCTCTGCTCGTAGAGTCTTCATCATTCCTCTAATCTGGGTATGGTCTGGCTCGTACATGTAAGCGCCTTCAAGGCCCTTCTTTACATAAAAGAAACAGTACCAGCACGTCAAATCACATCTGTTAGTTACGATCATGTTTGCCAATCCACTGTGAGATAGGTGGTTTGAGCACAATCCACAGTTATTTGGACATGAACATTTGTCAATCATTACGTTTGGAGAATGAGCACCCTTGCCATCCATCCAGTATGTACTGAATTTCTTGTACATTTCATAAGAACCAAAGTATAATTCCTCACATTCACCGTGAGTTGGACAAACTTTTGACATGAAAACTTGATTATCTCGCTCAAAGACTTCAGCATCCAGAATCATGTTACAGTCTGGACAGATACTTTGAGTGAATCTAATTGTGGATTTTTTACCTAAATTTTTAACTGATTGATTGGATATCTGAATTAGTGCCATACCTGTATTGTTGATTTTTCTGAGATGGTATATAATCGATTTCATACTTGGCCCCGGGTGGAATTTAGGAAGCAGTCACACCTGGTTTAAATATCAAAAATGATCGAATAGATCGCAGATGAGCATATCCGATAAAACACGAAAGTCATTAGAAAAAATCGGCCTTACCAGTTATGAAATTAGAACATTTTCAGCATTACTCAAGTCAGGAGAACTAACAGCATCGGATCTTAGCCAAAAATCAGGAGTCCCATATTCAAAAATTTACGAAGTGTTGGGAACACTGGAAGAGAAAGGTTGGATTGGTTCAGATGATGCAAGACCAACAAAATATTTTGCAAAATCTCCATCGACAGGATTAGAGACTACAAAGCAAAAGATGGAAAACGATTTTTCACAGAATCAAAACATAATTCTAAATGAACTGGTTCCATTGTATGAAAAAAGTGGCACCAGTGAAAGGCCAGACATTTGGGTCTTATCTGGCGCAATAAACATTGCAGCTAAAATTTTGGAAATGGTAGATACATGTAGAAATGAGGTAATGATTGCATTACCAGAAGCAGGTGTAGATCTAGTAAAACAAGCATTGCCAAAACTAAGATCACTTCATGATAAAGGGGTACAAATTACAATTCTCGCATCAGATAAAATGGATAAAGAATCAATCACGGCAATCAAACGAGTTGCCAAAGTAACAATCAAGAAAGGATTGTTTGGAGGAGGCATAATTTCAGATAAAAGATACGTAGTGATTCTCTTAGGGCCAGAATTAGGAGGAGTAAATTCTTCCGAAGTTGTTGCTATATGGGCAGATCACGCAGGATTGGCAGGATTTGCACGTCAATACTTTGAATATTTATTAAAAGATTCCAAGAAGGTATAGACATGGATGAATTGGATGAAAATGAAGAGACACTCTTTGTAGGTACTGCAGAAGCAGAACATGTAGAGATGTATCTTAAAGCAATTTGGCACATCAAAGAAAGAGGCGAGGATGTAAAAATCAGCACAATTGCAAAAATGCTCAATGTCAGACAACCAAGTGTTGTTCAAATGCTCAAAAAACTAAATCTAAAAAATCTTGTAAATTACAACAAGGCAGGTGTAAGACTAACAGAAGATGGTGAAAGAATAGGTGCAAGTATGATGAGAAACAGCAGATTACTTGAAGTACTAATGGATAGTGCACTCAAGGTAGCAATCGATGAGGAAATGGTTTGTGGAATTGAACATCATATGAACAAGCAATTTACAGATGCTCTTTGTGTAATGCTAAAGCATCCAAGAAAATGCCCACATGAACATGAAATTCCAATGGGCGAATGTTGCAAGTCAGCATAATCATCAACCCAAAAGATATATCATCTTAGAAATTATATTTAATCATGGCATGTTTCTGTGGATGCAAGACATATGAAAAAAATGAAGATGGATTTAAAATTGCATGTGTAAAATGTGGACATGGACCTCAAAATCATAATGACGAATTCAGAGATGCTGCAAGAAAGAATGAATCACAAAGTCAAAAACGTGATGCAGACTTTGGATGATTATTCGCCAATAATTTTAACTAAAACTCTTTTTGGTCTTTTGCCATCAAACTCACCATAGAAGATTTCTTCCCATGGACCAAAATCCAATTTACCATTAGTTATAGCAACTACAACTTCGCGTCCCATGACTTGTCGTTTTAAATGAGCATCTGCATTATCTTCACCTGTTTTGTTGTGATCATATTGCGAAGTGGGTGCATGGGGAGCCAACCCTTCCAACCATTTTTCATAGTCATGTAACAATCCACCTTCATTGTCATTAATGAAAACACTTGCTGTAATGTGCATTGCATTTACAAGACAAAGGCCTTCCTGAACTTTACTCTTTGTTACAAGTTTGCTTACATCAGAAGTAATATTGACAAAGGCTCTTCTAGTTTGAACTTCAAATGTTAGGTATTCAGTGAGTGATTTCATAATTTTTTAATTATTCTCATTAATTAAAATCCTAAGCCAGGCTCAGAACTCAAGATCCTCATCATCGTCAGAGGGATAGGTACATCACGGCCCGCAAGGCATGTTTCAAGCAGTTTCCTATTGAGTCTTTCAAGAAGCTTGGTGAACTACCCAACAAGTTGAGTGATTTCTTCCTGCTTCACAGACCTCATTGAGATCTCTACAGGCGTTACTTCCCGCAGTTCCTGCGGTAATTCATAGTTGGTTTTTGCTGACAGATTAAAAATTTCTAATCCCTTTTTTAAAATATTGATACTTGCATTATAGTCTCTATCCATTACCAAATTGCATTTATCACATCTATGAATTCTCATAGCTAAACTTTTTGGTACTTTGCTGCCACAACGTGAACAGTCAATAGTAGTATTTTTGGCGGGTACTTCAACAAACAATTTACACTTGTATTCCAATTTTTGTAAAAATGTACCCCAACTAGCATCCATTATACTCTGAGCCAATCTATGATTTTTTACCATATTTAGCTTTTCTAGTTTTTCAACAAATATGACATCATTGTTTTTTGCATACTGTGTAGATAGTTTGTGTTGAAAATCCTTTCTCCTATTTGCTATCTTTTCATGAATCTTTTGCATTTTGAGAATTGATTTCAATCTATTGTTTGATCCTTTCTTTTGTCTTGAGACCTTGCGTTGTATTCTTTTGAGTGGTTTTAGCATCTTTTTGAGGTTGTATGGATTTGGTGTTTGGTTTCCATTACTGTCATAGGTAAAATTTTTGATTCCAACATCAATTCCCACTCCCTTTGAAAATGAAATCTTTGGAATGTTAGTCATTGATTCTGAAATATCTACCGTAACACACACAAACCATTTTCCTGATTTTGATTTTGTAACTATTACTTGTTTGATTTTTGCATTGTCTGGTATTTCCCTATGTTGTATAATTTTGATCTTGCCTATTTTTGAGAGGTGTAGAAAACTATCTTGGATTTCGAATCCAGACTGATTATAGGTGAATGTTAGATATTCATTATATCTTGCAAATTTTATGGATCCAGTTTTGTATCTTTTTTTGTTTAGTTCAATTAATGATTTTTGTGCTGATTCAAATTGTGTTGATACCATTTGAAGCATTTTAGAGTGATAGTTATACAGCCATGGTTCAGATTGTTTTAGTTCTGTTAAAATGTAATTCATATCGTTTCTGGTGAGAAATGATTTTTGAGTTTGCCCTACAAATTTGTTGTATAGCCATCTACATACTGCCAAATTATTTTGTAATCGATATTCCTGGTTAAAATTTGGATATAACCGGAATTTATAATTTCGAGTAAACATATCTACTTTTAATACATTGATCTTAAAACATCTGTGATAGAAAAGAAGCTAATCTTAGATTAACTTATGAGACATATTCATGGATAGGAAAAGGGTTGATACGTCAAGCAGTATAGAAACAGCTTTACATAATATTATAAATGGCCAATAGTTCAATCATTCCAAATGGTTGCAATAGATACTCCTTCTTCATTAGAAAGTTTTAGGAGATTTGTCATTTCAAGTACATGTATGTCTTATGCACCAAGAGCTTATTTGGAGGATTCAGAGGTTTTTGCTGAAAGAGAAGAGAAGCTCGGATCAATCTATGTTGAAGCAGCTGATAAGGTTACTTTGAAAAAAATTAGAGATATCACGTTTGTCAATGGCAAGGATGTTTTAGGAATAATCTATAACTCAAAAAGTGGAAATACATCGCTAAAATGGAGACAATTAAAAAGAAACAATGGCAAAGTTACAGGAGAAGCATCTGCAAACTCTTTGGCAAATTTATCTGAATCAGGAGTTCTCACTTTAGAGTGGGTTGAAAATTATCTAAAAAAGAAATCAGAAGAAGAGAAATCAATCTAAACTCTTTTCTTTTTGCAAATTAGAATAATATCATGATTACAAAGACGATAGATGAGAATTCGATATCAGTAATCCCAGAAGACACTGAAGATCTTTTGAATTTACGCCGAATTATCAAAGAAAATGACAAGGTGATTGGAGATACAACTAGAGTTCTAAAACAAGATAAAGATTATGCAAGGCCAGACAAAGGCGAGAGAATTAAAGTTAGAATTTCATTAACTGTGGAAAAAATTTCACTTGATGATGTCTTGGATAGATTAAGAGTGGGCGGTACAATTTCCGAGTCAAGTAATGAGTCAGTACCACACGGATCACACCATTCATTTATTTTAAAACTCAATGATGGGATTACTATTTCAAAGAAAAAATGGTCACCAATAGAAAAAAAACTTTTAGAATCAAGTAACGATCAAATCAGTTTTGTTCTAGTGGCAATTGACACGAGTGATAGTGGGATTGCAAGACTAAGAGGCACACATTTGGAATTTATGCCAAACATCTATTCAGGTTCTGGTGGAAAAAGATACAAAACTAATTTTAATATTGATAAATTCTTTGAACAGGTGCAACAAGCGTTATCAAGTATTTTCAAAGAGGGGGACACCATAGTAATTTTTGGCCCAGGTGAAACAAAGAAAAGATTTGCAAATTTTATAGAAAAATCACAAAAGATTCAGAAATCTAAGATTCAAGTGGTTGAAGGAATTGATTCTGGAGGGGAAGACGGAATTTACACGTTTACAAAATCACAAACAATGCAAGAAATAATGTCAGATAGTAAATTAGCCAAAGCATCATCGATTATTGATGAAATCATGATTTTGGCAAACAAGAAAAGTAAAAAATTCACTATGGGGTATGATGAGACTTTTAATGCAAATCAAATGGGTGCAGTTGAATCACTGGTATTTTCAGATAAAGCAATACAGGATAACGATGAACAAGAAATGATGAATTTTCTAAATGATGCAGAAAACAAGGGAGTGAAAATTTACAGTGTTGACTCTTCTACAGATATTGGTCTTAGGGTTACAGGTTTGGGAGGAATTGTTTCCCTGTTAAGATATACAGTGGAATCCTAAGTCGTAGATTCTACTAGCCATTTCAGATAAGATTTGCCAATTGAGGTAACATCAATTTCCACTATTTCTGGAACATCATACGGATGTGTTTCTTTGATTTTCTTTTTAAGCAGAGTCTTGTTTTTTGCTATTGTTTTGAATATGGCTAGATATTCTGATGAATTTTCTACTTTTCCCTTCCAAGCGTAAATTGATGAAATTTTAGAAATATTGACACATGCAACTGTCTTGTTTTTTACAAGTTCGTTTGCAGTTTTAGAAATTGACTTTTTGTTAGGATATGTCGAGATAATTATCACGGGTTTCATAGTAACCGATAAATGACTGTACCTTAAAAAATTAACAATTAGTTTGGAACTTGATTTTATTACTCAGAATTCGATAATCTATGTCTTGATGGCTTGGGTGGTCATCATTATAATTGCAAAAGCCCTCAAATTAGAAAAATATGGTTTTGAATTAAAAGCGTACAGTCTAGTATACAAGAATAAAAGCGTAAACGAGATATTAATCAAAATTCTAGGAAGAACAAAAAGAGGCATCAAAATTTTTGCAGATGTAAGTGTGATTGCAGGCTTCATAATGATGGGATTTGCATTTTACTTTCTGTTAAACAATGTTTCAAACTATTTTGTTGCACAATCAAATTTTTCAGAATTAACAGTGCTAATCCCAGGAGTTACATTAACTTCAGCACCAGCTATTGCATACTTTTTACTTTCAATTCCAATCGTATTAGTCATTCATGAAGGAGCACACGGCATAGTAGCCGCATTAGAAAAAATAAAAATAAAGACTGGAGGATTTGCCGTATTCATTGCATTGTTTGCAGGATTTGTAGAACCAGACGAGGAAGAATTTGATAAAGCTAAAAAGATTTCAAAATTAAGAGTGATTGGAGCAGGTGCCACATCAAATGTATTGTTTGCAATTGTTTTAGGTGCCATTATGTTAACAAATCCAATTTTTGGAATGGTTTTAGAGAGTATTCCATTATTTGGAGACGTTATCTTAAACACATTCTATGAATTATCACAAGGGGTCTTGATACTTTCAATTATAGAAAACTCAGGGGCTGAACAAGCAGGATTGCTTGCGAATGATGTAATCACTACAATTAACGATGTGCCGATTCGCGGTCCAGCTGATTTCCCCATCTTAAATCCAGGTGAAACAGCTAGTGTTTCTGTACTTAGGGATGGGCAAGCATTAGAATTTGGATTAGAGGTAATGTCTGATCCAGCTAATCCGGAAAGAGGATTAATAGGAATTATGAGAGATAATTCAATCCCATACAAACCTGTAATGGATTTCATTGACTGGACAAATGTGGATTTTAACATTTCAATGTTCTTGTTATGGCTTTGGATGATTTCATTTTTCATAGGTATTATCAACATGCTTCCTTTGCCAATTCTTGATGGAGGAAAATTCATTCATACAATTATTGATAAGAGATTTTCAGACAAATCAGTCAACATAGTAATGTGGGGAATATACGCATTCACCTTTGCCTTGTTTGGCCTCAACATTGCCTTATCATATCTGAAATCAGGTTGGTTTACAATCTAAAAAATACCTAAAGAATCATTAATGAAAAAAACTTAGTTGATTTCATGAATTGTGATAGATGTGAAAATCCTGCAGCTTATACGAGAAAATATTCTGGAGAGAAACTTTGTTCACAATGTTTCTCAAAATCAATTGTAAGGAAAACTGCAAAGACTATTTCAAAATACAACATGATTAAACATGATGAATTAGTCGCAGTTGCAGTATCAGGAGGAAAAGACTCTCTGGCATTATTGAAAATAATCAACGAAATGGCATTAACTCACAGTTTTAGAATAAAAGCAATTACTATTGATGAGGGGATTCCAGGATATAGAAATGAGGCATTAGAGATCGTTGAAAAATTTTGTACTGAACTAAATGTAGAACACAAAGTTTACGCATACAAAGATCTTTTTGAATTGACATTAGATGAAGCCCTTGATTTGAGAGAAAATGAAAAAACTTCATCATGTTCAATTTGTGGAACACTTAGAAGAAGAGCAATAGATCATGCAGCAAAAGATATCGGAGCTGATGTAATTGCAACTGGTCATAATCTAGATGATACATTACAAACATTTGTGATAAACATGCTTTCAGGAGATACAACGAAGATTGGATGGATGGATCCTGATACTTCTGCAAATGATTTAAGAAAAATAAAACCGTTTTGTGAGATTTATGAATCAGAAATAGTTTTTTATGCATTCACAAATGATATGCCATTTCAATCTGAACCCTGTCCACACATGAATGAAGGGATAAGAACGGAAATTCGTGAATTTTTAAACTCGTTAGAAAATCAACATAGTGGAATTAAAAATAATTTGTATCAATCAATTCTCAAAGTTTCAACAGCAGTAAAGAATTCTAGTTCCAAAGTAAAAACAAAATGTGAAAAATGTGGAAATGATTGCACAGGCAATGTATGCTCAGTTTGCAGTGTAGTTTTAAAACTAAAAGAAAATCAAACCTAATGCAAATATAACATACTTTCTTAGGAAAAACGGTAGTAGGTAAGATCAGGGTGCCAGCCGTGCCCTATTCTGAAACCGGCTATATGCAGAGATCAGCAACTGTTGGGTAAATCTCTAGATGGGTAATTCCCGCTTGGTGTGCGGAAATGAAATCACGCCGAGGCGGGTGGTTGCAGGACTAGAAATATCCGAAGGGATAACTTCTAAGACCGAACCATCGAAAGGGATGAGGTCCGGGAGGGAGCAATCCTAAGGTGGAGCATCCACGCTTCCTCGTCAACGTGGCGGATCTTGTACGCCTTGAAATGGGGCTATTCGTCTAGACTGGAGCCAGCAGATCTACTACCTTTATAATTAAAATAAAAATTCCAACCTCATGGAAGGAATAATCTCATTTGGAAACAAAAGAAATTATGAAGACTTTAAAAAACAGATCCCAACTCCAGTACTACCATTATTTGATTCAATTAGAGAATTTTGCTTCTCTTTAGGAGACAAGGTAATTGAAGATGTAAGAATGCACAGAGTAGTTTTTTGTAAATCAATGACATTTAGATGGTTTGCAGATGTAGAACCTGAAAGAGAAGGAGTGATTATAAAAATTCAAAAGAGCAGAAAAGATCCAGTCCAAACTATTCAGATAAAAATAGATCAAGGAATTTCTGAAGTAAGCAAAACTATCAAAGATGCATTTGAAGAAATTCACTAGTATAATACATCAAATTTTGAAAATTCTTCAGTAAATTTCTCATTATGTATTGCTACATCCTCAACTCTTGCATTGGCAGGGCCACCGTGAGCCCATTCAATTAATCGATCAATTTTTTCTCCGTCACCTTCTAAGACAGCTTCTACTCTACCATCTTTGAGATTTTTTACCCAACCAAAAACATCATTTTTCTTTGCCATTACTTTCAATGTTTGCCGGAAAAAAACACCTTGTACCTTTCCAGTTACATAAAGTCTAACACGTTGTTTTGACACAAACAGTATTTCACTGAGCTATTAATCAATTTTAGCTTAAAAGAAAAACTACTTTCTTTCTTTAATTCTAGCTCTACCAGTCTTTCTTGCAGCAATGCTACCAACCTTTGCACCAGGAGGAGCATCTCTTGAAACTGTAGAACTTTGTCCAACGTGTTGATGACGACCACCACCGTGTGGGTGTACATATGCTGCTTGAGCAACACCTCTTACAATTGGATATTTCTTTCCTTTAGCTTTAAAACTACGCCACTTGTTACCTGCACTCATAAAGTGTCGCTCACTTGCTCCACCACCAGCCAGAGTACCAATCATAGCTCTGTTTTTAGGATTAAGGGTAGTAAATTTTCCAGATGGGAGTTTAACTGTTACACCATCATCACCGTGTGAAAAGATAGTAGCATCAGTACCTGCGGATTTAACAATAGCACCACCATCTCCAAAGTGCTTTTCAATATTACATACAATTGTGCCATCAGGAATATTTTGAACGCTGATGACATTTCCTTTTTTAATTTCTGATTTTAATCCAAATTGCAAAGTTGCACCTACCGTAGTTCCAAGAATTGCAGGTACGAATGAAACAGAGCCATCTTCAAATCTCACTTTTGCTAATGGCGCTTCTCTACCACGCTCGTGAACAAGATCAATAATTTCACCCTCATGTTGTTCTGAAAGTGGAAAACGTGGATAATTTGCTTTTGCGCCTACTTTTCCAGTAGATGTAGATCTAAACTGATTGCCTCCACGGCCTCGTCTTCGAACTAATGGTCTTTTACCCAAGTTGATCGTTTCCGACTGAAAGAGAATTTTAAGCTTGTGGTATTAGCTGTTAGTTTTGGAAATTACCACAAAGGTATAAAAATTAGAATTCAGGCAAGTATGTATGAGTCAAAATGCTCTTTCTCTCAAAGTTCTTGAAGCATATACACGAGATGTTGGAAGAGGAGTAGCAAGAATTGATTATGATTCTATGGATACATTAAATGCATCAACAGGCGATGTAATTGAGATTAAAGGTAAAAGAAGAACAGTAGCAAAATGTCTTCCACTTTATCCTTCAGATGAGGGTAAAGGAATTATCAGGATTGACGGTTTAGGCAGAAATAATTCAGGAATTGCAATTGGAGATACAATATCTGTTAGAAAAATTAAAGCAGTGGCTGCAGAAAAAGTAGTAGTTGCACCACTTGAAGCAATTCCTCCAATTGATGAAAGATATCTTGCAGATGCTTTAGAAAGCGTTCCCTTGATAAAAGGCGATAATGTAATGGTCCCATACTTTGGTGGACGTTTAACTTTTCAAGTTATTGGAGTAAATCCAGCAGCCGATGCTGTTTTAGTAACTCAAAAAACTGTTTTCCATATTGCAGAGAAAGGAGAAACATTACGTGGCGTTCCTCAAGTAACCTATGAAGACATTGGTGGAATTTCAAATGAAATTAAAAAAGTTAGAGAGATGATTGAACTTCCATTAAGACATCCTGAAATTTTCGAAAAATTAGGAATCGAAGCTCCAAAAGGTGTATTGTTGTATGGTCCACCAGGTACTGGTAAAACTTTACTTGCAAAAGCAGTAGCAAATGAAAGTCAAGCTCATTTCATCAGCATATCTGGTCCAGAAATAATGAGTAAGTTTTATGGTGAAAGTGAAGCAAGATTACGAGAAATTTTCAAAGAAGCAAGAGAAAAAGCTCCATCAATTATCTTCGTTGATGAAATTGATTCTATTGCACCAAAAAGAGAAGAAGTTACAGGAGAAGTCGAACGAAGAGTTGTTTCTCAAATGTTATCATTAATGGACGGATTAGAAGCAAGAGGTAAAGTTATTGTTATTGCAGCAACCAATAGACCAAATGCAATTGATCCTGCACTTAGAAGGCCAGGAAGATTTGATAGAGAAATCGAGATTAAAGTTCCAGATAAAAAAGGAAGGAGTGACATTCTTGCAATTCACAGTAGAAACATGCCATTGGCAGAAGATGTCGACATGAAAAAAATATCAGCAGTTAGTCATGGATATGTCGGTGCAGATTTAGAATACCTCTGTAAGGAAGCTGCAATGAAATGTTTGAGACGATTATTACCTGTTTTGAATTTAGAAGAAGAAAAACTTCCACCAGAGACTTTGGATAAACTGATTGTAAATCATGATGATTTCCAGAAAGCCTTGATTGAGGTAACACCATCTGGAATGCGAGAAGTATTCATTGAAAATCCAGATGTGAAATGGGAAGATGTTGGCGGATTAGAAGATGTTAAACGAGAATTACAAGAAGCTGTAGAATGGCCAATGAAATATCCTGGCCTCTACGATAAACTAGGACATAGTATGCCAAGAGGAATATTACTACACGGTCCAAGTGGTACTGGTAAAACTCTACTTGCAAAAGCAGTAGCTACTCAAAGTGAAGCAAACTTCATTTCAGTTAGAGGCCCCGAACTCTTATCTAAATGGGTAGGGGAATCAGAGCGAGGAATCAGAGAAATTTTCAAACGTGCACGTCAGTCTGCACCATGTGTCGTATTCTTTGATGAAATTGATTCTATTGCACCAATCAGAGGAGCTGGCGGAGAAACAGCAGTTACTGAAAGAGTAGTAAGTCAATTACTCACAGAATTAGACGGTATGGAAAACATGCACGGGGTCATAGTATTAGCAGCAACAAACAGAGCAGACATGATTGATCCTGCATTATTAAGACCAGGAAGGTTTGATAAAATTATTCAGATTCCACTCCCAGATAAAGAAAGTAGAAAGAGTATTTTGAAAATTAATGCTGAAAAGATTCCAACTGTTACTGATGAAAACGATCCTGATCACATAAACTTTGAAAAATTATCAGAAATAACTGATGGACTTAGTGGTGCAGATACAGCATCCATTGGAAATACTGCAGTATCACTGGTTATTCATGAATTCTTAGATTCACATCCAGATGTAAAGGATATTGAAAAGAAGGATGTTGATGTTAAAGTTACCATGAAACATTTTGAGGAAGCAGTAAAGAAAGTAAGAGAACAAAAAGACCTCAAGATAGGCGAAAAATTGGTAGCTTCCTATTACAGGTAGTTTTAATAAAATAACAAATCTAATCCTCGTAAATGTCAGAGTATACCGGATATGAAGGAAAGTCTCTAGAATTTCTCAAGAAAAATAAAATTTCAATTGGAGATTCTATAAAAATTCTAGCAGATATTACTTATTCAGGAATTGTTATGCCCAGATACGAACACAGTGATGACAAACATATTGTTTTGAAATTAAAGAGCGGGTACAATATCGGTTTAGAGATCGCTAAAATTGAAAAGATTGAGAAAAGTCCAACATCAGAAAAAATTGTTGAAAAAAATGAAAAGATTGAGAAAAATGAAAAGCTGCCAAATATTCTATTATTATCAACTGGGGGAACAATTGCAAGTAAAATTGATTACAGAACAGGTGCAGTTACGCCAGTATTAACTGCTGAAGAATTAAATTCATCAGTTCCTGAGCTTGCTAAAATTGCAAATATAGACACCAAAGTGTTATTTTCAGAATATTCTGAAAACATTATGCCTGAACATTGGTTAGAAATTGCTCAAACAGTAAACGGGTATTTGAATTCAGATTATTCTGGAATTATTATTGCACATGGGACAGATACTATGCATTACACATCATCCTATCTTTCTTTTTCATTGGCAGGGTTTCCAATTCCAATAGCATTAGTTGGTTCGCAAAGATCATCAGATCGTGCATCTTCAGATGCAGCATTGAATCTAATTGGAGCTGTAAAATTTCTTACAGAATGTAAAACAAATGGAATTTACATAGCAATGCATCAGGATGAAAATGATGAAGCAATTGCGTGTCATATTGGAACAAGAGTAAGAAAAAACCATACTAGTAAAAGAGGAGCATTTCAAACAGTGGGAAATGATCCTGCATTTTTAATTGTAAATAGTAAAATTCACAATAACATGAAAAATGATTTTTTTGCAACTGACAAATTCAACCCTAAAATAAAAATAAATGATAAAGTTGCTCTAGTAAAATATTATCCTGGATATGATCCAAGCATGTTAAAAAATATCATAGATGCAGGATACAAAGCAATAATCTTTGAAGGTACGGGATTAGGACATATTGGAAAAACTATGTATCCAATAGTAAAAATGGCAAATGAAAAAGGCATCTTTATGGGAATGACTTCACAGTGCATAGATGGCAGAGTAAGAATGACAGTTTACGAGAGTGGCAGAGATCTTCTTGATTTAGGGATAATCCCCCTAGAAAACATGATTCCAGAAATTGCATTGGTAAAAGCAATGTGGGCTACAGGAAATACCGAAAATCGTGAAGAAATTAAAGAAATTATGCTAAATAAGATTGCATCAGAATTTTCAATATAATTAGGTGATGATATGGAAGAATTTTCAATAAAAAATGTAGGTGTCAAAGTAGGATTAGAAATCCATCAACAGTTAGCAACAAGCAAGAAATTATTCTGTAACTGTAACCCAATAGAATCTGACGAATATTCAATGAAGTTTCAAAGAAAATTACGTGCATCTAAAAGTGAATTGGGAGAATTTGATCCTGCAGCACTGTTTGAAAGTACAAAATCAAAAACAATAATGTATTATGCAAATGATGAGAGTAGTTGTTTAGTTGAACAAGATGAAGAACCACCACATGAACTAGATGAAGATGCAAGAAAAATTGCATTGATTATTTCTTCGGCTTTAAAATCAAATATCTTTAGTGAAATTTATCCGATGAGAAAAACTGTAATTGATGGTTCCAATACAACTGGATTTCAACGTACTATGTTAATTTCTCAGGGAGGATTTTTTGATGTAGGAGAAATAAAGATAGGAGTTCAGTCAATTTGTTTAGAAGAAGATGCTGCCAAAAATTTGGGAGATGAGGGTTCTGTAAGAAAATTTGGTTTAGAGCGTTTGGGAGTTCCTTTAGTTGAAATTGCAACAGAGCCATTTGAAGTTGAATTGGCAGAGATTAAAAAAATTGCACTATCATTAGGAAGAATTTTGAGAAGTACAAAAAAAGTAAAAAGAGGATTAGGATCTATAAGACAAGATGTTAATGTATCAATAAAGGATGGAGGAGGAGTTGTAATTGAAGTAAAAGGAGTACAACAATTAGATCAATTAGAAAAAGTTGTAGAATATGAAGCTAAAAGACAGGATGGTTTATTAAAAATTTCAAAAAAAATCAAAGAAAAAAATTGGATTTACGATAAGGAAAATAGTAAAGACATTACAGAATTATTTTCAGAATGTAAATCAAAAATTATTCAATCCGCCTTGAAGAAAAATCAGAAAATAATGGCAATTACATTTAGAAATATGGCTAAAATGTTTGGATATTCACCTTATGAAGGCATAAGATTGGGGAAAGAGATAGCAGAATTAGTTAGATTTTTTGGAATAGGAGGAGTTTTTCATTCAGATGAATTACCTAACTATGGAGTAGAAGAAACAGATTTAGAAAAATTAAAGAAATTTTCAAAAATTAGTGAAAATGATGCTTTTTTAATTTTAGCGGCACCTGAAGAAAAAATTTACACCGTAATTGATCAAATTGTTTTAAGAATTGAATATATCAAAAATCATGGAATACCAGTAGATACTAGGTTAGCTACTCAATCAGGAGAAACAAAATTTCTTAGACCAAGACCAGGAGCTGCTAGAATGTATCCTGAAACAGATATTCCTCCAATAATAATTACAAAAAATGAATTATTTGATGCAGAAAAAAACATTCCAAAATCTTGGGATGATTCTATTAAAGAACTAGAAACAAAATACAAACTCAATCAACAATTATCTGAACAGGTTTTTGATTCACGATATATTGGATTGTTTGAAAGAATTGTTGAAAAAATTAAAACTAATCCCACATTTGTTGCATCAGTTCTTTGTTCAACAATTACAAATTTGGAAAGAAGCGGATTGAATTCTGACTTGTTAAAAAATGAGGAAATTTTTAAATTATTTAATTTATTAGAAGAAGGGAAAATTTCTAAAGAATCAATTGAAATAATATTTGAAAGTATAATGTCTGGAAAATCAAAAACTACAGAAGAAGCAATGAAAAATGCATCAATTGAATCCATTAATGAAGAAGAGCTAGAAAAAATTATTGCAAATATAATAGATAAAAATGAAGGAATAATTAAAAACCAGAAAGAGAGAGCGGTTGGGCCGTTGATGGGAATTGTTATGAAAGAATTAAGAGGTAAAGCTTCTGGTGAGATAATCAACAGTCTTCTTTTAAAAAATATTAAAAAGAAATTAGAAAATATGTAGTTAACAAATGCGGGAAGTGGGATTTGAACCCACGAACTCCTAGAAGATAAGGATCTGAACCTTACACCGTTGACCAGGCTGGGTGACTCCCGCATTGGAAAAATTTGAGATCTAGAATAAGTTTCTTTATTATACCATGAAACAACCATACCAGATTAATCAAGAGATAAAATGGAATTCAGGGAAGTATATTGTTCAAATTGTAAGAAAGCTTTGGGGCATTACAATACTAAATTCTATAGTGAGGATAAAATTGGTGAAATGGTGAATACGACATATTCTACACACATTAGAAATGGCCATCAAGTCATCATTCGAAAATTGAAAAAAGGTTAAGAAGATTGTATTTTTTTAACTGCTTCTGAAAGATTTGAAATTCTATGAATATTATTTTCAGAAATATGTTGATTCCATGGTTGTGAATACAGAATTACTTTTTTCTTATTTTTAAGAAATTTTGCTGCATTTAGTGGAGAATCATCAATAAACACATCATAATCTAAATCAGCTTTCATTGGGCCATCAATTACAGATACATAATTATCATAAACAATATTGTGATGAGTCAACCAAGATTTGACATAAGAGTCAGTAGAACGTTCTCTTGCAGTTACAATATCTACTTGACCAATATTGGTAAGGGATTCTGTTATTGATGATAAATTTTTTTCAGTAGTGGGAATGCTAGGCCAATTTTTCCAACAAGAACTAAGCTCATTGTAAAAATCATAACGATCTATATTAAATTCATTCCAAAATTCCCAACTAGTTATCTGATGTTTAGCAATTTCAGGTCTAATAGAATTACTATAATTTATCCAGGAGATAATAACGTCTGCAAGTACACCATCAACATCTAATGCAATTTTCATTTTATTCATTAATCACTAGTTTTTCGAAATTCATCTAAAAGATTCTTTTGATGTTTACTAAGTTTTTTAGGAACATTTACTACAATTCTTACAAATTGATCCCCTTTTCCTCTATAATTGATATGTGTCACTCCTTTCCCTCTTAATTTGATAATCGTGTTTGGTTGACTACCTGCATCAACTTTAATTTTTTCTGTTCCCTCCAAAGTTGGAACAGTGATTTCACATCCTAAAGCAGCATCAATCATAGAAACATCATGATCATAAAAAATATCCTTTCCATCACGATTAAACTTTGAATGCGGTTGCACTCTGACTCTAACAATTAAATCACCATTTACACCATCTGGTATTTCATTTCCTTCACCAGACACAGTATAATCACCTGAATCAATTCCTGGAGGAATGTCAAATGTTACAGTTTTAGAACCTCTTTTCCTTCCTTGTCCTTTACATTCATTGCATGGTGTTTCAATTATAGTTCCTTGACCTCTACAAGGAGAACACGGTGCAGCAGTAACAAATGAAGCAAACCCCATATTACGAGTTTGTCTAACTTGTCCTTGACCATTACATGTTCCACATGTTTTCTTGTTAGTACCTGGCTTTGCACCAGAACCATTACAAATATCACATTGAACCTGTTTTTGTAAATTGATTTCCATTTTTTTGCCATGCAGTACCTCTTCTAATGTTACATGAGTTTCATAGAGAAGATCAGAACCTCGTTGTTGTTGATTAAAACCAAATCCCCCACCTCCACGACCAAAAATGGATTCAAAAATAGAATCAAAGCCTCCCCCCTGTGCACCTTGAAAAATATCTTCATTAGAATATCTTCCATCTACACCAGCATGGCCATGTTGATCATAGACTTGTTTTTTTTCAGGATCTGAAAGAACTGCATATGCTTCAGAAATTTCTTTGAAATGTTCTCCAGCTTCTGAAGATTTGTTACGGTCAGGATGAAATTTTAATGCTAATTTTCTATACTGTTGTTTGATTTCATCAGGAGAAGAGGTTTTTGTGACACCTAAAACTTCATAATAATCACGTTTTGCAGCCATGAATCATACCTTTATCATAATTATAGTATAAATGATTGAATTAGAATCTTAGTTGGTTTTTGTTTCATCAGTTGAGGATGACTCGTTGGTTTGTCCTTCCGCTCCCTGTTGTCCTTCCGCTCCCTGTTGTCCTTCCGCTCCCTGTTGTCCTTCCGCTCCCTGTTGTCCTTCCGCTCCAGGTGGAGGTGAAGCATTTTTGTAAAGTTCAGTTGTCACTTCATTAACCAATGTTTGTAGTGCTTCAAGTTTAGGTTTTAATTCATCTGGTTCTTTATCTAGAACTTCTCTAAGTTCCTTTACAGCGTCAGTGATTTTAATTCCTTGTTCTTGTGAAATTTTATCTTTAAGATCATGATTTACTAGTTTTTCTACAGTGTAAATGTAACTTTCTGCTTCATTCTTTAAATCAATTTTCTCCATCTTCTTTTTATCTTCATCAGAGAATTTTTCTGCATCTTGTTTTAATTTTTCAATTTCTTCTTTAGATAATTTTGATCCAGATTCAATAGTAATTTTTGCCTCTTTTTGTGTTCCAAGATCTTTTGCTGTAACATTAATTATTCCATTTGCATCGATGTCAAATTTTACTTCAATTTGAGGAATTCCTCTTGGAGCAGGTGGTAAATCTGTAAGATTAAAGCTCCCTAAAGATACGTTATCAGTTGCCATTGGTCGTTCACCTTGAACAATATGAATAGTTACAGCTGTTTGACTATCAGCGGCAGTTGTGAAAACTTTACTCTTTGAAGTTGGAATAGTGGTGTTTCTTTCAATTAATGGTTCTCTAACACCACCTAAAGTTTCAATTCCCAATGTCAAAGGAGTAACGTCAAGTAAAACTATATCACTGCTAACATCTCCAGCAATAATTCCTGCCTGAATTGCAGCTCCCATTGCTACAGCCTCCATTGGATCTACACCAGATTCAGATTCTTGTCCAATAATTTCACTTACAAATTTTTTCACCAATGGAATTCTTGTTGGTCCACCAACCATGACAATTTTATTAATATTAGAATTTGTGAGTTTTGCATCTTCTAGTGCTTTTAATATAGAAGGCTTGCATTTCTCAACAATAGGTCTTATCAACTCATCTAATTTAGAACGAGTTATTCTTAATTCAAGATTTTTAGCACCTGAAGAGGAATCATGAGCAATAAATGGTAAATTAACATCAGTTTCCATAACAGTAGATAATTCAATTTTTGCTTTTTCAGAAGCTTCTCTGATTCTTGTCATTGCAGTTGAATCTTGGGAAAGATCTACACCTTCTTTTTTCTTGAATTCATCAACAATAAAATCAATTAGAACTTTATCCATATCTGTACCACCCAATTGAGTATCACCAGATGTACTAAGAACTTCAAAAACACCACCGCCCATTTCCATTATTGTAACATCTAGTGTACCACCACCAAAATCAAAGACAAGAATTTTCATGTCTTCTTTTGCTTTATCTAATCCAAATGCCAGAGCTGCTGCAGTTGGTTCATTAATTATTCTAACAACATCAAGTCCTGCAATGGTTCCAGCATCTTTAGTAGCCTGACGTTGATTATCATCAAAATATGCAGGAACCGTAATTACTGCTTTCTGTACAGGTTCTCCAATAAATGCCTCAGCATCTTTTTTGATTTTTTGAAGAATGAATGATGAGATTTGCTGAGGTTTGTATTCTTTATCTAAAATTTTAAAAACATGATCAGAGCCCATCTTTCTTTTAGCAGCAAAAATGGTTCTATCAGGATTAGTTACAGATTGTCTTCGTGCAGGTTCGCCGACCAAAAGATCACCATCTTTAGTAAATGCTACAACTGACGGGAATGCTTTGCCTCCTACTGTAGCGCCTTCTGCAGCTGGAATAATGGTTGGTTTACCACCCATTACAACTGCCGCAGCAGAGTTACTTGTTCCTAAATCAATTCCAATTATTTTAGCCATATTTTATCATCATTCCTTTTTTGAAATTTCAACTAACGTCGGTCTTATAACTCTCTCATGAGAAATATATCCCTTCCTGATCTCTTTTGTAATTGTATTATCATCCAAATCAGGATCTATGATTATCGATATAGCCTCATGGAAATTTGGATCAAAAATTTCTCCTAAAGCATCAATTGGTTTAATTTGATATTTTTGCAATAAAGAATTCATATTTTTTAAGATTGAGTCTAGACCGTCTGAATTAATTTTACTTTCAGAAAAAACTTCTTTAGCTCTAAGAAAATCATCATAAACTTGTAAAAAATCTAATGCAAATTCGTTAATTTTTGAATTTATTCCATTTTCTATATCAGTTTGGGTTTTCCTACTTAGATTTTGAAAATCAGCTAATACAAGTTTTAATTTTTCTTCAAATTCAAATGATCTTTGTTTTTCTAATTCTAATTGTTTAGTTAATTCATCAATGGTGGATTCTAAAGATATTGATTCTGTCATGTAAGAATTATTTTCTTCATTATTTTCAGATATGACATTTACTGGGATTTCATCAGAATTAGATTCATTAGACAATTCAATCAAAATAGTAATTTAGCTAATTTATACTATTATTGATTGTTTCACATAAAGGATTAGCTTTTACAATTATCAAATCAGAATCCTGTTTTGTCTTTTCAATATTATCAAAATCAGATTTTGAACAGGCTACAACAATTGTAGTTTTATCACTATGAAATAGATCAAAATTTGGATCTTCATACGCCTCCACATCACCAATGTAATCACGTAACCTTGATGTCAAATTTTGTAGCATTTCAATTTTATCTCCACGCATTGCATGTTGATCGAGTGTCCAAGATAATGCAATCTTTGTTCTACTTGCTTTAAGATCATTTTTCTTTAATGTTGAACGAATCTCATCAATTAATCGCTTGATGTATCCGTCAATTCCTTTAACACTTCCATTAATTAGATACATTAGAGAATTTGCACCTTCAAAAGACGAGCCTAGAGATTTCAAATCAAATAAACCACTAACCATATTGTCCAAATATATTTCCTGAAAATCATCTGAAGAAAGATCATTTTTGGTAATATCATCTTGAGCATATTTACAAACTTCTAAAATGCTACATAAACTTGAAAATCGAGACAAAACATCAATAGCATGAAAATGTTCAGAGGATGAAATTGCTACAAATTTTTTCTCTTTTTTACCTACTGTAAGGAGTTCTGCAAGTATTGGATCTTCCTTTCCATTAAATGATCCAATGATTTTTGGTTGTTCTTTAAGATCCTCAATAGGATAATAAAAATACGAAATATGTTTTCCAGTTTCAAGACCTGTTACATGTTCTAGTAATGAAATATTTTCATTGTTACCTCCAAATCCTGTTGGAAGTGTGAATATTACTGAGCTGTTTTTTTTCATTGAAGTTACTGCATCTTTAAATTTTGAATGAATTTCAGTTTTGATATCTTGTCCAGTTTTTCTAATTCTTGGAGTAAAGAAAAGATATTGTGCTTTTGAAATTGCTACATCAATTGGTTCCATAGCTAAAAGAGGTTCATCTTCTTTTAGAGAAGATACGTTTGGATATGTTTTGGCAATTTCAGCTTTGAGTGAAATTGCTGAAGGAGTTGATTCATCTATTATGTAAACATCTGCACCTTTGATTGCCATTTGAGATGCAATTGCATATCCTTCAGTGCTAAGACCATAAACGACAACTTTTGCTCCCCCCATAGATTACAGCTGGTATTGGACTAAGAAAAACTTATTGAACTTACCATAATTAGAGGAATTACTTGAAAATCTGGATAGATATTCTTACACCAAAACAATTATTGTTTTCTGAACCAATAATTGAAAAATTAAGGAAAAAACACCATCTTTTGTGTACTTCAAGAGATTATGAGGAAGTTTCAAAATTAGCAAAAATACGTGATTTTGACCTCATTTTTGTAGGAAAACATGGTGGAGGAGATAAAAAAACTAAACTCAAAGCCAGTATTGACAGAATGGAGAAACTGTCTAGAAAAATCAAGATATTTTCTCCAGACATTGTAATTAGTTTTTGCTCTCCAGAAGCAGCAAGAATTGCATTTGGATTAGGAATTAAACATATAGCATTTTGTGATTCTCCACATGCAGAAGCAGTAATGCGATTAACGTTACCATTAATTCAAAAATTATTAATTCCTTTTACAATACCTAAAAAAGAATTTTCAAAGTACGGGATTGATGAAAAAAATATTATTCAGTACAAAGCAATTGATGCATTTGTTACAATACAGCGAAAAATTAATGAGAAATCAAAACTGCCATTCAAAAATAACAATAAAAAAAATATTCTGATAAGAGTAGAAGAAGAAGAGGCATCATATACTTCAAAATCTAGCAAAATTATCCCAATCATAAAAAAAATTGAAAAAGAATATGAAAATGAAAACATTGTAGTATTGGGAAGATATACAAAACAAATTGAAAATTTACAAAAAATAATTAGTAAAAAAGTTAAAATCGTAAAAATGACATATGATGGGAAACATTTGCTAAATAATACAGATATTTTCATTGGATCTGGTGGTACCATGACTGCCGAATCTGCATTAATGGGAATTCCTACAATATCATACAATGCAGTTCCAAATATCATTGAAAACTTTTTAGTAAAAAAATATTTGATAAAAAGGGAAACAAGTCCAAATAAGATTTCAAATCACATTAAAAAAATTTTTGAATCTACTAATAATGAGAGTCAAAAAAGGGCAGAAGGAATTAGAAAACATATGGAAAATCCCATTGAAAAATTGATCAAGATAATAGAAGAATAGTTGAATTTAGTTTTAAGAGTCAAATTCAAATAAAAAGTTCATTAAGGGAATGAGAGTGCTCGATTTAGCAGCCCGGTAGTGTAGCGGTCAAGCATAGAGGCCTTTGAAGCCTTTGACCCCAGTTCGAGTCTGGGCCGGGCTACTTTCTTTAAAAATAATCAATTTTTGTACACGAATATAACATAGATAGTTTTTTTGAAATTAGGCATATGACGGATATCATTTTAGGAATGGGTGAAGTTGGAGAAACTCTATTTGATCTTCTAGAGGAGAGAAAATGTAATTGTGTTGGAATTGATGCAGATAGCTCAAAATGTAATAACTATTCAGAAAATGATAAAATTAAGGATCCAGAATATCTTCATGTTTGTCTTCCTGGAGAATTAACAGACTTTATTGATATTACAGTTAACTGGATCAATAAGATTGAAGGCCTAAAAGCTGTTCTAATACATTCTACGGTAAAACCTGGAACAACAAAAAATATACAAAATAATTCTAAAATACCAGTTTTATTTTCACCAGTTAGAGGAGTTCACAGAAGATTTTTAGATGATATTAAAAAATACACAAAATTTATTTCATCAGATGATAAACAGATAGATCCTAAAATTAAAACAGATTTAGAAAAACGATTTGAAAAAATAGAATGGATGTCAACAACAAAAACTGCAGAGTTAGCAAAAATTTTGGTTGATACAACATACTATGGATGGCTAATCAATTATGCTCAAATTACAAAAATGATTTGTGAAAAAGAAGGCATAGATTTTGACGAAATGTGGAAATTTGCAGATGAGATTCATGAAAATTTAGGCAATAGACCAAAAATGTATCCAGGCATTATTGGAGGACATTGTGTTATTCCAAATCTAAAATTAGTAGAATATGAAAATTTAGACATTGTTAAAAAAATTAATGAATTATATGAAAAATTTAAAAAATAATTTTAGTTACTAAAAGTCTAATTTTGTAAGTAATCGTGAAGCAATGATAAATAATGTTGATGCAATTGCCACAAGAATAATCATTTCGATAATTACAAACTCATCAATAGTTCCAAAAATTCCTGCTCTAATTACATCTACAAGATATGTTAATGGGTTTAGATAAAATGCTGTTCGTAAAGGTTCGGGGGCACCGCCAGCTGGATAAAATGCAGTACTAACAAAAGCGAAAAAAAGAAAAACAGTATTAATAATTACATTGAATCCTTCACTTGAGCGTAATCTAGTTGAAATAATTGATGCCAATGAACCAAAAAGTACTGAACCAATGATAGCGCCAAAAATGATTATTGGAATTGTAACAAATGAAAATTCTACAGATTCAAAGAATACTGGATATCCAACTACAGCTATTAATCCAGCACTAACTAATCCAATTATTCCAATAGTGCAGATATTACTTAGAATGTAATGACTCCTAGTGAATGGTCCAGACATAATTTGTTCAAACATTCCGTGTTTTCTATCATTCCAAATAATGATGCCAGAAATTAGTGTACTATTCATTATGTTAAATCCAATCATGCCAGATGCTAAAAATGCTGGATAATCAAGTTCTTTATTTCCAAATGGAACGGCGTTGATTAACGGTGCATATGCAAAACCAGCTACAAAAATATAGATTAAAGGAAAAATTACTTGCCAAATCAAAAATCCAGGATTGAGAGAAATCGTGAGATTTCTATTTACAAGTCTAATTATTGGGTGCATTGTCTCTTACCATATTCAAAAAGATCTCTTCAAGATTTGTTGGTACCGCAGATAGATCTTCAATGTCAATTTTATTATCATTAAGTATTTTCAATACTTTTAACAGTACTAATTCAGATTGCTCTGAACGAATAATTATATTAGTTCCAGTTTCAAAATCAATTTTACAATCATGAATACCAGACAATAGAGAAATAATTTCAGATAGTTTCTCCAATAAATGAATTTTAATGGTTTTTACTTTTCCAAATCTATTTTTTAATGCATCAGGAGAATCAACAGTAACAATTTTTCCTTTGTCAATAATAGCTATTTGATCACATAGGTATTCTGCTTCAGATAGAATGTGTGTGGTGTAAAAAATTGTCAAACCTGTTTTAACTTTATTTTTTAAATAATCTAATAATTTTCTTCTAGCACTTGGATCTAATCCAACTGTTGGTTCATCTAAAAATAATAATTCCATATCATGCATAAATTCACGTGCAACTTGGACTCTTCTTCTTTGACCAATGGATAGATCTTCATTTCTTTTCTTACGAATTTCGACTAGATCAAAATCATCCAAGAGTTGTTCCATTCTTTTTTTACGTTCAATTTTAGGAACATTCCACATCATACCATATTTTTCAAGAGATTTTTCCACTGATAATGTAGGTTCATAGCTGGGCTGCTGTAAAACAACTCCAATTTTATGACGAATTTTAAGGGGTTCGGCTACAGCGTCAACACCCAAGATAGTTAGTGAACCACTTGATGGTGGAATTAGAGTAGTGAGGAGTTTGATTGTAGTGGATTTTCCAGCACCATTTGGTCCTAAAAATCCAAAAACTTGGCCTGATTTTACGGATAGAACAAGATCATCTACAGCTTTAACTGAACCATATGATTTTGATAGATGGTTAACATCAATGCAGGACATATCAAAACTGCGATCTTCCTATTAATTTAGTTAGTGAGATAAATCAAGATAGTTTTTCAAAAATTTGAATTAATTGCAATAAATCATGTAGAGATTTGGAAAATTGTCGAACAGACAGATTTGAAAATTCAATAAAAATGTGTTAAAGCGATCATTTTATTAGAAAAATAAAATTTCAAAAGAATGAAATTTTTATTAATAGAACAAGTTTATCAAAAATGAATTGTCTGAATTTGAAAATCTTATTGATAAATTACTTGCACAAAAGCCAGAGTTAACTAAAAGTGATCTTGAAGAACAGATTAAACAGAAGAAAGAAAAAATTGGTGCAGGTTATTTAACAGATCAAGGTGCATTATTTCTAATTGCTTCCGATTATGGGATAACATTATCAGAACCAGAAAAACTCGAGATTAAATTAAAGGATCTATATGCAGGAGCAAAAGAAATTTCATTAGAAACAAGAGTTTTGAATCTCTCACCGGCAAAACAATTTTCTAGAAAAGATGGTTCTCCATTCTATCTTAGAACAATGACCGTGTACGATACAAATTCCACAGCCAGTGTAAAGCTATGGGATGAAAAAGCAAATCTTCCTGGTCTTGAAAATCTAAAACCAGGTGATCTAATCAAAATAATTAAAGCTTATGTAAAATCTGATCTGGATGGTTCTCCAACAATTAACATTGGTTCTGGATCAAATATAGAAACTACAGATACCAAAAGTGAAATCCCAACTATTGATAATATTACAAAAGATGTTAGTGAATCTCAAGAGGGACAAAAAGATCTAGTGATTTCTGGAATTATTGATGGAATGATTAGTGGAATGGAATTTACAAATTCTCGCGGTATGCCTGGAAAAGCACTAAGAATGAGGCTAAAAGGTAAAGATGGAAATGGAATGAGAGTAGTACTTTGGGGAAAAGATGAATCCGCCATCCCAAATATGATCGCACAATCTGCCAAAGTAAGATTACTTGGTGTCAGAGTAAAATCAGGAAATCAAGGATTAGAAATTCATGGAAATGATGCTACAATAATTGAAATTGAGGGTGGTAAAGAAGCAGAACCAATAATTACAAGAGTTCTATCTATAACGCCAACAGACAGTGGCAAAAATATGATTTTGGCCGTCGACAATAAAAAGAATTTATTTAATATCAGTGATTTATCAAACTCAACTAGCATCTGTGTAGAAGGAGATGTCATAGAATGTATGCCATCAAAAGTTTATGGAAATTCAATTACATTGGATGAAAATTCTTTTGTAAGAAAATTAGATAATGATGAATCTATTCCTTTATTGTCTCAACTCAGAACAAAAATTAACGATATCAAAGTAGATGCAATTTACTGTATTGAGGCAATAGTATTGAAAGTTCCTGAAAGACGTGAAATTCAAACAAAATCAGGTGAATCAATAGCACTTTCAGAAATGTTTGTTGAAGATGATACAGGACAAATTTGGGTAAAAGGTTGGAGAAATCTATCAAGAATTATCGATAAATGTGAATTGGGAGAAATTATTTCAATTACTGGACTTAATGCAAAACCAGGACTAGAAGGTAGAATAGAATTATTCATTAGTCCGTTTTCTAAAATTATAAAAAAGAACTAAGAATCCCAAAAACCTCTAGTTACAACATATTGTCTTTCTGCTTCATAGATTTGTTTGAACAAATGTTCCTCATCAACCATATTCCTCAAAATTCTTGCAGCAGTATCAGCACCTACACCATATCCAGAAATCACAGTAATAGCAGTTTTACCGAAATTTTCAACTAAAGATGCAACTTTCCAGGCACGAACAAACTTGTGTTTTTCTTCTACAGATAGTTTTTTCCCATCATGCTTTTTTCTAATTATTTTAGGTAAATCATAATCTGAATAATATGTCGCAGTGATTTGTCTTGCCTTACAATAAGGACAAACCATCGAATTTTTTACCTCATGAGTTTGCATTACACGTTCCCATTTTCCACAACGAGCACAAATCAAGCGATGTTTAGTTTTTTCCAGTCTAGCTTTAACAAGATCAAGAATTCCTTTGTCAAGATTTGCAGGAGAAGAATAATATTTTGCAGTATGATCTAGAATTGGTTCAGCTAATTTTGAAAATTTATCGACTTCTAACCATGTAATATGAATTTCATCATCTTTAATCTTTTTTAAGATCATTTCAGAATTTCTAAGATCATATTTATCATGGAATAATTCACGTAATGCTTCATGTACGAGTGCTGTTTTAGAATATCGTTCGTATAAAAATCGAGCAGATTTTCTTTCATATACTGCACCACGGCCTACAACACCGAATTTTTTTGCAACACACCAAGTTCTCCAATTTACATTATGAGTTCCAGTTAAAGATCCACTGACAATAGATTGTAAATCATAATCGTCTTTTAGTATTTCAATGAAAAGTTTTTCTGAAATTCTTGAATTAGAAGATAAAACAATTCTATACCCATCAGAACGAGAATCAACAATTGAGCCCAACATTGTAGAAAGCATTGAAGAAAGCAATGTAGACAATGTGGAATTGATCTTAGTGCCCAAACAAGAATGAATTACAATTGAGCCTTGAGATCGATTAGATTCAATTACAATGTTATTTTCATCTGGAATTTGATTAAAAGTTAGTTTTTCTATTATGTTATTTGTTAATGTGATATTTCCACTCTTAACTTTACTACGAAAATTTCCTACTTTTCGTGCAGTTTTATAATCAATTGCAATACTTTCTCCTTCCCAGTAGGGGACTGTCACTCCTCCTCCTCTGAATGGTTCGACATTAACACTGAATGATTTTTCATCTACATTGAGAATTCTCCATTGTGAACCTTTTAAAACAAAGATATTTCCTGAGTCACCAAAATCACCTACAAATCTTTGATCTAAAGATCCAATAATTTTTTTACCGACACTATCAAAAACTTTGAATTTTAAAATATCCGGTATTGTTGAGAGATTTTCAAAATAATATTTGAATGATCTGCCTTTCTTCCAATAAGTCATTTTTGTTCTATCAAAAAATATCAAATAATTTGAATCAAGTAAATCTAGTACGTCAATTAGATCTTTAATTTTTAAATTTCTAAATGGATATGCTTTGATTACTAAATTAAAAGCCAATTCTACTGAAATTTCACCAATTTGCATCGATAGTCCAACTAAATGATGAGCTAAAACATCAAGTGAACCATCATGAATTTTTTGCTCTTCAATTGAGCCTTCTTGAATACGATCAAGAATGGCTCTTGCTTCAAATTCATCATCAGGGTTATTTGTAATGATTAATCCTTGAGCTGACGCATCGCGATTGTGTTTACTTCTTCCAATTCTTTGAACAAACTTTGATACTTGTCTAGGAGAACCATAATGAATTACTAATTCAATGGTTCCAATATCTAGACCTAACTCTAGTGAAGATGTGCATACTACAATACCACGTTTTCCTTCACGTAAAGTTAGTTCAGTTTCTTCCCTAACTTGTTTTGAGAGAGAACCGTGGTGTAATTCGATAGGAAAAGATGATTTTTCTTTTAAAATTGATGCTAAAAACTCAGCTTCTCCTCTAGTATTAGTGAAAAGAAGAACGGGGGAATCTAATTCCAATTCTAATACATATTCAATAATTTTTTCTGCTACATCGGTAATTGTCCCATCAACATATTTTATTTCTACTTCGTATTTTCTTACAGAAGTATCTTGTATAATCTTACATTTTCGTTTAGTACCTACAACAAATTTTCCAGCCTCATCAACATTTCCAACTGTAGCAGACAATCCAACTTTTGTAAGTGGATATTTTGAGTTTAATTCTAGCCTTTCAATACTTAATGAAAGTTGAGAACCTCTTTCACTAGATAGCAACTCGTGTACCTCATCAATTACAATCCATTCTAAATCAGTTAATGCAGTAAGCATTTTGAGTTGTGTTAAGAGAATTATCAGGGTTTCAGGAGTTGTAATTAGAATATCGGGTGGATTTTCAGTTATTTTTTTTCTATCCTTTTGACTAGTGTCACCATGACGGATTTCAATTGTCAATTGGTTTTCATGAGCATATTTTGTGATTCTTCGAAAGACATCACGATTCAATGCCCTTAATGGAGTAATGTATAGAGTTTTGATTTTTCCACTTTTTTTAGCATTTTTTACAAGTGAAAAAATTGGTATGACTGAGCATTCAGTTTTACCAGAACCTGTTGGTGCAATTACAAGACAATCTTTTTTTTGTAAAATTATTGGCGATGCTTTCTTTTGAATTTCAGTTAGTTTAGAAAAGCCAAATTTTCCAAATAAAGAACTAAGAAGATGATTCGATTGTGTTATTTGATCGTGATCGTTCATAAACAATTACACCGACTAAGCCAAGTGCAAATAAAACTACAGTAATAATTGGTATTGAATCAAAAATCCCTGCCATCATTTAACCTAAGAATAGACCGTTAAAAATCTTCACTATTATCAGACAGGCCAATTTTATTAATGGTGTAAGAAAAACTTTCTTTTTTTAATGCCCAATAAATTTGACCGCTAAATTTTGATGAATTTTTAAAAAGATGTATTTTGATATGGGTGTAAGGATCAATTGCATTTTGCATGTTTTCTATTTCAATATCGTTTGCTATTCTAATCATATTAGTAATTATTATTGGAATTTTTTTTGCGATTGCTAATTTTGATAATTCATGCATGTATTTCATAAATAGTAGATTTTTTTCAAATGTAGATTCATCTTTTTGATATTCATAAGAAAATAAATCAGTTATATTATCAATCACAATTAAAGTAAAGTCACTTTGTTCAAGGTTGTTGATTGATTTGATTTGTTCTGAAGTATTTGTAATTCTAGATACAGTGATTTTTTCCAACAAATTCATCTCTATTTCTAATTCTTTTTGAATTTCGATGATTCGTTCTGGTCTAAATCCACCAGTAGTGTCGAAATACAAAACATTACCACCATTTTTAATTGAATTTATAGACAATTGTAATAAGAATAGAGTTTTTCCAGTTCCATTTTCACCAAAGACATCTACAATTACATTATTAGGAATTCCACCTGACAAGAATTTGTCTAATTTTTGCAAACCTGTAGAGATCATTTGGATAATTATTAGAAAAAGAAGAAAAAATTTAAGGAATTTCAATTTTCATAAAAGAGGTAAGGCTTTTATGCTAGAGAACAAAGTTTCAAAATAAGTGAACAATTAGTGTCCCAACCAACTACTAGCGCAAAAAGACCTCTAACGACTCTTCAAAAAAGTACCAAGAAGAAAGTTACTGTAAGACTGAAAAATGAAGTAGAATACAAAGGAAAGATGGACAATGTTGATTCTTATATGAATTTGATTATGACTGATGCTGAAGAGCTTCATGATGGTAAAACAATTGCAAATTACGGCAGAGTTATCGTAAGAGGCAACAATGTATTATTTATCAAACTAGAAAACGAACTCTAGTTAGTGACGTGGTTTTATGACCAACAATTTTCTATTTACATCTGAATCAGTAACTGAAGGACATCCAGATAAAATATGTGATAATATTTCTGATGCGTTTTTAGATGAATATCTTAGACAGGATCCAGATTCAAGAGTGGCAGTGGAAACAATGGTTACCACAGATTTTGTAGCAGTTGCAGGTGAAGTTACATCTAAAGCGAATTTTGACAAAAAAGCTCAAGAAGAATTAGTCAGAAAAACAATTAGAGAAATTGGATATGACAATAAAGATTTGATGTTTGACACAGAATCTTGTGAAATAACTTTACGTCTTCATGCGCAAAGTCCAGATATCAGTCAAGGTGTTACAGCCACTGAAGAAAAAGAACAGGGAGCAGGTGATCAGGGATTAATGTTTGGATATGCAACAAATGAAACAGAAGAGCTAATGCCAATGCCAATTTTACTCTCTCAAAAACTTGCACAGAAACTTGCTGAAGTTAGAAAAAATAAGGTTCTCACTTGGGTAAGACCGGATGGAAAAACACAAGTTTCTGTAAGATATGAAGATGACAAACCAACTAAAATTGAAACAGTTGTCGTTTCAACACAACATGCTCCAGAAGTTTCTCAAGAAGAAATATCTAGAGAAATTATTGATAAGGTAATCAAACCAGTTTTAGGAAATCTTTGGAATGATAAAATCAAGATTCACATTAATCCAACAGGAAAATTTGTGATTGGTGGTCCACATGGAGATGCAGGATTGACTGGAAGAAAGATTATCGTTGATACTTATGGTGGATTTGGAAGACATGGAGGAGGAGCATTTTCAGGAAAAGATCCATCTAAAGTGGACAGATCTGCATGTTACATGTGTAGATATATTGCAAAAAATCTTGTGGCTGCAGGATTAGCTGATAGATGTGAAGTTCAATTAGCATATGCAATAGGAGTAGCAGAACCAGTATCACTTTATGTTAATACATTTGGAACAAACAAAATTCCTGAAAGTAAAATTGAGGAATTAGTTAGAAATAATTTTGATATGAAGCCATCAG
The DNA here is from genome assembly GCF_054095935.1 of Candidatus Nitrosopumilus sp. bin_32a. Taxonomy (NCBI): domain Archaea; kingdom Thermoproteati; phylum Nitrososphaerota; class Nitrososphaeria; order Nitrosopumilales; family Nitrosopumilaceae; genus Nitrosopumilus; species Candidatus Nitrosopumilus sp. bin_32a. The sequence continues at coordinate 24,789 of NZ_JBSWSN010000001.1, read as the reverse complement.
GAATTATTTCACAATTGGATTTGAAGAGACCTATTTACAAAAAAACTGCTGCTTATGGTCATTTTGGAAGAAATGAGCCAGAATTTACATGGGAAAAAACCGATAAATCTGAAGTATTAAGACAATCTTCCGGATCGTAGTAGTTCCAATACAGATTGAAATTTAATTTTAGATATTTTAGATAATCTTTTGTGATTTCCTTTAAAATTACCAATTAAGATGTTGAGATCATCAATTCCAAAATCAGGTTTTGAATTTATAATTGCATCATGATATGCGTCTTCAAGTTTGATTTTTCTAATTTTTGTTTTAGTTCCTTTAGAAAAGAGTTTAACATATTTTTCAAAAGTTATATAGTCAGGTCCAACAAGATCGATAATTTTATTATTGAATTTGAATTGAAATGTTGACTCAAAAATAACTTTTACAACATCAGACACGCATATTGGTTGAATTGAATATGTACCAGAACCAGGAATCATAATTTCTCCAGATTTGATTTGCTTGTTTAGATTTTTTGAAAGCAAATCATCTTTTCCAACAATATATGAAGGTCTAAAAATTACAAAGTCTAATCCAGAGTCAATAATTTGTTTTTCAGCATTATATTTTGAAATAAAATAACTTAATGATGTCGTTGGTGAAACTCCTAAACCACTTAAAAAAATGATTTTTTTAATTCTAGCTTTCTTACTTAGATTTACAACATGTTTTGTTAAATTAGTATTTATCGTATCATAGTCAGTATCTACAGATTGTTTTCCTATTCCAACAAGATGAATTAATGCATCCGAATTTTGTATTTTTTCAAGTATTATTTTTTCTTCATAATTCTTTGAAATGATTTTAGTTTCAGATTTAAAATTATTAAAATCATTTCTAGATATTGAAATTAATTCGATATTTTCTTCTGATAAATATTTTCGAAGATTTTTTGCAATAAAACCACTAGCTCCAGTAACAACAATCTTTAGAGGTTTAACCATAATAGAACTAAGCTTGTTTTAATTTTAAATCTATTTGAATAATTTTCAAAAATTAAGAAATAAGAGTTAATACCATAAAATGAATACAACCAATGTGCAAGAAGAAAAGACAAAATTAAAGACAGGGTACACTACGGGAAGTTCTGCAACAGCAGCATCAAAAGCTGCACTATTATCAATAATTAATCAGAAAAAAATTGAAAATGTGGATATTTTATTACCAAAAAGATCCTATATTCAAATTCCAATACATTCATGTGAATTTGAATTAGACAAAGCAAAATGCATAGTGATCAAAAATGGAGGAGATGATCCTGATGTTACTCATGGGGCAGAAATTATTGTGGAATTGTCATTTACTGAAAAAATAAATGAAATTGATATCGATGGCGGAGAAGGAGTAGGCATAGTAACTAAACCGGGATTGGGTTTGGAAATCAACAAACCTGCAATAAACCCAGTTCCTAAAAAAATGATCACTGAGAATTTAAGAGAAACAGGAAAAGAAATTCTTTTAGAAAAAGGAATCAGAGTAGTTATTTCAGTACCTAAAGGAAAAGAGTTAGGGCCTAAAACAGACAATCCAAGGTTGGGAATCATAAATGGAATTTCAATTTTAGGAACTAGTGGAATTGTTATTCCGTTTTCTACTGCAGCTTATGCAGCATCAATTAGACAAAATTTGGATGTGGCAATTGCAGCTGGGAATGATACAGTAGTGCTTACAACTGGTGGAAGGAGTGAAGATTTTGCAAAAAAAATAGTAGATTTACCAGTACATTGTTTTGTACAAATAGGTGATTTTTCAGGATATGCAATTCAGCAATGCGGTAAAAAAGAAATCAAAAGAGCATATGTTGTGGGTTTCATTGGAAAGCTAGCAAAAATGGCAGCAGGAGTTAAACAAACTCATGTTAAAGGATCGAAAGTAGATATGAGTTTTCTTGCTGAATTAGCTCAAAAATGTAATGCTAATGAAAGTATAATTCAAGATATAAAAAAAGCAAATACAGCTAGACATGTTTCAGAAATCATTCAAAAGAATAAGATCAATGGATTTTTTGATTTGATTTGTGCTGAGACGTATAAACATATGAGAAAACATTCTGAAGAAAAAGTTCCAATAGATGTAATATTGTTTGATTTTGAAGGAAATATTTTGGCTCGAAAATCTGAACAGTAAGGTATTTTATTAAAGTTAAAAGATTTTGATTATGGAAAAAATTTCAGTTCTTGCTATTACTAAAAATGGAGTAAATATTGGAGAAAATTTAAAAAAACTATTTCCTGATTGGGGTATATTTGCTCCTTCAAAATTGACAACTAATGTAGTGGGGATTACATGGTATTCAGAGCCTACAACAGAGAAAATTGTTGAACTTTTTAAAAATAATAATGCATTAATCTGTATTTTTTCATTAGGGGCAGTAATTAGATTAATTGCTCCATATTTGAAAGACAAAAAAACAGATCCTGCAGTTATTGTAATTGATGATAAATCAAATTTTGTTATTAGTGTTTTATCTGGACATATAGGAGGAGCAAATGAACTTACTGAAGAAATTGCAAAAAGACTAGGAGCTTTATCTGTAATTACCACAGCAGCAGATGTAAACAAAACAATTTCAGTAGATCTAGTAGGAAGAGAATTTAATTGGAAAATAGATGATGATTCAACAGTAACTAGAATCAGCGCACATATGGTAAATGAAGAACCAATTGGTATATTTCAAGAAACAGGAGAGAAAAATTGGTATAAAAAATTACCAAAAAATGTTGTAATTTATGAAAATATGGAAGATTTAAAAAAATCAAAGTCTAAAGCATATTTGATAATTTCAGATAAAATAATTGAGGATGAAATTTCAAAAGAATCTGTGATTTATAGACCTCCCAGCTTGGTAATTGGGATTGGATTACATTGGGATACTACAAAAGAAACTATTAGGGAAGGAATTGAATTTTGCTTGGAAAAATTCAAACTAAATTCAAAATCAATTGCAAAACTAGCATCAATAAAAAAACCAAAAGACGTACAGGGATTAATAGAACTCGGGGAAGAAATGGGAATTCCAGTAGAGTATGTAAATAGAGAAGATTTGGCAGAGATTTCTGCTCCAAATCCTTCTGAAACAGTAAAAGCTTTTGAAGGAACTGCAAGTGTGTCAGAAGCTGCTGCGATAAAAGTATCAAATGGGGAATTGATAGTAGAAAAGCAGAAATTCCCACCAAATCTGACTATAGCCATAGCGAGGATTTTGAATTGAAAAGAGGATTGTTACTTATTGACAGAGGCAGCAGAGAAAGAGAAGCATCTGAAGAATTAGATGTAATTTGCCAAGGAATCAAGGCAAAAGGAGACTATGTTTTTACAGATTACTGTTTTCTAGAGGTAGAACCACCATATATCGAGGATGGAATTCCTAAATGTCTGAAACAAGATATTGATTCTTTGACTATCGTTCCTTACTTTTTGTATCCTGGTAAAAAAGTAAAAATTGCAGTTACTGAGGCAATGAAATATCAAAAAGACACCAAAGTAAAATTTGTAGTTACAAAGCAAATGAGCATGCATAAAACATTGGTTGATGTTGTTGAAAGTAGAATATCTACAACATTAAAAGAAAATGAAATTACGCTTTCAAATAATGAAGTAGATGTGATGATTATTGGACATGGGAGTAAGGATCCTAATGCCCAAATGTCATTGGATTACATTGTAAATAATCTAAAAGATTCCTATAGAAATGTCAGTAGATGTTGGTTAGAGATAGAACAACCAGATATTTTTGAAGGAATTAAAAATTGTGAAAAAAATAATCCCAAAGTTTTGATAATTGTGTTTTATTTTCTTCATGAGGGAGCACATGTAAAAACTGATATCAGTAATGATTTGATACCAGCGCTTGAAAAATCTACTATAGAAAAAGCATACATTACAAAACATATAGGAACTGATCAAAAAATGATAGATTTGATATTAGAGAGAGCTAAAGAGGTAGAAAATGCAAACTAAGAAAGGTCAATCAATTGAAGATGCCAGTATGCAAATGATTGAAGATGAAATAGGCTCACATAATTTTAGTGAAAAAGAATGGCCTATCGTTAGAAGAATTATTCATTCAACAGCAGATTTTGATTTTGCAGATAAAAATAAGTTAATTTTCCACAAAGATGCAATTGAGAGCGGAATGAATGCTTTGAGAAATGGTTGTAGCATAGTAGTTGATGTTAATGGAGTAATTGGAGGAATGAATAAACAAAATCCAAAAGATTTTGGAAACAATATAGTTTGCAATATTTCAAAACCAGAAATAATGGAATTGGCAAAAAAAGAAGGTAAAACTAGATCCCAAGTATCAATGAGGACTGCTGCATCAGATATTGATGGAGGAGTTGTGGCAATAGGAAATGCTCCAACTGCCCTTCAGGAAGTAATTCAGATGGTCAAAGAGGGCATAGTAAAACCAGCTTTAATCATTGGAATTCCAGTAGGATTCATCTGCGCTGCTGAATCAAAAGAAGAGTTGTCAAAGTTGGAAGAAACACCATTTATTACAAATATCGGTAGAAAGGGAGGCAGTTCTTCAGTTTCTGCCACAATCAATGCAATTTTTAAATTAATTAGAGCAGAATCATCTTTTTGAATAGTTTAAACAGTTCTTAACAAAAATTTCTGCATAGTTTGAGCTATCAAAATACAGATGTCCATATGAGGCCAAAGTATTATCTTGAATCAATCCATCTTGATGTTTCTTAATTCCTTCACCAATTTCCAAACTATAAGCAAATTTTGAATCAGATGAAATAGAATCTAATTGCGAATAATGAAATTCATGACCTTGAAAATTATGGAATTTGTCCGAAATTGAATTTTTTGTAATGATCTTACCTTTTGTATAGTTGAGTCTCATTTTCTTTGTCATTCTAGTTTCAGCATCAAACAGACCAATCATTTTATATTTTTTATTTTCAGATGAAATTGATTTTGTTAAATACATTAAACCACCACATTCAGCATAAATGGGAAGGTTATTTTCAGACAATTTCTTGATTGATTGTTTCATAATTTGATTTTTTTCAAGATCATTCCCTAAAATTTCAGGAAATCCACCGCCAATGTAAATTCCATCACATTTAGGAATTTTTTTGTCTTTCACAGGACTAAAAAATTTTAAATTTGCACCTTCACGACGTAGTGCCTCTAAATTATCTTGATAATAGAAATTAAACGAAGTATCAAGTGCGACAGCTATGGTAGTTTTTGTTTTCTTGTATACAGGTTTTGATTTTTTGTTTAGTTCAGTAGTATTTTTTGCAATTTTAATAATTTGGTTAACATCAAAATATTCAGATATTATTTTTGAAATTTTTCCAATTTGTGTTTTGAGAGCTTTGCTTTCTAATGTAGAAATTAATCCTAGATGTCTAGATGGCATATTCAATGAAGGATTTTTTGGAACAACGCCAATAATTGGAAGTTTTGTAATTTTTAGTGCACTTTTACACAAAAGTTCATGTTTTTTGCTACCTATTTTATTTAAAATAATTCCAGCAATATGAGAATTTCTGTGAAATTTTAGAAAGCCAAGTGCAGTTGCAGCAATAGAGCGAGAAGTTTTACTTGCATCTAAAACTAGCAGTACAGGTGATTTTGTAAGTGATGCTACATGATGAGTGCTAGCATAATTTGAATCTCCACTAAATCCATCATAGTATCCCATGACACCCTCTATTACAGATATATTTGATTTAGAATTCAAAGTGAAACTATTCAATAGTTGATTTTCACCCATAAGCCACGCATCCAAGTTGTGTGTTTGATTTTTTGAAATACTAGAAAGATATCCCGGATCAATATAGTCAGGTCCAACTTTAAATGGTTGAACAGAAAAACCACATTTTTGTAATGCATAAATTATTGAACATGTTATTGATGTCTTTCCGACTCCACTAGTAGCACCTGCAATCACAATTCTAGGAATTCTCAATTTGCATGACTAGGATCATTTTTTATTTAAATTGATAGATTATAGATGTCCTCAATGTTTTTAGTGAGAACTATTGAATAGAATTTATGGAAAATGATGGTTTGACTATAGTATATACTGGAAAAGGTAAAGGTAAAACAACTGCAGCTTTAGGAATTGCTTTACGTGCAACAGGATATGGGAAAAAAATCTGCATGATCCAGTTCATTAAAGGTTCATGGCATTATGGTGAAATAGATTCATCAAAAAGACTCGAACCTGAATTTGAAATGGTTGCAGTAGGTAAAGGGTTTGTTGGTATAATTGATGATAAAAGTCCAAAAGAAGATCATCAAAGAGTCGCAAAAGAGGCAATTAGAATTAGTAATGAAAAAATACAATCAGGAAATTATGATATTGTAATTTTAGATGAGATAAACTATGCAGTAAATCTCAATCTAATTTCACTAGATGATGTACTAAACATAATAAAATCAAAACCAAAGAGCATAGATTTGATATTAACAGGAAATTATGCTAAAGATGAGGTTATTGAAATTGCAGATCTTGTAACAGAAATGAGAGAGATAAAACATCCATTTCAACAAGGAATTAAAGCAAAAAAAGGCATTGATTTCTAACCAGCAAACATTAATTTACGCATGAAGGAGTTTTAGAAGAAATGTCTACTGAAATCCAAGAAATGCCTGAACAAGGTGAGATTATTCTTGCAACCATTACCAAAGTGATGGATCATGGGGCATATGTTACACTGGATGAATATGACGATATTCCAGGATTTTTACATATTTCAGAAATTGCTCCCGGATGGATTAGATCAGTAAACAGATTTGTCAGAGATGGGGAGAAAAAAGTTCTTCTTGTAAAAAAAGTAAATGCTCAACGAGGAGATATTGATCTCTCTTTAAAACAAGTTTCAAAAGATCAGAAAAAGCAAAAACTCAAAGAAGTTAAAAAGTTTGAAAAAGGTAAAACTCTATTACAAAATCTTCAAGAAAAAGCTAAATTATCAGATGAAGAAATCGAAAAATTAGAAGACAGTATTTATTCAAAATTTGATTCAGTCTATGATGCCTTCATATCTATTGGAAGAAATGGAATAGAATCAGTTAAAGAACTAAAACTTGCAAAAAAAACTGCAACTATAATTGAAGATATCTGCTCAAAAATTAAACTTCCTTCAGTTGAAATTAGAGGAATTATGGAAATTACAAATAATGAATCTAATGGTGTTGAAATAATTAAAAAAACATTGTTAGATATAATAAAGAAAGATTCAACTATAGATATTACATATTTAGGCGCACCAAAATACAGACTGTCAATTACTTCAGAAGATTTCAAATCAGCAGAAAAATTACTAAAACCAATAATAGAAGAAATTGAAACAAACATAGAAAAGAAAAAAGGCACATTCAAATTTACTAGAGAAGATTCAAAGAAAACTAGAGAGAACTAAAATGAGATTTTTATTAAGAAAATGTTCAAAGTGTAATCATTATACATTAAAAGAGAAATGTCCAAAGTGTAGTGCAGATACTATTTCTGCTCATCCTGCAAAGTTTTCACCAGATGACAAATATATGAGATATAGATTAGCTGAAAGATATTCTTAAGACATAGGCTTGTAGTCTTTGTTTACTTCATAAACAAAAACTCCAATCATAGGTCCAACTTTTTCTTCAATAAAACTAGGAGAAGCATAAACTAATCTCACTGGCCCATCACCATCGGATGTAAATTTGATATCTTTTTCATAAATTGCAAGCATGCCAGGAACATAAGTTGCAGATTGTTGTTGTATATTATTTGGATTTATGTAGCCTAATACCGAGAATGGGAACATTTTTCCAAGCAAAGTTTCATTCCAAAAAAAGTCAGTACCACTTATTCCATCATTATGCAAATACTGTGCCGTATCATATCCGGCAATTCTTATGAACCATTGTTTTTTAGACTCATCACCGCCTCCTTTAAGACTGTAAAATGACCCTTCTGCATCCACGCTTAATTTTTCACCTGCTACAAAAACTAGTACATAATCAGCTTGCATTTCATTTAGGGTGTTCCAAGCAGAATCAGGATTACTTAGTAACATTTTAGCTATATTTTCAATAATACTTGTATGAACAGTTGAATTGTCTGCCAATGATGCTCTTTCACCCATTGTTTGAATCCAATAACCATAATCCCACCAAGAAGCAACGACAGCATCTTTAGGAGTGTTATCTTTAATCCAGTCCATTGCATCTAACCAATCATTTGTAGCAACAGGAAAAGCAGATCCTCCATTCAAGATTGTAGGAGGCATATTTGTAATTGATGATGGTTCTGAGCCGGCAGGATAAATCATAGGAATTACTAATAAAATAATAATTCCAGCAACATATGGTAGTTGTAATAACTTGCCAAGAGGTTTTTTTGATTTTAATTTATTTTTGAAAAATTCTTTTGTTAATGCAGTTAATCCTAATGATGCCAGAATAATGATGGCAATTGAAGCAAAAACTTCCAATCTTACAAAAGTTGAACTTACATAAACGCCAACAAACCCTAAAATTAATGAAAATGACAGCATATCATTGCGAATCAAACTAGAATTCTCAGTTTGAATATTTTTAATCATCAACCAAATACCGATTCCTGAAAAAAGCATCAAAACTGAATGAAACAAGAATGATTGTTCTATTGTGGTTGTAGCATGTTCAGAAACAGAATCAACTAAAGGATCAGTTGTTGTCAAAAATGGATTTAACGCGTTTAGATATCTATGGCTAGGTAGAGGTAAAAATTGCGAATCAGAATTTATTAGCAATACAGTTGGCGCAATTACTAAAAGTGCAAGTAGGAAAATTAAACCATTTCTTGTTTTATTTTGTGAACTCTTATTTTGAATAATAATGCACAAAATTAAAAATAATGTTGGAACTATTAATGAAATTCCTCCAAGACCAAAAATAAAACTTGAACTTACACGTTCAATTCCTAATGAAACTAAAAGTGTAGTAATTGTGTACAGAGGAATAGCCCATACAATGAATTTATGATCCTTTCTCAAAAAAGGTAGAGTAAGAAAGAAAATCCCTATTGGAATAATGAAAAATTGATTACCTCCCCATGCTGAAATTGAAAAAGTAGTAAAAATACCGGCTCCCACAAGTTTCAAAATAGCAATTCGTTTATTTTGTGAATTTATCCCACTTAACAAAAAATAAACAGTCAGTAAACTAAAAAATAATCCTAAAGGTTCTGACTTGAACCAACCTATAGGACTTCGAATTAGTATTGGTATAGAAACAGAAAACAACATGGCTGAAAATAATCCAGCCGTGGTTCCACCAATCACTCTAACTAGAGCAAAAATTACAATAGCAGATAATGAAGCAAATATCACAGGAAATAAAATTGTAAAATCATAAAGATCCATCCCGCCGCCAAAAATCCAATATGTCGTAGCAGCTGTCAAATGAAGCATAACTTGAGAGGTTGCTGAAACATCTCTACCTATAGGATACCAACTAAGACCATCATTCCATTCAAAGTATGCAGGAATTCCATTGTCAACAATGTATTGAGTTGCACGATAATTAAAAAAAGGATCAAACTCATTTAATTCATAACCAAAATCAGCAGGTTGAACACGCAAAAGGAATGATACAGTAAATGATAAAATAAGAATCCCAATTACTAGTAGATGATTTAATTTAAAATCAAAGTTACCTACGGAGCAGAGTTTGGAGTTTGCTATCAATTAACATTTTTCAAAAAACTTTGCTTATTACTCTTTGTATAAAAAATTCTAAAAGAGTTAAAGATTAAGGAGCGTATTTTCCTTGAAGGACAGTCTCTGCAATAATATGATTTTTCATCTCCAATTCAATTTCTTTTTTAGTGGAACCCCTGCTAGCAACTAGCCTTTGATCTAAGGCATATAATTTGAAAACATACGTATGTTCTTTATCTGGAGGAGCAGGGCCTCCATAACCAATTTCACCAAAGTCAGTTTCCCCTTCACTACAATTTTCAGGTGTAGAATTTTCTTTAAACTCGCAATTTTTAGGATCTATATTCCATACAACCCAATGCACCCAAACTTTGCCAACAGCTCCCATTGCATCAGGATCATCCATTACCAAAGCAAGGGATATCGTATTTTCAGGAATTTCGTTAATTTTCAGAGGAGGACTGATGTTTCCATGTTTATATCCGTATTTTTTTGGAATGACTTCACCATTTTCAAATGCTTCACTCTCAAGACTCAAAGTCATGAAAATTATTGATAATTACTCAATCTTAAATATTTCTAAGATTCCAAAACAATTTTGTTATTTGAAAAAGACACTATTGAACTTCCATTATTTTTAATCTGTTTTTTTAGTTCTCTATCCATTGTAGCTACAATCACTCTATTTTTTGAAACATAATCGAGTAATTCTTTGTCTGCAAATGAACCAAGTATTGGGATTATCTTAAAATTTTTGATATAATTGAGAGTAGATTGGATGTCTTGTTTTTTTTCAGGGTTTTTTTCTAATTCAAATAATTCATTTTTTACAACTTGAGGTACGACAAAACTAATTTGTCCTATCTCAACATCAAGATTGTCTAAATTTTTGATCCTGTTTGTGGCTAGATGAATTAAAAAACTTGTGTCACAGATTACTTCAACCAATTATTCCTGCACCGATAAGTCGCCATCTTTCATTAATTCTTCTACTAATTGCAACATTACCACCTTCAAACATACATGCAGGTCTTCTTAGTTCTATCTCAACATTTGTTGATTTTATTTTTTTGACTGTACCTAAAACCGGGGCAGTGCCAATGTTAAGTCGAAGTAATTCTCCGGCTGAAATTGGCTGTACCTTAATGTCTTCAGTAGCACCTACTGCAGAGTCAAACAGATTAACATCTAATTTTAACAGAGTTGAATTATCAGGAAGGGTACCAGGTTTGCCGATTACTGAGCCAATAAATGAATCACTTCTAGTCATTGATGGATCTAATTTTGTTCCTATAGCAACCAAGCCACCAGGTTTCACTGATTCGACAATTCCTGCCGCAGTCCCTAATGAAGTAATTTCAGTAAGTAATGGTTCGTATGTCTTTTTCTTTTCATTTACAATTCCAGGTTTAATTTCAATCTCATCACCAACATTAAAAACTCCTTGAGTTAAGCTTCCACCAATAACACCGCCTTTGATGTCTTTTAATTTTATTCCAGGTTTGTTTACATCAAAAGAACGCAAAACATGCATCACAGTATCTGCTTTTTCATCCCTTTCTGGTGTTTTGATTGTTGATTCTATTGCGCCAATTAATGCATCAATGTTTAATCCAGATTGTGCTGAAATTGGAATTACGGGAGCTTTGGCAGCATAACTCCCTTTAACAAATGTTGTAATTTCTTTATAATTTGCAAGAGCTTCCTCGTATGAAAGTAAATCAACTTTATTTTGAACTACAACTATCTGCTGAATTCCAAGAGTTTGTAGTGCTAAGAGATGCTCTTTTGTTTGTGGCTTTGGAACTTTTTCATTTGCTGCAGCCAAAAGTAATGCACCATCCATTAATGCAGAGCCTGAAAGCATATTTGCCATCAAACTTTCGTGTCCAGGGCTATCTACAAAACTTACAACTCTAGATAGTTCACTTTCTTTTCCACAATTATTGCATTTTGGAGTTGTAGAATATCCTAGAGGTTCTGCACATTTTTTACATTTGTAAAATGCTGCATCAGAATAACCAACACGAATTGTAATGCCACGTTTAAGCTCTTGACTATGTACACTAGTCCATGAACCAGTCAAAGCTTGGATTAGAGTAGTTTTTCCATGATCTACATGACCTGCAGTACCAATGTTAACACATGGTTGATAACCGTATTTTTTAATGTACCAATCAGGAAGAGTTTCTCTCCAATGCATGTGTCAAAAAGTAGAATCGGTATATGTTAAGTTATTCTTTTTTATCTTCAGTTTTTTCTTCTGTTGCTTCTTCTACAGGAGCATCAACTGGTAATTCTCCATCAAATTTACAATTTACTTGATAGATTTCTTCTGATACGGTATTTCCTCGCATTAGTTTTCTTTTTCGTGTTCCATGCTCTGCATCTTGTAAACCAACACCTTTAACAAGCAAAACTCTTTTTCTTGCTCCACCGTGAAGATCATTTCTCATCGGAACTCCAGATTTGTCACTGCCTCCAGTGAGTTTTAATTTTCCAGTTAATCCTACAATTGATGCATCAGTTTCATTTCCTAATTGTAATCCTAACAATGGATTAGCATCGCTATCTTTGAGTTCTTTTGAAACTGACTTTCCTTTAATGTCAGAGATTGTAAGTTTGAAGTTTGCCAATTATTCCAAAAAAAAGTTGAACGACTAATTAACCTTTGGACATTATTTTTAAATCAAGATTTACAATGATAGGCATGGCAGAAGAGATCAGATGTCCTAGATGCAATAATAAAATGGTCGATATGCAAGCATGCCATATGTTTTGCCCAAATTGTGGAGCTCATTTAGATTGCTCCGATAAAGGAAATTATTGGTAATTAAATTCCAGGTCTATCCGGGATATAATCAGCTGACATGTTGATAGCTTGGTCTTTCATAATCTCAAGATAGGTTTCATAATCTGCTTTAAAATTACAATGTGGGCATTTTACATTCGTTATATCGTCGTCTAATATTGCAACTTTTTCACACTCTGGGCATCTTGCATCCATGTTTAGAGTTGTCAATTAAGATATTTAATCATAATTGACTGTACTGTTTTAGGCGGAGTTAGTTTAGTCTGGTATGACGTCAGCTTCCCAAGCTGAAGGCCGCGGGTTCAAATCCCGCACTCCGCATCATAATTCTCTAATTGCTTGTTCTATTATTCCTCTGTCAGGGGCTTTTGGATAATATTTTAAATAATTTTTGAGATCGTCTTTGGCATCAGAATTTTTGTTTTGTTTTTCCCTAAGATAAGCACGGTTTTTGTATATCTTTGCAGAACGTTTTGGATTAATTTCAATGGCCTTGCTGTAATAATTTTCTGCCTTGTTAAATTCTCCCGTTTTAAGATAAAAATTTCCCAGACCGTTATACGTCAGATATGAGTTCTTGTTAATTTGCAAACATTTTTCATAATATTTTACACATTCTGGAGAATTTTGAGCGTTAAGCATTGCTCCAAACAGATTAAGGGCAGTAGAATTGTTTGCATCAAGCTCAATAGATTGTTTTAATGATTCAAGTGCTTCAGTATTGTTTTTTAAAATATTTTGTTTTTCAGAAATAAGACACAATCTGTTTGATTTGTCACTAGAATCGTTTTCTAGGTTTACAGATGCTAATATGTCAGAAGGGGCCAAAATTAACAATAGTTTTCCCTCTTCAGACCATTCTTTTTCAAAAATATCTTGAGGAATTGCACCTTCTTGTTGCTCTCCTTCCTGATTTCCTGTCTGAATATAATGTAAAATTGTTTTTTCTTGCGCATCATATCCTGTGATTACAGAAGCATGTTGTGTAATTTCAGGGATTCCTGGAAGAAATACAATTGGTGGGATTCCCAAATCAATAATTTTTTTCAATTCAGATAGAGATGAATGAACAATTTTACAAGTCAAGCCATGTCTTTCTGCGGCTTCTATTCCCTCAATCAGAATACTGCCATCAAATCCAGAATATTTTTTTGCAGATTCTATGGCTTCGGCCATAGGCAAATCAATGTTCCAATATTTTGATACTACATTAATTGGTAAAGGAAGACAAATATTTTCATCATTTACAAGCGGTAAAAGTAATTCGTGATTCTCTTCCCCCATAAGATAAAGAAATTTTGAGAGTTATTAAAATCAATCAGAGTGAACAAAACTTTTCAATTAAATCATTGCCATCTTGACTCATTTCTGGATGAAACTGAGTTCCATAAATTGGCTTTTTTTCATATTGAATGATTTCATTCTTACAGTTATTTGATTTGGCAAGTGAGATCAAAACACTAGGTAATCTAGATATCTCATAACTGTGACTCTCAAAGACATCAATTGAATTTCTACAAATAGGATTTTCCGTTATAATTTGGATTGATTCAGTTCCTTTTTGGAGAGAAGAAATTTTTCTAATTGTACCACCCAAAGTAAGCGCTAAAATTTCTGCACCATAACAAATTCCAAGTAATTTTTTGTTATTTTTGATGCAATGTGCGATAATTTTAGAATTAATTTCATTGATTTTTTTTTCATTCTTTCTACGTCCTGAAAGAATAAAAGAATCATGGTTTGAAAGCAGATCCAAATTCAAAGTGTATGGGGATTGTTTTTCAAAGGAAATATTTTTTTGGATTAAGAAATCAGTTAATTTTTCTGTATAGATGGATCCGTTATCAACAACAAGAAGCAATTAGTTGCCTACCTCAATTGAGACATAATGTATCTCAGGAAGTCCATCTTTCACATATACAGTTCCAATATTGAGATTGGCATCTTCTTCCCACATGAAGACTCTGTCACTACGTGGTTTTACAAAGTCATCTATGAATTCCAATAAGAATTCTTCAGCATCCGCACGATCACTTTCAGTAAAGAAGAATAGTTCCCCTTCATTAAATGACAGTGGTATCTGGATAGCAGTTGGTTCAGAGACAGAAATACCATTTGTTTCAAATACAGACTTTATGATATCAATCCTATCAGTTCTAACCAATTCAACATAATCATCATCAGCAGTAGTTGTAGTTGATGCAACGCCGGAAACTTTCTTCAGGTATGCTTCAAATGCTTTTTCTTGGGTTTCACCTAATCCAACGAAATATTCTCCGTTAAATGCTGCACCCACTGCTGCAATAGTTCCCAGTTGGGCAACAACTCCACCAGCACCTGCAGTATAAACAGGAATAAAGTAAACATCATGATCACCTACACGATACAAAATATTATCACCGACTCTTGGATTTCTCAGCAATGTCTTTAGTTGAGCAAATTCCGGATCTCTATCAAGTGCTTCTCTAACAGCTGTAGGGCCAATTAATTTAGTATCAGAATCTAACGGGACTTCATAAAATTGCATGTCCCCTAGTTTTTCAAGATCATTTTCAACTACCATGTATCCTGCAAGGTTTCTACCCTGAGAGCCTCTTAACTCCAATGAAAGTAATCCTAAGAATTCTGTTTGCTCAAATCCGGGAGGTTTTGCTTCAACATAATAGGTGTCAAGACCTCGTGGAATTTCATAGAATTCATTTGCCTGAATAAATGTCTCGACATTTGTTACATGGTAAATATTATACATCTCAGTTTTCCAGTTGAATAATTCAACTGGGTATCGAATTTGTTCTTCAAGCCATGCTGGCATTGGTTGAAATTGTTCATTGTACTGGCTTGCAAACATTTCAGTAAAGAAATCATCTCCAGTTTTTAACAATTGAATATCACCATTGTAGGAATCGACAAGGGCATATCCTACTAAACGCAAGTATGGATTTCCTACAGACCAAGGGACGTCACCTGTATCAAATCCAATGATTAGTGGGATTAACCAATAGGAATTTTTGCCATCAGTTACAGGAAGTGAATCCAATTCTTTTCCAAACAGATCATATAGGAAATACGGATACAGTGTTTCCATTCTATCATGGACGTCTTTGTATCTCATAATGTGGACTGATTCGCCTGGGAATGATAGCAAAAAGTTTGGCTCAAATATCCAGCTCAATGGGGGTGAAACATCCAATCCGCCTAAACCAGAATAAGATACGCCTCCAAGTTCGGCACTGTTTTCATTATCTCTTGAATTAGGATAAGCAGACCAAGTTTGCTCAAACAGTCCTCCTTCACCATAGTAAATTTCTCTTTGTTTGAAAAATTCACCACTGTCAACAATTTGTCCATCAGTAGCCTCCAAGGTAAGGAATCCATTTGGAACATGGGTATAAACAAGATGTTCATTGTACCATCTGTTTTCAAGGCTGACAGATGTTGGTAAGATTGGCTTCATTGAAGCAGTCCAGTATAATGTGTTGTTAAAACGAAGAATGTCATTATCTTCAAAGTCCACATACGGAATCAGTCCTATCTCAGGCTTTAATTTAGCAAATGCTGCTTCCCAATCCCAAACTCGAATAACATCAAGAACATCACTATTTTGTTTTACATAGTTTTTGATATTATTTGCAGAAACGGATGTCAGTTGAACATCATGAATATTTTCTTGAACATCATTTAATTCTCCAAGATAACGATTTACTCCTATTTGTTGAGCTGTGTACGGTCCTAAAAATTCAATCTTCTTTGCATCAGCAATACTGTTATTCACTGAAACAACACCGGCTACTATAATTGCAATTGCAATAATTGTTAAAAATCTAATGTATACATCGCGCTTAAACATATGAGTTAGTACACGTGCTCTAATTCTATCAACTACTGAAAATGAAATTAATGCAAAGCCTATGACAAGAGTGCCTCCAATCACATATCTTGTATTGTAATCAATTTGATCTGTGAAAAACAGATTAATTCCTGCCCAGATTATTCCAATTCCGATTATTCCCTCAATAGTTGAAACATAGTTTAGATATCTTGGTTTTCCTTCATTGGAATCTTGGAGATAAGATGTAACTACGTTAATTATTCTATGAATTCCGACATACAAAACCAAACGGAGCCCAATCGCTGCGAGCAATGGTGGAAGCAATATCACCAAGGCTGGAATCATAGGAACAACATTTTCTGCTGCATAGTTTGGATTATTGTCAGGAGTTACAAAGGGTAAAGTAAACAATGATGGCAAATTTTCCAGTCCCAAAGTATTTCCATCAATGAAAGACATGGCTGCAAAACCAAACATGATATTTGCAAAGAAAGCTCCGAAAAGCAGAATCTTTGTAATTTGCCAGATTACAAATTGTGCTGATGATAATTTGTAATCTCTAAAACTTTTTAGAGCATTTGAAATTGGTTGTTGTCCTCCGCTTCCTAAAAATCCAATTCCGGTGCTAATTGCATACCAGAAAATAGAAGAACGGCCTGCAATGTTAACTCGAATAAGTGCAATTGCAGATAGAATTATTGTTGAAACAAGTGTGTAATAGAGAGGCTTGGTGAATTGATCGCCAAATTCTGTGAAATTCATCGATAAGATAACTGCCTGATTTCCCACCATAGTGAAAATCGCTATTCCGATAATTGCAACAATTCCTAATCTGATGTATTTTCCAGCATCAGGAGGCGGGGTTTGCTTATCAGTAGAGGCGCTATACAAAACTGAATTTTCTTGAGATTTGGTAAATTAATGTCTTACCAGCAAAATCAAGCTATTCTAGCTAATTTTTTGCAAATCATGTAAGCTGCAGCAAATGTAGGAACTGTCACTTTTTCATTATTGCACGGACCAAACTTTTTGTTTCTTAATTTAAATTCAATTGGACAGTTTGCAAAAACTTCTACTGTTTCATCACTAAGAAAAGATGCATCAACATATGGATCAAACTTTGTCAAATCATCACAGTGAATTTTGCTAAGACCACTTTTACTGTTAATTGATCCAGGCAATCTAAAAATTCTGTGTATGTCCATTGTTACATTCGGATCAATTTTTACTCCAATGTTTTCTGAAACATCATCTAAAGTTTTTTGAAAAGACGGATAACCGCTTGCAAGTAATTCTGTTATAATTTTTGAGCGTTTTGATTTTGAACCAAAAACATGTTTTGCAAATCTACCTCTCCATCCCCTTTCATCAAAATCAGGTAATGCAGCACGATCTTGTTTGAATTTCTTCATTCCAAATGTTTCCGGAATTGCTCCACGAAGAGAGATATAATCAGTTAGTTCTGATCTTTCCCTAGATCCAATTTCTTGAAATTGTGAATCATAAACATAAACATGGAATCCCTCATTGCCAGAAAAATAGACTTGGATGTTTTCTTTGATGATTGCTAGATCATCAATTAGGATTTGGGATAATTTTTCTACTTCTGTTTTAGAAGCGTCAATGCAATTTTTGCAAGGCAAAGATTTTTTTTCTAATTTTGATGAATTGCATTTTGGACATTGGATTAAAGTTTTTGAGACTTCGTTGCAATCATTGCAAATTGATACTGTGTGACTTTCTCTACATGGCAAATTAAGATCTTTTGCATCAATATCAAAAATTAGATCTGCCTCTTTCCAATCTTTTTCGTTCATTGGTAAATTAGGAAATGTGTAATATGCATTTGAACAATAAACATCAGACGGAATATTTTGCATCAGTAGTAGACGTAATTCTTTATCATCTTTGATAGGAATGTGTCGAGTCATTCCTGAATTAAATTTCTGATAGCCAAATTCTCTTTCAGATGTTCTATCTGGAACTTTGATTAGATCAAAATGATTAAAGTAATATTTTTTGAATGAATCCTCTAGGAACAGTATATCAGTTTCTTGCATTATTTTTTCTTCCTTCCAAATTGTAAGGGATTAATGATGTTATCACATTCTGAAGTAGCAAAACAGAGACTTTGAGTTTTCAATTTCTCACAAGATGGACAAGAGTATTGGGTGCCACTTCCTGAAGTTCCTGCCAAATGATTTAGTTGGTATAGTGTAACACGCTCATTGTAATCAGGTGCGTTTTTGAATAATGGTGCAATTTGTTGTACTGTTTGTCCTTTTGATAAAAGAAAAGTTGCAAGCATAAATCGTCCAGAATGAGGAAGGTTTTCTCCTTTTTCAAGAATTTCAATTGCATGTTTTATACACGGTGGATGTTCTCCTGTTGTTACAGTGTAAGAAGGAGTAAGGGCCTTGCCAATTGAGGTTAACTCATTTACCATATTTTCAAGTCCAGGAATCATTGGCGGAGTTGGTGCATTTGTAATTTTAGAAGTAATATAATTTCCTAATTCTTTTCGAATCAATCTAACTGTTTTATCTGGTGTTAGAAGCACTTTTCCATTTTCAACATGTCTATTGACTAATTTCCATTCCCTTTCATGAAAATCTATTGAATGTTTTAGATAATCAGATACGGGAATCTTAAAAAACTCATCTTCTTTTATCACTTCAATATTGAACAAATCATAAATAATTCTAATAGCCAAATCAATTTTTGATTTATCAGAAGCTTTTCCCAAATCTTTTTCAAGATGATTTTCTGCACGTCTGGCTTCTGCAAGAGCAAATCGTTTGACGAGCGTATGCATTCCACTTAATTTTATCAAAACTATTGCAAGTAGAAAAGAAAAAATCTCTTTTTCACGAGCAGTGTCAGATGCTTCTCCATCTATAATTTCAGATTTGTAAATGCCACCTTCCGTAGAGACTTTAAGCCTATGATATGCCTTATTCACGACAGATTTAAGATCGGGATCAGTTCCAAACTGAGATAGTGGAAAACCTTTTTCTTTCAAAAATTTTCCAGCACCCTCTAGGAACGGGTATTTTGCAAGTTCGTCAGTACCTAACTCTAGCATGCTAGTAATCCACAGAATTCACTTAAAAATCTGATTTTTGAATTTTGACTCTGGTTTAAATTATGTTTTAGGAATAATGAGTTTATGCAAGTTGGATGTCATGTTTCAATATCCGGATCCATTGACAAATCAGTAGATAATGCAGTTGAGAGAGAATGCTCTGCATTTCAAATTTTCACTAGAAACCCAAGGGGATGGCATGCAAAAGAACTCACTAAAGAAGACATTGATAATTTCAAATCAAAATTAAAGGCAAGCAATATTGATAGATTTGCAACTTGTGCACACATGCCATATTTACCAAATCTTGCATCACCTAAAGATGATGGATTTGAAAAATCTGTTAAAACTTTGATTAACGAAACTGAAAGATGCGCACAGTTAGGAATCCCATATCTTGTAACACATCTTGGCAGTCATTTAGGAACTGGGGATGAAGCTGGAATTAAGAGACTGGTTGAGGGGTTGACAAGAGCTGGAAAAACAAAGAACGATGTAATGATTCTGCTAGAAAATACTGCAGGGCAAAAAAATTCTGTAGGTTCTGATTTTAAGCAGTTGGGAGAGATTTTCAAACAACTAAAGCCCACAAAAAAGTTTGGTGTATGTATAGATACATGCCATGCATTTGTTTCAGGATATGATTTAAAAACTGAAAAAGATGTAAAGGAGACTTTTTCTGAATTTGACAAACATGTTGGAATAGATAATTTAAAAATTCTTCATCTCAATGATGCTAAGGGAGAACTTGGTTGCAATTTAGATAGGCATTATCATTTGGGGTTGGGTGGAATTGGAGAAAAAGGAATTTCAGCTGTTGTCAAATTTGCCAACAAGAAAAAAATCCCCATAATCTTAGAAACCCCAATTGACGATTATAGAGATGATTTTGAAAATGTACGAATTGCAAAGGAATTTGCGTAGAAATTTATTTCATGGTTGAGTGAATGCAATAATGGACTATGAAGCAGTAATGAAACTAGCACTTGAGCGTGGATTTTACTTTCCTAGCTGTGAAATTTATGCAGATGCTCAGGCTGGATTTTGGGAATATGGTCCATCAGGGGTTAGCTTGAAAAATAAATTTCTTGAATTGTGGAGAAGAGAACTAATCAGAAGAGATGGAATGCTTGAAATTGATGGCTCTCAGATTATGTCAAAATCAGTTTTTGAGGCTTCTGGACATTTGGGAAATTTTGCGGATCCAATAATCAAATGTACAAAGTGTAATGCAACATTTAGAGCAGACAGGACCATTGCAGAACTAGTCCAAATTGAGATTCCTGAAAGTGCAGATTTGGAAGAGTTTGACAATGCTATTTCACAAAATAATATCAAGTGTCCAAAGTGTAAAGGGGATTTTGATAAGACAAAGAATTTCAACATGATGTTTAAAGTCGGGATTGGTCCTGAAGAAGAAGAGGCATATCTGCGACCTGAAACATGCCAATCAATCTTTGTGGATTTTCCCAGACTATACAAGACAATGAGGGGGAAGCTTCCTCTAGGAATTGCACAAGTTGGAAAAAGTTTCAGAAATGAGATAGCTCCAAGACAGAGTCTACTTCGTCTGAGAGAGTTCTATCAGGCAGAAATTGAGGTATTTTGCAATCCAAACAATCTGTCAGAGATGGAAAAGTTTTCAGAAATTCAAGATGTCATTCTTAGAATTCAGACAGATTCTGATCCTGTCTCCATGACATGTAAAGAAGCAGTGGAGTCAGGTGTTGTTCCAAACAAGCTTGTGGCATATTACTTGGGAATTTTGACTGAATTTTATGAAAAGACAGGAATTGACATTACAAAAAGCAGATTCAGGAAACTAGGTGATAAAGAAAAGGCATTCTATGCAGAAGTTGCATTTGATTTTGAAGTAGAAACTACAATTGGATGGCTGGAACTTGTTGCATGTAACTACAGATCTGACTATGATTTGACCAGTCATGCAACAAAGAGCAAGCAAAAGTTTGAGATAATGGATGGAGATGACAAAGTTCTACCTCACGTATTTGAGATATCCATGGGAATTGACAGAAGTCTGTATACCATTTTAGAGCATAGTTTGAAGGATGATAAAGAGCACGAAAGAACTGTTTTGGCATTAAAGCCATACTTGTCACCAATTCACATCGGAATTTTATCTCTAGTAAAAAAAGACGGATTAAAAGAAAAAACAGATGAGATTTATCTTCAGTTAAAACGAAAATGCGATGCATTTTTGGATCACTCTGGTGCAATAGGCAGACGATATAGAAGACTGGATGAGATTGGATCGCCTTTTGCGATTACCGTTGATCATCAAACGCTAGAAGATGACACTGTGACAATTCGTATGAGAGACAGCATGGAACAAAAAAGAATTAGTATTTCGGATCTTGATTCTGAAGTTATTCAGTCAATTGCTTATCCATAAATTTAGATTTTAGAAATTATTGAGAAAATACTGTAACAGTTTCAGAGTGATATCTGTATTTTATCTTCACAGCAATGTCTTCTGCTGCATGTGCTTGTTGTACATATCCATCTTCAGATTCCAATGATACGCTCCATTGTCCTACAATTGGATCAATTGATGTAATTGAGAATCTCTCAAGTGCATTATCTGCACCAGAATATCTAACTCTAAGTATTTGATCACCATATGAAATACTTTCTAATCCACCACGATTTGCTCTGGTACTGTCCTTAACTAGACATTCATCTGCACTGCCAATGATACATTGACCTTGAGGATCAGTTACTGTAAATCTTGCAGTAGAATCAGCATTTGATGCATAAACTAGTGCAGGATCTGCAAGTATTGTGTCATCTCTTTGTATTAATTGCAATGCAGGCATTTCAGTTCCAGATACTGTTACAGTCTTTGGATGTGTTGCAAGTACTGATGGTGTTGTGCTGATTTTACTGTCATACAATTCGACTACACCTTGGATATCATATTCTACATATACATCGGATTTTGGTACATTCCAATTAAAGATGATTTGTGTCTGACCAGTACCAAATAGTTGTGATCTCTTTGAAACTATTTCACCATCAACCACTAAAGATACGATTCCGTATGATGGTTCATCCTCATTGAACAGATAGAATTCCGGTTTTACAATAGATCCTGATGGTTTGATAGTTGGCATGTCCACTTCAACTGCAATATCAGATACGCTAGTTGGCTTTGTACCAATGTTGTAATGAATTGATTCTGTCTGTGATCCATCCTCATCAGTAATGTGTAACCAGTAAGTCATTCCAGGCTCCACTATCCAGAATGATGGAATTGTTGCACTAACCACATATGTAGAGTTTGACACATACAATGGTGTAGCATCCATCTTAATTCCAATGTAATCAGAATCTGTCTGTCCCATAGTAATTGATCTTAACTCTACACGCTCTAGTGGTGTTTCACTATCAATGATTGCAGATACTCTCAAGTCTTGGCCGCTAACAAACAAGAATTCTGATTTTACAGCATCAATTACAGTGGCATTACCAATCTGAACTTTGGTGTCAAATATTCTTGCTGCAGCTTCTGAAACATCTGGTAACATATCTTCAGGGACTGGAACAATTACCGTTGTACCTTCACATGAAAGTAGTCTAACTGAAGCTTGCACAGTGATAGATGTTGTTCCTTTTTCTTCTGTAACTGATACCATCATGAATGACTCTTCAGATGAAATTGGAATTTCATAGAGGTATCTGTCAACAGTAGAGAATTTGTTAAGTTCCTCATATGGTTGGATTTCTGCCAATGTTCCATATACAACTCCAGATTTTGCAGTAGACACCTTGATTGTTGGTGGCACATCTGCATCACTTGAGACTAGGATTCTTGCCATGTTATCGTTACATTTGTCATATGAAATCTCGTTGATTGCAAGTGGGGAGCCTAGAATTCCTCCAAAGCCACCCATACCACCACTGGCACCACCAGTTCTACCACCACCTCCACTTGAGCCACTACCAGTTCCAGTACCTCCAGTACCTCCACCAGGTCCTGAAGAGCTTCTCTTGGAGGATATAGATTTCTGTGAATAGTGTTCTGAATCAAACACCACATCACAGAAGTCTGAATCTACTGTTGATGGTGTATTTGATAGTATAGTATCAATTCCTGAAACCCATGTTCCTCCAACAAGTGTATGTATTTCAATATCAGCACATCCACTTGCAAGCGTGATTATTTCAGAAGATGTTGGTTTTGGTACCAATATTGTCATTTTTGGTTTTGATTCATAATTAGAAGAATCACCAAAGTTGAAACCAACACCTTCTTCTTCATAGCGAGATTTAACATCAATTGCCATTACTAATTCATTTGAAATTCCACTACTAGCTAATGTGGGGGAGTTGATGTATCCATCATCAATTTCAACAACTATCCAATCTTTGGTAAATGTTCCAATTGAGGAAGAACTTGCTTTTGAAGTGATGTCAAGTTTTGACATACCACCAAAGCTTGGAATAACTGATGACTCTACTGGGAGAATTATCTGCTGTCCAGGATTGAATTTAGTGATAGGTGGAGTAGATATAACTTGATGAGAAGTAGATTCAATAGATGTTGCCATAGGAATAATTACCGTTAATGTTTTGTTAGTTGAAAGAGTATATTTTGGAATCTTTATTGTGTTTTGTACAACAGAAGCGTCAATTCCAACTGAATAATCAGCATTATATTTTATGTTTGATTGTTGTGATATGGCAATTGATTTACCAGTAGAATTGTTTACACCTACTCTAACTGTTTTTGGAAGATCATCAGATTTGGCAATAGTTTTTGTAGATGAAGTGGTATCATCGATGATTGTTGCTGAAAATCCTGTTAGTGTTGAAAGTTGTGTTGCATTTAGATTTGGTACAGTTTTAGCTAATTTTGGAGAAGATACTGATAGATCAGTTGTTGTACTAAATAATTCAAATTCATCCACGTGATTAATTACATCACAGCATACAGAGGTAATTATTTCATTGATATCTACTGTATATCCTGAAGGAATTGTAGTCATCATGATATTGTAGTCGTTTTCCGGAACTGAAAGTATTCTAATTTCACCATTATTTCCATTTGCATCATTTGGTCCATTGTCAGTGACATTTAGAATGCCGGTTCCAGTTAATGGATTAGGTGTAATGCTAAATGCAGATCCAGCAACTGGAATATCATCGGTGGTGACTCTAATACTCAATGTGCCTATCAAATGAATTTCTTCATCTATTATGAGTGATTCAGATAGTGAGACAGATGCAGCTTTGGTTGTATCTACTGTACCGTCATTTAGTGATAGTGATTCTGTGAGTGAGACAGATGCAGCTTTGGTTGTATCTACTGTACCGTCATTTAGTGATAGTGATTCTGTGA
>NZ_JBSWSN010000003.1:0-186431 GCF_054095935.1 Candidatus Nitrosopumilus sp. bin_32a | reverse complement strand
ATTCAGAATTCTTCGTTGTATTTGGAATTTGTATGATTCCTTCTTTTATGAGGAATTGAATTCCTTGAATGAATGCACCATCATCAATTGCACCATCTGCCCACCAGCCAGCATTGTTTTTTATCCATTCAGGAACAGAGGATTGAATTTCTCCAACAGAAATCGTGCCTATCATCCACGGATGTAGTGTACAATAGTAGTCAAAAATGCCTTGTTTTTCAAATTTATAAAAAAATTTTTCTCCAGCTGCAATTATACCACTATCAAAACTACCTGAATTCCCAACTTCTGGAGAACCTGATGTTACTGTATGAGCAGAACTATCTCGATTATTCCATAGAATTACCTGATTTGGATCTATATCTAGTAAAGATGGAATATAACAAGAATCACTGTTTTCACATCCCTGAAGAGATGAACCTGATGCAATATCTACAAAATAGTCAGTTGTGATTTCTTTAAGTTCAGATACTTTGAAGGAAAATTCTCCAGATGTGTCAAAATTATTTACATTTGAGATTCTTACAATTACTGCACCTAGATCATCAAAAGTGACTCGAATAGAATCACGGCCATCAGGAGTTTCTAATCCTTTTTCAGATTCAACAATTTTTCCATTAAGAAATATATCAAGATCATACAAAATTTGAGGAATTAATGAATTGGTTACTGGATCATGAAATTCAATATTAAGAGATATTTCATTTCCGGGATTAATTTTTCCCTTTGGAGTTAATGATAAATGAAATTTCCAATCTTCTTTAGTAGACAATAAAATTGCTTTCTCACCATCTTCTAATGAAGCATCAGTATTCTCATTTTCTCGTTGTTTTCCAGATTCAATTCCAAAAATCATTTTGTCATGTTGATCAGATGGAATTTGGTCAAGTAATTTTAATAATTTTGAAGAAGAAAGTAGAAAATGAACAACAATTTCTTCATTACCAGAACGATCTATAGTTCCAAAAAAAGTTTCGTCATTTATTGTTAAAAGAATTTCATGATTGTTAAAAATATCTACAGTTTTTGGAATATAATATTCAGCATGTACAAATGGTATGGATTTAATAAAATCTTTATTCCAGTCAAATGGCATTTCAGCTATAACTTTTTTATTTTTAGCATCATATTCAAATTTCTCAATTTTATCAAAATATGTTGCAAACATTAAATCGACTTCTTTATCATCAATCTCCAAAGTAAATGGAATAAATTCGCCCATGGTAAACATGATTTCAAAGGGAGTGACACTTTCTGAAACAGGAGTTGAGTCAATTGATAAAACAGTGATTTTTACATTTACTAAACCTCCTTCAAGAAATAATGATGATTCAATAAATAATGGTGATTCATTTGAGGCTAACCAGGCGTTATTTTCTGTTTTTTCTCCAGAAATATTCAATGATTGGCTCGGAATGATTACAGTCTTGAGTTTATCATCAGGAGAATACGCTACAAAATCAACAATCAAGTTATCTTTACCATCAAAAACTTGAATTTCGTATTCTATACCAGAGATAATTTCTTGTGTATCATCATTGATTGTTGTAACATCAAAATTGATTTCATTTTCATCTCCTTCAAGAACCGAAGGATTTGTTTCAAGTTTTACTTTGTAATAATTATCATTGATAAATTGAGTTTCACTTTCTTCACTTCCTGAACCTCCTGCATGTGCAAACTGAATTGAACCCACTACAAAAATTAACAAAAGTATTACAAGAGAATATTTTGAGTTCATTTTGTTCAATTTTTAAAAAGGATTTAATATTATAAAAAGTCTAGACTTTAATTAAACCAGTTGAAATTAGATATTTCAAACCGTTTGCAAACTCAACATCAGTTAATTGTCCATCAGACCACCAGGATGCATTATTTCTTACCCACATTGGAATAGATGTGATATTTGCTAGTTCTTCTTCAACGTCTACATCATCTCTTGGAACATCAATGATATTTTCTTGAATCAAATATTCAATCCCTTTAGCAAAGTCAGGATCAGTTAATTGTCCATCAGACCACCAGGATGCATTCTTTTTTACCCATGATGGTATTGAGATATCTGAGGAAACTGAAATAATAGAAGATTGTACTTGTGTATCTTGAATACGTTTTATTCCTTCAGAACTTTTTAAGAAAGAAGTTTCAGTGATTGTAGATTCCTCTTCTGTTTGGTTGACCACATTGACTAGACCTATTGGTTGATCATATACTACAGTTCTTGCTTTAATTTCTAAATTATCAGCAGTGGTATATGGTTTGGGCAAAGTCATATCAACATACTCTACAGTGATTGTGTCACCATGATGAACACGCAATACATCTAATTCTTGAGAATCATCATCTAGTGTAACAGAAAATTCTCCATCAAGTTTATCGATATAATGAGATCCATATCTTCCTTCAAGTTCCCCGATAACTGTATCAAATGCATGATGTCGTGGAACTACATCTTCCAAAACAGCTTCAGGAGCCACTTGGAACGAAAATGAATTTCCAATATCAGAACCAAATAAATCCGTAAACACTATCTTTGCAGAACCTCTTTCATCAAATCTGACAGTTTCGATGGCATGGCCATCATCTGCAAATTTTTCATTTCTAACTTCTAATAATTCTCCGTTAAGCCAAATTTCCATGTTATAATATAATTTCCATTGGTGAATGTCTGTCAATCCATTATGAACCATTAAGTTAAGATCATAATCTTGATTAATTCCA
Organism: Candidatus Nitrosopumilus sp. bin_32a; assembly: GCF_054095935.1. Classification (NCBI taxonomy): domain Archaea; kingdom Thermoproteati; phylum Nitrososphaerota; class Nitrososphaeria; order Nitrosopumilales; family Nitrosopumilaceae; genus Nitrosopumilus; species Candidatus Nitrosopumilus sp. bin_32a. The sequence continues at coordinate 183,710 of NZ_JBSWSN010000003.1, read as the reverse complement.
ATGACTCCACCTGGAGACCACCAAAAATACATCTTCCACTTTCCTTCAGGAGTATATTTTGTCAAAGATGAAGCAGCGGGTTCTGATAATTTTGTTGCAACCCCTTTGTATTCAACTTCAGAACCGTGATCATGATTAGGTATAAACTGAACAGGGACATAGATTCCGGCTTGATCAGAATCAGAAAATACTCTCATCCAGTATGTATGAAATTCTGCGTGATGAATCCATAAATCTCTATCATGTAGTGTGAACTTTATTGGCTCATTTGTACTAAATTCATTTTTATCAAATTCAATTTCACCGACTCTCCAAGACCATGTAGCAGTTTTTGTTAATACTACATCTTCATTTGCTTCCCATGAAACTGTTAATGCACCTTCTTGATAGTCAGTAGGCAATCTTGCTGCTACATCTAATGCACTTTCAGTAACTCCGTCGGAACAAGCAGGTTTCATATTCATATGCATCTGAGCATGGGCTTCAGGAATAAAATCCATCATTACAGCAGAGAATAACAATCCTTTCATTTGTAAAATTAATGGCATCAAGAATCCGTGCATATGTACACCACTGCTACTAGAAGTACAATGATCAGTTACAACTTCTCCATAATTACTTGACAGATGCCCGTGTGCTTTGATTAAAACACCATTTTCATTATGTACAGTATAATGTTGTCCAGTTAGTTTTACAACTCCAAAGAAAATTCCCGTATCAGGACCAGTTTCAGTAAATACTGCAGTATTAACAGTTGCGTCACGTGTAGTAATGGTGATTTTTGAGCCCTCAGATTGGCCTATTTTTTCCATATTATCTTCATCATTATTCCATCCAGGTGCGTAAATCAAAACATTGACTCTGTCAGTCCAAGTATATCCATCATATTTTTCATCACATTCTTGTAGAGTTAATGCCTCATTTGCACAAAACATCATCATAACACCTGTAGATTTTTTCACAGGAGAGAATCCCCCTTCAGAAGGTGGTAAAAATTTTGATTCAGCAAAGGAATCTGAAATAGAAATAGGAATTACTAGTGCAGTAACCATTACAAAAACTACCATTAGGGATATTTTACTGAACATTGATAATTATTTCAAAGAAATTTTTAATATAAGAAAAATGGTTCATTCGAAAAATGTACCAATGGTGTGCGATATCTTTATTCTATACTAATCTTACAGGAATAGAAATTCTCACTCCATTTTGAATGACCTACAAATCTTTTTGACTCAAATTCTTTTAGATCATAAAATGTAGTACTGGCATTGCCCATAGTATTACCATCTTTATCCAAAAACAATATTGACAAATCAACTTGATTACGTTTTAAATTGTCATTATGATATTGACCAGAAATTGTTACTAATCCAAAATCATCTCTAACACATGAAAAATTTTGTACTCCTTGAAGCAAAGATTCCTCTAATTTCATAGATTTAGGTACAGTTTGGACTTGGTTTAGAGAATCTGTAGATGAATCTTTTTGTAAAACATGATGTAGATGAGAATTTATTTTATCATTTTTGTAGTAACTAATTTTTTTTAAAATTTCGCCTGAAATTCTACTAGTAAGTTCTGTTTCATCTAAAACAAGATTTTCAACGTCATAAGTAAAGTGTTCACCATATTCATCAAATATGATTACTTGAGTGATCAGATTATCATAAATACATGAAGTAACTGCACCTTTTGAATTATAATTGAATAAACATTGTGAATTCTCATTAGGAGTTCCAGTCATGTAGGATGAATCAAAGATTTTTTCTTTACTTCTATCTTCAAAAGAATTCCAATAATTGTCCAAATCATTTTGATTATTAAACTCAGATATTTGCATTGTAATAGATGGGACTTTGAATTTGTAAAATATAGGCTCATATACTCTTGTAATATCTGTAAAAACAATCTTTACAGAATCTATTACTCCTTCTTTTTCTTCAAATTCATATTCAGTTGAAATAATTCTCCATTTTGTTTTTTTAATAATTTTCAAAATATCTTCATCACTTAACAAATATTTTTCTAAACTTGATTGTAAAGTATTATCATTTGAGAAAATATTTTTTTCAGGTGTATATTCCAAATATCCAACTTCTCTCAAATAGTGTACAGTTCTAAGGAATTGAACATCACTTATTTTTCCTTCAATCCACCACTGGGCTCTGTCTTTTACCCAATGAGGAATTAATTCAAAAGAATTTTCTACGTAAAGTTCTGGAATATCATGGATTATGGTTTTTGCAGTGTGTTTAAGAATTTCTTTTGATTCTATTTCCTCAGGTAAGATATTTTTTTCAAGTATATTCTCCATTAGTGCTAAAAATTCAGAGTCAGATATTTGACCATCAATCCAGATTTCAGTTGCCTGTTTAACCCAAGTAGGAAATATTTTTTCCTCAATATTTTCACCAAAAGCTAGTCCCTGAAATGATAGTAAAATAAAGAGAGCACTCATCCCTAAAAACAAGGTATTTTTCAAATTCATTAGTTTGAAATCTCCTTTGAAAATTGTGTTAATGCTTTCTCAAACTCATCATCATTAGGATTGTATCTAGCATATTCTACACTTCCACAAAGCAACAGCCCATCTTTTACCTGATTATATTCAGAGGATTTTGATTCTCTTAAAATGGTCAGTAATTCAAGATTTGTCATCTCTTTGTAGATTCCTAGACTTTGTGAATAGTAGTATCTTATTGCTTGACTGAGAATTTCGTGAGCTTCTTTTCTTTTGTTATTTTCATATAGATTTTTAGATTTCTTTAACATATCATTTGTTAATTCTCTAAAATCAATTCGAGGTTTTGACACTTGTAAGAGTGGCTCAAGTTTTCTATCTGTTCGTTTTTTGTTCATCAAATATCCAAATATCGTCAAAGCTGCAAATACAGGAATTAGCAATAATAATGAAATATTTTCAAATCCAAGTGAATTTGGAATCGCTCCAAATGGATCACTTTGTAATGAATCACGAATATGTCTGGTGTTTTCGAATTTTGGTTGGTTAAATTTGAAATTATCAAATATACTTTTAGAATCTCTTGTAGGTTGTGAAATTTCAACTTCAATATCTGAAAATGAACCATCAGATTGCAATTGTTTTCCAGAAATAATTTCATTGAAGAGTTTTGAAGTTTGCTCTGAAAATGAATTCCTCATTCTTTCTTGAATTTGTTCTTTGTTCAATTCTAGATAATTTGGAGAATATTTTCTTAGATCAAATTCGCCTTCACCAGACTCCATTGCTTCTTTCATCATCGCTCTTCCCAAAGTAAACTCTTGAGGAGTGAAAATATCATTAGGAATTGCTTCTAAATTATCCATACTGTATCCACGTTCAAGTACAAAAAGTTCAAGATTTGAATTTGGATTGTAATCAAGTGATCTTCCATTAATGATATATTTGCTATCTCCAATCGGATCTAACAATGCTTCAGCTATTTCTACATAGCCGTCTGAAAATCTATCAAAATATTTTATTTTATGTTGGAAACTTTCTTGTCTAAGATCTCGTTGTTCTATTAACATTCCATTGAGTAATTGACCTTCTTCTGTATCAATAGTGATTTTGTAATCACCAACAGAATATTGATTATTTGTGATAAATTTGCCATAAACAGGTTTAGATGATTTTGGATCTTCATCTATAACTTCTTGATAACTGGAAACAATGTCAGATTCTTGTAAAGTATTGATTTGATCATTAATTTGTCCTTCAATTAACCAATCCATTTGGATTTCTGAATTATCTGCAAATGCAGGATTTGCAAGAAAAATTACTGGTGTCAAAAAAAATATTATTTTGAACATTGAAAAGAAATGGAGTTTCACGGTGAATTCCTCAAAAGTAAGACAGTGTCAGTTTCAAACAGATGTGATTGTGCAGATAATGAATCATGGTCAATTCTTACTCTAAAATGCAAAATTTTCCTTTAATCGAAATTGGTACATTTTTCGAATGAACCAGTCTGCTATTAATTCAAAAACGGATACATAGACACATGGCACTTAGAGAAAATCAAGTAAACTATTCTGCTTCTAATAACGAGATTCAGGATTTGAATGAAAAAGCCCAAAAATATGCAGAAAAACTACTAGAAGTTCTAGAAGAATCTAGTCAAGTTATTGTTGGGCAAGAAGATGCCATAAGAAAAATCTTGATTTCAATAATTGCTGACGGTCACGTGCTTTTAGAGAGTGTTCCGGGCCTAGCAAAAACATTGATGGTAAAAACAATGTCAGAAATATTTAGTGTAGATAATGTAAGAATTCAATTCACGCCAGATTTACTTCCTGCTGACATTATTGGGACAAAAATTTACAAGAACGCATCAGGTTCATTTGTAACACAAAAAGGTCCAATTTTTCATAATTTTGTTCTAGCTGATGAAATTAATCGAGCACCACCCAAAGTCCAATCTGCATTACTTGAAGCAATGCAAGAAAAACAAGTAAGTATTCACGGAGATACATTTGAATTGAAAAAACCATTTCTAGTTCTTGCTACTCAGAATCCTATTGAAAATGAAGGAACGTACAAACTTCCTGAAGCCCAAGTAGATAGATTTGCATTGAAAATCCTAATAGATTATCCATCTAAAAAAGATGAAATTAAAATTATTGAAAGAAATGCATCAAATCAAAAATATTCAATAAAACCCATTTTTAATCCTGAAGAAATAATTGAAATCCAAAAATTTAATGATGAAGTTTATTCAGATGATCTGATTACAGAATACATTGCAGATATTGTGAATGCTACTAGGAATCCAAAAGACTATGAATTAGAACTGGATAACATGATAGAATTTGGTGCATCCCCAAGAGCGTCTATTTGGTTAATGAGAACAGCAAAAGCTCATGCATTGCTTAATGGCAGAGGATTTGTCATTCCAGAAGATGTTAAGGCAATAGCTCATGAGGTTTTACGTCATAGAATAATCCTAACATTTGAGGCAGAAGCTAATGGAATTAATCCAGACAAAGTAATTGATTTTGTTTTAGAAAAAATTAGTCCGCCTTAGAAATGACTCAACTCTCAGAATTATTAAAACAGGTTAAAAACCTGGAAATTAAGACAAAAAATATTGTCGAAGGCATGGAATCAGGCGCCTATAGGTCTAGATTTAGAGGTGGAGGAATAGAGTTTTCAGAAGTTCGTGAATATACAGCAGGCGATGATGCTAGACGCATTGATTGGAATGTATCTGCAAGATACAATGATCTTTTTATAAAAGAATTCGCAGAGGAAAAAGAACTCAACATCTATGTGATAATGGATATCTCAGCAAGTACCGATTTTGGATTTATAAAAAGCAAAAAAGAGTTGGGGGCCGAAGTTGCTGCATCATTAATGTTTTCAGCATTAAAAAATAATGACAGGGTAGGAATGGGATTGTTTACAAATTCATTAGAGAAATTCATTCCAGCAAAAAAAGGAAAAAAACACATGATGAAAATTCTAAATGAATTATTAGAATACAAAACAAAAAACATTGAAACAGATATTTTCAAATCACTTTCAGAATTACAAAAATTTCTAAATAGAAGGAGTGTAATTTTTATAATTTCAGATTTTATTTCAGATACATTTGAAAAGCCACTAAAATGCTTAAAATTAAAACATCAAGTTATTCTAGTAAATATTTCAGATATTCGAGAAACAGAAATACCTGATATTGGTAATGTGTACCTGGAAGATGCTGAATCTGGAGAACAAATTTTAGTAAATACATCTGATAAAAAATTTCAAGAAGAATATTCACGATTAATTGAAAAAACTAGAAAAGAAAATGAATATCAAATTAAAAAAATTGGAATTGATCATCTTGATTTAACAAATGAGGAACCATTTGATATTACATTTAATCGATACATCAGAAATAAAGCAAGAGGTAAAACTAAATGAGTATACAATTTGAGTTTCTATATGCATTGTTTTTACTTTTAGCAATACCTGGATTATATTTTCTGTATGCAAAATATAATTCCGAAAAAAAAGAATCTATTCTCAAATTTAGTTCATTGAAGATTATCAAAAAATCAATTTCGGGTAAAACAATACTTAGAAAACATTTACCGTTTATTTTGATGATGATAATTCTTGGATTAATCATAGTAGGATTGGCAAATCCTCAGATTCCCACCCTATCAGTAGAAAAAGGAATCAATTTGAGCCTAGTTTTAGATGGTTCTGAGAGTATGGCAGCCTCAGATTACAAACCTACACGACTAGATGCCGCTAAAGATGCTATTAGCCAGATGGTAAACAGAATAGGGCCTCAAAATAATGTAGGTGTCATACTTTTTGAATCAGGAGCTACTACAATTTCATACCTTACTCCTGACAAAGAAAAAACCATTGATGCAATATCTTCAATTCAACAAGGACAAGGAGCTACTGCAATAGGAGATGGTCTTGCATTAGGAATTGATATGGCATCATCAATTCCAGATAAGAAAGGAATAATTGTATTGCTTAGTGATGGGGTTCATAATTCCGGACTAATTACACCAGAAGAAGCAATTCAATATGCAAAAATTAATGGGATTCAAATTCATACTATTGGTTTAGGATCTTTAGAACCAATATATCTCAGAGATGACATCTATGGAGAACCACAATATGCAGAATTGGATGAAGAAACACTAATTGAAATTGCAAATGAAACAGGAGGTAATTATTTTAAATCGTTAAATGAACAAACTCTAAATGAGATTTTTCTTTCTCTAAGCAGTAATTTAGAATATGAAATAGAATATTCTACACTCAGAGACTGGTTTATGGCAGCATCTATTGGAGTATTATTAGTAAATGCTTACATTATTTATGGCAGATATAGAATCGTTGCATAATAATACTATATTACAATAATTTTTCTCTTAACAAGATTCTCAATCATATTTAGAAACTCATCATCAGAAATTTTATCTTCATACCACCATCCAGTAGAAGTTTTTACCCATGAGGGGATACTCCATTGAGATTCTGAAATGACATCTCTTTCAGGAACTGATACAATTTGCTTTTCAAAAAGAAAATCAATTCCTTCAAGAAATTCTGAATCTGAAATCTGATTTGTTACCCACCATTCTGCGTTGACCTTAATCCATTGCGGAATTTTGGGTAATTCGGGAGGTAGCCCTTCATCAAAACCTGAAATTTTCAAGATTCCTTGTGATGTAGGTCCTACTTGAAATGCTACATGCCAAAATCCCATCTCATCAATACTTTGAATAAATTCTACAGGCTTATCATTTAGGGTTACAGAAAATTTTTCATTGCCTGAGATTGGAGGAAATTCAAAATTGGCATAAGTCTCCAATGGATAACTGTTGTATCCTCTGATACTAAGTGTAGTTCCCGATTCATCGAATTTTGCTGCAGAATACCAAGCTCCCGAGTCATATCTGAAATCAAAGTCACCACCATCTTTCTTTGCAGTAACAGGAATTACAGTTGTATCAACGGGTGCAAAACATGAATAGAAACGAACGGGTTCAGATACAGAAGGATCAGGATATATCGTAAAGTTTAGTATTTGTCCTGGTTCAATTTTTTCAATCGGTTCGATATTTTGAGCAACATCTAAAATATATTTTTCATAACCATGAACAATTGCAAATATTTTAGGATTGTATACTGTTTGATTTCCAATGTTTTTTATTCTGCCAGTAACATGACCATCTTCATAAGTAATCAAAGTTTTATCATAGATAATCTGTATAGGGATAGAATTTTTTTTGGTTTTGGAATACTCTAATTCAGCATTTAATAAGACAGGATTGTCACCACGAATCTCTGGAAATTTTAATTTAAATGGAATATCAGTCATTGCAGGTATCGGTACATGATGTAATGTATGAGTAATTTTTGTCTGATCATTATCAATAACAGATATTGTAATTGTTGGAATCAATGCAAAATCATTTTGATTTTTTACATTTCCAACAACAGTGTAAACTCCTTCATAATCATAATATCCGGCATATTCACTATCAGGTATGAAAACATCAGCATAAGCAACTGTAGGAAGTAATAGAAGAATGAATGATCCTAAAAATATAGTAATAGTTAGTTGTGAAACACTAGAAGGAATTGATAATGTCTTCGAATCCAGATGTTGGTTTCTCAAGTAAACCTGGTCTATAGTCTTCAATTAATTTATCTATGACATCTCTTGCTTTAATATGATATCTTTTTTTGAGATTAACAAATCTAATCTCAACTAATCCATCTTCCACTATTTGTGATAGATATAATGAAACAGTTGACGGGGATTTTTTAACTGCTTTAACTAATTGTGAGAATTCTAAACCATCATTTTCAATTAATGCAAGCAACAAATCTCGTGGAGTTTGTTTTCGTAAAGCTTTGATTACTAAAGATTCATCTTCGGTGATTTTAGGAGGATAAAATCTTGATTGTCTTGGTCCACGAATCACTTTGATGATTCCACTTTTCTCTAATTTTCCTAGATAATGGCTTAGGACTCCATTTTTTAATCCTGATGAACGCATTATTTCACGGAATTGAATTCCAGGGTTCGCTTCAATGATTTGTTGTAATTGCGAATATCTATCAGTCATTTCTAAACACTCCTAGGGCCAATAGTCCTAATGTGACAAACGTCAATAAATGTCCTACCTCAGAAAGTGATAATTCTGCAAGATCATAGATAGATGGCCATGTGGCATCAACAAGCAAAATAATTTCGGCTGCAATAAAATTAGCAAAAGCTGCAGCACTAAGTAAAAGCCGCTTTGTTCTTAATCTATAGTATGCAAATCCTGCAAGTACTGAAATAAAAACAGCAAGTGTAATTCCACCAACATGTAAAAAAATGTGTGCCAAATGATAACCATGCAATAGATGAGGAATAATTATTGGCATAGCCAAAATTGCAATTACACCGGCGACAACAATTGAGAATAGGGTAGATTTTCTTTCAACTATGCTTTCAGGCCTAAACAAGTGATCAAAATACCAGTTTTAGAGATTTAAAGCGACTGGTTCAATGATCGAATAGAATACAATCAAACACGAAGAATTCCATTCTTTATCATAAATTCCAAGCCCTGAACAAATGTTTCATCGTTAATCTGACCATCAGCCCACCATGACGCATTGTTTTTTATCCAAGATGGAATTTCTTGAGATTCTGAAGTCTCTTGTTGAGTTTGAGGGATTAGAATAATTTTATTTTTAATCAAATATTCAATTCCTTGAATGAATGTATTATCATCTATTTGTTCTTGAGACCACCATAATGCATTGTTTCTAATCCATTCAGGTATTGAAATTTCATTTGTCGGTATTCTATCAACAACGATAGGAAATGTCGTCTTTGCGAGATTATTACCATCCAAATTTTTAAAATTTAAATTTACAATGCCAGTTACATCATCTGGAATCATAAATTCTACAACATTATGTTCATTTTTGGAATCAGTACTAATTCCATTTTTTTCAAAAATTATTCTTTCATTTTGGGTTACTGAAAATTCATAATTTGTTGCAACAGGTTTATTTTTTAAGAAAATATCAGTTACATCAAAAAGTATTTTTGCATTTGAATTTGATTTTAGATTTTCAGGTTCTGAGGATACAAGAATCCTAAATTGTCCATTGTCAGTGACCGCACTTAGATGAGTATAATTCCGGTCGGGCTTGATTACAAAGTCCATTCCATTTTGGTTTGATTTATTATCAAAAACTTTCTGTAATTCTTTTTGATATATTATAAAATGAACGATTCGTCCATCAGCAAAAAAGTCATCAATGTTTACAATATCATGCGATAATTGTACTCCATTAACATACATTGTGAATCCAGATACTAGTAAATCACCAAAATTTTTTGGAATGACTAGCTCTTCATGAACTACTGATGTTTGATTAATGTTAAATTGACTCCACTCAAATGGCATGAAAAAACTAATTTCTTTAGTGTTAGAATCATAATTGAAATTTGAAATTTCATCATAGTATGTGACCACATGGATATTTTGTTCACCAAAATTTGGATCAATGAAATTATGTCTAGATGTTTGAGCTATTGAAATTCCAGCGTTAAAGACTAGAGGCATATCTAATTTTTGAGAGTATCCATCAGCAGTTAGTACACTAACATCTAATTTGTATAACCCACCTTCGCTAAGTTTGGGCCCTTTAACGTGTACCATTCTGCTTTCAAGACCCAACAACGAACCAAATAGCCCTCCTCCATTTTCTTCCTCTAAAATGATTGAATCAGATTCTTCGGATACAAAATTAAAAACTATGAATCCATTATCTGCTTTGAATTCTTTTTCAAAAAGAAATTGTTCTCCACGTTCAGATTTGATCAAAAATGTAACGTCTCGTAAAGTAATTTTTGAATCAAAGTCAATTAATGATATTGATATTTGCTGATCATCGCTTTCGTTAGGATCACTTTTTGATGAAGATACTTCCAAAGTTACTAGTTTGCCATTCAGATCTACGGGAGGAAAAGTTTCACTACCTACACCGTGGCCATAGACATTGTCAAATCCAATTACAAAAACAGATGAAATTATTAAAAATGCAAATAATGGAAAACTTTTCAATCTAAGTCCACTTGTCAGGATTTTTCTTTCTGATTTCTTTTCCATCAACTGTAATCTTATCTTGCTCTTCAAAAACTGTATGCCATCTACCATTGTCAGGGAAAATTTTATTCATTTCTTCAACTTTATCATTTGTTGGTGCTTTGTTCATCAAAGCTCCCCATCTCATATTAGGAACCTTTGGCATGATGTCGTTGATGTCTTTCATTACACTATCACTTGACAGAATTTATTTAAAAACCTATGATTGAATTCTCATAATTCCTTCTTTAATCAAATATTGAATTCCTTGAATGAATGAATCATCATCGATTTGTCCTGCTGCCCACCATTCTGCATTGTTTTTAATCCAGCTAGGTATGTTATTTGAACCTGAACTGGCACCCTGACTTGTTGGAGGAATCTTGAGAATATCTTCTTTAATCAAATATTGAATTCCTTGAACAAAAGAACCATCATCGATTTGTCCTGCTGCCCACCATTCTGCATTATTTTTAATCCAGCTAGGAATTGGTGTTTTTTCAGGTATTGATGTTGAAGAACCTGGCCCAATTTCAATTATTGCTGAACCGATTCCAGCATATGTTGGATCATAATCTAATCCAGTTCCATAAACTAGAATGTCAACACGAATCTGACCTGTAGAAGGAACATAGATTCTTTGTACATCTAATCCTTCAATGGATGTAATTCCTGGATTAACTGAATCACTGCCATCGTTTCGTGCTATTTCATTATCAAATTCATCTAAAACAACATAAGCGTATTTTACATCCTTGATAAGTTCTCTATTTTCATTAAAGAATGTGAACTCAAATGGAATTTCTTGGTCAGCACCGTATTTTCCATCCCATGCAATATTTACAGTGGTTGGGACTTCTTCATAGTTTGTAGTATCTACAAGATAAAATTCGGTGGAACTTTTTGATGCTTCAGCCAATGGAACTAATCTCAAATCCATTTGCAAATTATCATAATTAGAAGGACCTAGAGTTTCGTTAATTTTTTCTAATTCATTTTTGGTAATTAAGAAATGAACGATGTTTGTATCCTCTGACGAGTATGGATCATTCAGTAGTGCTCTCTGATCAATTTCAACACCATTCACATATCCTTTGAATTGCTTTCCATCTGCATAAGGTGCAAATGATTTAGGAACTCTTACTTCTTCATGTACTACTTGTACTAAATTTACATAGTCAGGACTCCAATCAAATGGCATATCAAATGAAATTGAATTATCAGATGTATTAAATTCAAAATTATCAACATCGTCATAGTATGTTTTTATAACAACTGGAATTTCTTCAGCATTTGCTGTTTGGAAAGAAAAGTTTTGTTCTTGTGCAACACTGACAAAAGTCTCATAACTTAGTAAATTGGCTAATACTGTTCTTGGACTAGTAGCAGCCTCTATGTCAACTCGAATCTTGTATAATCCACCTTTTACAAATATTGGACCTGTAATTGAGGGTCTTCCACAAATATCTAGATTATCATCAGTGCATGCTGCCCCATGAACATATAGTGCACCTGGTGCGCTAACATGTTCAGAACCACCATAAATGGAGCATGTTTCTATTGGATTTTCATCACATCCAGTTTTTGGTTTTATTTTAACATCTAATCTTCCATCCATATCATAGAACAGATTTCTAGCTAAAAGTTCACCACTTTGCCAAACTTCTACTCGATATGTGACTTTGTCTAAATTAGTGTCAGTTAACGTATCAAAGAAACGAATTTGCATGTTGGCAGAATCAATTTCTCCAACTGTAATGTCAGATGGACTCAATTGTGTACGAACAGTTACTTCCATACCTCCAAAAGATATTGGTTCGGCCTGATCTCCACCTAGTCCATGTCCAAATGCATCAGGAAGAATAGTAATAATTGAAAAAATACCAATTACTGAAATGAATAAAGCAAACTTGCCATACAATACAAAAATTGTGTTTATTCCATATTTAAAGATGGTACAGCATTTCTATGCGTGAGAATTTTTTCGTTTGGAAAACAGAGCACGACTTTTATTTCCGTTTTTTAAAGTCAATGTATGAAAATTTTACTTGCAGCATTATTGATTCCGTTATTAATTATTCCAGTATTTGCAGAATCGCAGACTTTGAGAACAGACAAAGGAGCACTCGATGTCAATATATCATATGATGATATACAACCAGATGTCCAAACAAAAATCAATATTGATTTTCTAAATCCTGTAACAAAAAAAACTCAAGAACATATTGACTACACAGTCACAGTTACAAAAGATGGCAATCAAGTGTTTGGGCCAATTCCACTTACCCATACTTCCGTAGGAACTGTAAAAATCCCAATTGAATTTAATCAAGGTGAAGGCATATACAAAATACAATTTGAAATAGAAGGCATATTGTTTCAACCACTTCCAACTGAAACAGTATCATTTGATATTGCGGTAGGAGAAGCAAATGCTCAACCTATAACGCCAAATAATGATCTTCCACCTATTGAAGAAAACGGCGGATGTTTGATTGCAACTGCAGCATATGGTTCTGAAATGGCACCACAAATTCAACAGTTAAGAGAACTTAGAGACAATACTGTGTTGTCAACACAATCTGGAATTGCTTTCATGAGTGGATTTAATCAATTCTATTATTCATTTTCACCAGCTGTAGCTGATTTGGAAAGAGAAAATCCCGTTTTCAAAGAAATTGTTAAAGTGGGATTAACTCCAATGTTATCATCACTATCTTTGCTAAATCATGTCGATATTGATTCAGAGCAAGAAATGCTTGGATATGGAATCTCCATAGTTCTACTAAATATTGGAATGTATGCCGGAATTCCTGTATTTGGAATTCTAAAGCTGTACCAGTTTAGAAAAAACTAGTTTCGAGTCTGGAAATTCCAGTGAGGTTTTTATGTATCCAATCGAGTAATTTCTCTATGAAGACTAAAGCAATTAGCTCTTTCTTCGTACTATTTGCTATCGCAGCTGGTATTGTCGCAATGACACCAGGTGCTTTTGCAGATCATTCAGAAGTCACAATTGAAGCTGCCCAGGGTTCTGGCGCACCAGGTTGTGAGGAAACAGCAGAGGGATGTTACATCCCAAGTACTGCAACAGTTGATGTAGGTGGAGTTGTTATCTTTTCAAATACAGATAGCGCAGCACACACTTTCACATCAGGAGATCCAAAAATGCCTGACACAGTTCAGGTTCTATTCGATTCCGGTCTAGTAATGGCTGGAAGTACATTTGAATGGTCTCCAACTGAAGTAGGAACTGTTGATTATTTCTGTATGGTCCATCCTTGGATGCAAGGAGTGATCATAGTACAAGAAGTAGAAGCTGCTGAAAAAGAAACTCATGGAGATGATCATGGTGACGATCATATGGATGATGGAGGTCATTTGATGACAGAAGCATCTGCAACAGGTATGATGTCTGACGGAACAAAAGTTTCGATTTGGACTACCGAACCAATGGCAGGTGAAATGATGGAAGTTCATGTAGAATTTGAAGATTCTGAACATGTTAACCACGACATCACTGTTACACAGAACGGAGAATCAGTTCTAGATGACATGGGAGCACATCATCATGAGGGTACAGGAATGCACACAACAGCACCACTAAGTTCTTCTGATCCAGTAGACATCACTATTACTTTCCAAGGCTATGGTGTTGACGATCCTAAAACAGGACCAATTGGTGAAGAAGTAGTATTTTCAAACGTTGTCCCAGAATTTGGTACAATTGCAATGATGATACTAGCTGTTGCAATCATAAGCATCGTAGCAGTAACTGCAAAATCTAGAGTCGTTCCAAGATTTTAGGAATACCTCTTTTTCTATTTTCTTTTTATTAATGATATAATTGCAAGTATGATAGCTGCTGATGCAATTGACAAACCAAATATTGCAAAGTCATAAGATTCACCACCATTTGAAGGAATAGTAGTTTCACCTGAGTTTAGTTTAGAAACATCTTGTTGTAATGATGAAATTGCATTTTTTAGTGCAGCAATATCAGTATCTCCACCACTAGTTGTAGGTGGAAAATCTAATACTGCTGTAGGCTCTACATCTTCAACAGGTATTTTTACATCAACAGGCACACCGTGAATTTCACCTTTGAATTCTACAGTGTAACTTCCAGTTTTAGTTGGAATTATTGGAGAGAAATAATATCCAGGTCTTGGATCAGAATTAATATCAATTTTTTTGGATGCTCCCCCAAACATTACAGTAGCATCAATATTTTTGAAAACATTGGTAACGCCTTTGCGAGTACCTTCTGTTTCTCCTGCCTCAGTAAATTTGAAAACAAGATCATTTCGAATTCCAACTACAGGAGGTTCAATCCCCCATCCTGCTTCAATCTCATATGGTTCGACATGAACAGTAGTATGTGCATATGATGGAGCAATCATACCAATTGAAAACAATAACGCTACAAAGCCAAAAAATGCCATCTTCATTGTTATCATTTCATTATTACACATTATTATCTTTACGTGGATTGGTACAAAGATCGAATTCATGAAAACTGTTTAAATTGTCAATAATGACCTGAAGATTAAATGCAAAAGTTTCTAATTGTTTTGTTGGTCTCATCATTCATTTCCATCCCATTTGCAGCAGCTCATCCATTTACAGAAGAAACCATCCCAAGCTTATCATCTAATGCACCTGCTGGTACAACTGAAGTAATTGTATTTTTTTCAGAACCAGTTGACATTAACTTTAGCGAACTCAAAGTACTTGACAATAATGGAAATCAGATAGATAACAAAGATACGAATTACTATGAAGGGGAATTATCCCTTATTGTTACAACGCCTCCTTTAGAAGATGGAGTTTATACTGCAACAACCAAAGTCCTCTCAAAAGTTGATGGACATCTTGTTCCAGGAGCATTCTTGTTTGCAGTAGGGGATGTCATAGTTGATCCTTCTATATTAGGAGTGGAAAGGCCATCAGAATTGGTATTTTTACCTGAAGCAGGTGCAAGGTTTCCAGGAATTGTAGGTCAAACAATTGTTCTAGGAGTTGTTATTGCATCTCTATTCATTTGGGGAACACAGAATAAACATCCTATCAAAGAAGAGTTAGAAAAGATTGAAAAAATTCATCACGGGAAATTTATGTCCCTTACTGGAATTGGCCTCGGATTAGTTTTTGTTTCTGATATTTTGATGATTGTGGTACAGACTATACGATTAGAAACATCTCCATTAAATGCGATTCAAACGGATTTTGGAAATATTTGGCTAATCAGAATGGCAATCACAATAATTTTACTAGGAATTTGGTTTGGATTGGACAGAAAAAAAACTCTATCAAAAAAGAATCAAATCCCATTACTTGCAATGTCACTTGCATTAATTGCTACTTCAAGTCTTATTGGACATGGAGCAGCTAGTGGAGAAGCACCAGCACTGTTACTAGATTACATTCACAATTTAGTTGCAGCAGTATGGATAGGTGGAATATTTTATTTTGTATTCACATTATTGCCAACATTTTCTCAACTCAAAGAATCAAACAGGGAGAAAATGAGTCTGGTACTCATTCCAAGATTCTCAATTGCATTTATCATTGCAGTAGGGATTGTAATCATTACAGGTCCAACACTGATGTGGTTCTTAGAAAGTGACGTAGGATTAATCACTGAATCAGTATATGGTCAATTGATCATTCTTAAAATAGCAATTGCTGCAATTATGGTAGGATTAGGAGGTTATTTTCAGTTTAAAGTACAAAAAAATGCTGAAAAGAATTATTCAACGGGAAAAATTTCCGTTCATAAAAAATTAAAAAGATCACTTAAGATAGATGCAGTATTAGGAATAATTCTACTTGGAGTTGTTGCGTTACTAGCTAATGGAACATTACCTGCAGGTGAAATTCAAAAAGTTGATGCACAAGAGATTGTTTATGAGTTTAAAACTATAGAATTTACTGAAAACGCAAAATTTGATATAGATATCTCACCATTTTCTAGTGGAATAAATACAATTCTGGTCAAAGTAACTGACTCTGAGGGCAATCCATTATCTGATTCAAACCAAGTTAAAGTCAAAGTTTCAAATCCATCAAAAAGCATCTCCCCAATTGAAATTCCTATGGAAATTGTAAAACAGAGTGAAGATGGAATAACTGAATTTCAAGGAGAATTAACATTTGGATTTTCTGGAGAATGGTTAGTAGAAGTGGAAGCTCAGAGAACTGAGAATGCAAATGAATCAAAGTTGTTGAATTTGCTTATAAAACCAAGATTAACAGATATTCAAACACAAATTACAGAATACGAATTACCTGAAGATGCAAAGCCCCTATTCCCAATATATGATGGAAGTGATTCTTTATGGATTAGTGATGCATCTGCACCTAGAATATGGCAATTCTCACTTGAAACAAATGAATTTACTCCTTATTCATTTGATGGATTAGTTACAACTTTTCTAACTCAAGATAATACAGGTAAAATTTGGTTTACAGACACTCCAAGAAACCAAATTGGATTTATCGATATTGAATCAAAAAAAATTACAACTAAAACTCTACCAAAACTAGATCCAGTAATTTCAGAAAATACTCCACTATTCATCAAGGCAGACTTTGATGATAATATTTGGATTACAATTGTAAACAAAGATAGAATTCTAAAATATCTTCCAGACCAAGATGTGTTTGAAGAAATAATTCTACCAGATAAACAATCACTTCCATTTGCTTTAACATTAGATAAAAATGGAAAGATATGGTATTCTACTACAGGAGCAGGCAAAATAGGATTCATAGATCCTAAAGATAATCATCTAACTCAAATTTCAACTGAAACAGTTTTGCAGGCACCAGAAGCTCTAATTTTTGATGAAGATGGAAATCTATGGATTGCTGAACATACAGGTTTAGCAATTACCAGATTCAATCCAGTCTTGGAGACATTTGAAAAAGTATCTGTACCTAATAATGAAGCATTGCCGTTTGGTATGACATTTGACAGATATGGAAATGTATGGTTTGCACAACATACTGTTGATAGTTTAGGAGTGTATGATCCAGATAA
Organism: Candidatus Nitrosopumilus sp. bin_32a; assembly: GCF_054095935.1. Lineage (NCBI taxonomy): Archaea > Thermoproteati > Nitrososphaerota > Nitrososphaeria > Nitrosopumilales > Nitrosopumilaceae > Nitrosopumilus > Candidatus Nitrosopumilus sp. bin_32a. The sequence goes on along the minus strand of NZ_JBSWSN010000003.1, from coordinate 166,048 downwards.
CAATAACTTGTTAGAAATTCCAATTCCAACTGAAACGTCTTTTATTCAATTTATGACATCAGATGGCAATGACAATGTATGGTTTGTCGAACAACAATCAAATAAAATTGGAACAGTAAAGATTACAGAAATTCCAGTAAGCATAACACAAGTTAAAGAAGTAAATAATATTGAAATAAAATATACTGAGCTTGCATCACCACTAATTGCATTAGGAATTATTGCAACATCTTTATTTTATGTAAAAAGTATTCAAGATAAAAGAAGACTAAATTCTTTGATTAATTCTTAGATAACAATCCAGCTGACTTTATTCCCATAGTTCCTGCAAGCAATCCAATTGCAATCAATACAATAGTTCCTGCAGGAGTAATATCAAAGACGTAAGAGACTAGAATTCCCACCACAACTGAGAAAATAGAAAAACTCATTGAGAGTATTGCTGTTTGTTTGAATCCTTTACCATACATTATTGCTGTAACATTAGGAATTACAAATAGAGCTGAAATTAACAATACTCCTACAAGCTGAATTGATGTAACTACAGTAATTCCTGCCATGAACACAATCAAGTAATTTATTTTTTCTACAGGAATTCCACTGACTTTAGCCTGTTCTTCATTAAATGTAGAATAAAGAAGTTGCCGATATAGTAATAAAATTACAATTAGAATCGCACCAGTTAATGCTAAAACTAGAACAGTATCATCTACACTAACAAGTAGAATACTACCAAATAGAAAACTAAAGATATCAATTGTGAATCCTCCAGATAATCCAATAATTACAAGCCCAACTGCTATGCCTGAGGACAGTAAAACAGCAATAGATGCATCACCAGAGATGTTATACCTGTCTTTTACTTTTGTAATAATTAGTGCACTAGCTATAGAAACAGCATATGCAGTCCATAATGGATAAACACCTGCCAATAATCCTAAAGCAATTCCACCAAATGATGAATGTGCTATTGCATCACCAAATAATGAATAACGTCTTAAAACTAGAAACAACCCCACAACTGAACAAAGAATTGCAATAGCAACTCCAGAAATTAATGCTCTATGCATAAAACTAAAAGTTAAAATTTCAAAAGACATGATTAATGATGATGCATGTGTTCCTGCATTGAGGCCTCAGAATATTGTTTAACTAGTTTATCATCAGAAAAGAATGTTTCAGACTCACCATGAAAGAACAAAGTTCTATTCAGACATGCTACATGATTGGCTAATTTGTTAACTGCATCCAAATCATGTGATGACCAAATAATAGTAATTTTTTGTTTAGAATTTAATTCACGTAAAATACTGTAAAACAGATCAATACTTTGTTGATCAATTCCAGTTACTGGTTCATCTAAAATCAAAATTTTTGGATTATTTACCAAAGCCTTTGCAATAAAGACACGTTGTTGTTGTCCACCAGATAATTCTCCAATTCTTCTTTCACGTAATTCATGTATCCATAATTGTTGCAAAATTTCATCAATTTTATTTTCATCAGATTCTTTTCTTAATCCCATTCTAACAACATCAGTAACAGTTACTGGGAAGTTACTCTCAAAGATTGGCTTTTGTGGAACATATCCAAGTTCTTTCAAATAACTTTTTGATTTTTTTATGTCCTCATCAAAAAATTTGATTGTCCCTTTGTATTTTGTATTCAGTCCAAGCATAGAAGCAAAAAGTGTTGATTTGCCTGCACCATTTGGTCCTATAATGCCTAAAAAGTCTCCTTGATTTACTACTAAGCTAATGTCATCTAGAGCCTTAACATCAGGATATTGAACAGTTAGATTATTGATTTCAACTACTTTCAACATAATGCCTCCTTTAGATGTTCAAGGTTTTGATTCATTTTAGAAATATAATTACCATCAGAAACAATTTCAAGTGGAGATAAAACTAAAACTTTTCCTCCTATTTCATTAGCAATTATTTGAGAAGTTTTTGTATTAACAGATTCTTCACTAAATATTACTTTGATATTTAATTCTCTGGCTTTTGAAATAACATTTTCCAATGTTTTTGCAGTAGCTTCTCCATGAGAATTACTTGATGGAATAATTGTATGTTGATTTAAATCATATTCTTTAGCAAAATATGAAAATGCATCATGGAATGCTATAAAATCATTATTACAATCAGATAATTCAGTTCTAATTTTTGAATCAAGTAAATCTAATTTTTTATTATATTTTTCAGCATTCATATGATAAAATTCACTGTTTTTAGAATCAGAATTAGAAAAAGCATTTGCAATATTTTGAACTTGAATTTTTGCATATACCGGATTCAACCAAATATGCGGATCACCTGCAAGATGTTCATGTTCATCATGTTGTTCTTCATCATGTTGTTCTTCATCATGTTGTTCTTCATCATGTTGTTCTTCATCATGTTGTTCTTCATCATGTTGTTCTTCAGGTTGATTTAGTTTAATTCCATTACTAGTATCAACTATAATTCCTTGATAATTATTTTCAATTAAATCATCAACCCAGTTTTCAAAACCAATTCCATTTATCACAATTAGATCTGACTTTTGCATTTGTTGTACATCTTTGATTGTAGGTTCCCAATCATGAGGTTCAACTCCAACAGGAACTAATAATATGGCATTAACTTTTTCTTGACCTACTATTTGTGAAAACTCATGAAGTGGATTAAACGATGAAATTACTTGAAGTTTAAAATTATCATTATTTGTAAACTGTTGATTGGTATTGGTACCATAAACTGCAATTGAAGTTAATGGAATTACTATCATAATTGCAATAATTGCCATCTTAGTTTGAGTATTCACAAAACAAATCGCTATAAATTATTAATAAATCTATAAAATCTTAATAAGATTAATTGCTAAACTTATAAGATAATTAATAACATTAGGCATATGCCAATAGTTTCAATCTCTCTAAATGATGAGATTTTATCAGAATTAGACAAGCTACAATCCTCAATGGGGTTTTCAGGGAGGTCTGAAGCTATCAGAGCAGGAATTAGAGCATTTGTTTCTGAAGAAAAACAAAAAGCAGATTTATCAGGAAATATTCATGCCATTCTCTTAGTCGTTCATAATGATGAGTTTGATCACATAGTTTCTGGAATTACACATAATTTTGAAGATTTAATCACAACACATCTTCATAGTAAAATTGATAAAAAAAAATGCATGGAACTTTTTGTAATTAATGGAGATGCAGAAAAAGTTTCTACCATTACAAAAGACTTTCAGAGAAATAAAAATATGGATACAGTAAAGTTAGTTGCTCTTTAAATGAACAATTGGTTCCTTCTTGTAACAAAAATAACACTGATTGTAGAAATTACCAATATCAACAATGCAATAGTTCCAAATTCAGGTGCAACCACTAAAACAAATTCAGTTTCTTGTCCTGTATTTCGAATATTTTCAAATTTAATAATTGTGGGGCCAGTCTGATCTTCAGTGAATGCAAATTTTTCAAAATCACCACCAACTTGAGCCATTCCAGAAACACGATGAATTTCCTTTCCATTTTGAATTATTACAAATGTATAGTCAGAACTTCTTAGAGGCTCATTTGTTCTTCCATCCCTGATTGTAAAAATAAAATTAGTGTCAACCCCAGGTTCTACATCTTTAGGATCCCATGAGAGGTTTACTTTGAAATCTTCACTTTTTGTATAAGCTTCTAATGGAAATGCTGTATCTTTGCTCATAGAAATTGTAAATACCATATTATCAGGATAATCATCAAGATCTTTTTTCATTTCATTTTTTAAATATCTCAAGTGATCTTGTAACAAAACAAAATGAATTATTCTTTCATCATCTTCTGTATAATCATCAACAGAAACTGAAGATTTGAATAATTCAACTCCGTTAACATATCCAGAATAGCTAGGTGCCAAAAATTCTACAAAATCTTTTGGAAAGTGTGTTTCTACATGAACCACATTAACATGAGACATTTGTTTTTCACTCCAGTCAAATGGCATTTCAAACGTGACTTGGTTAGCCTCATAATCATAATTGAAATTAGAGATTGTGTCAAAATACGACTTTGAACGAAAATCTACATCATTGTTTTCAGAGTCTTTTTGAGTAAACGATACAGTCTCAATTACGCTCAAATCAGCATTATAGATTCCCGATTCTATGATATTTGTAGGCTCATCTATCGTTCGTATCTCAATTTCAAAATTGTATAATCCACTGGAATCAAACAAAGGCCCTGTGATTTTAAGAGGATCAGATTCAGTTCCACGCCATGCTCCAAGCAAAGAGTCTTGTTCACCATGAATTGTAATTTTATCCTCTAGTGTAGGATTGACTTGTATTTGTAAAACACCATCTTCTGCAAAGAAATAATTTCTAAATATCATTTCGTTTTCATGAAATAAACCAATCAGGAAGGTAACATTTTTTGCTTTTTCTTTTGTGTCATCTTCAGTAGCAGTAATCGTAATTTGTTCTTGATCATTTTCAAAAATCATTGGCATCTCTACTGAAATTGAGAGCTTTTTTCCTTGGATATCTATTGAAGAAATTGTGTCAAGACCAAAACCATGTCCATAAACACTACTTGCAGGAAACAACAAACAAGAAATCAATCCAAATATTACAAATTTTTTTAAAGACATCATAATTATACTGTTAATAATTTTTCAACTCGCTTAATTAGTTCATCCATAGTTGTAGCCTCTAAAATTGGCTGTAACTCATTTGGATCCTTAGCACCGATTGCCGATAATGAGTAAATGTAGTCAATTGTTGGGGTATCAGTGTTTAGATAGTATTGTTCTAAAACATGATCCAATGAATGCAAATCAACAACTTGGGGTAAAGCTTGTTTGATGATTTTCTTTTTCCATAATTCAACTAGTTTTTCCCATTTCTCAAGTGAGATATTCTCATCAATTTCAGGAATCATTTCAACTTCTGCTTGTATGTACATTTTTTCTTCTGTTCCAATTTTTTCATGTATTTCAGAAATTTCTTGGTGGCCCTCAACTGAAAGAGGATCATAATTTGCTGGTTGTGTTATAGAGGGGGGAATTATTCTTTTGATTTTAAATGAATTTCTTCCAATTGTTTCAATGTGTAACTGTAATCCATCCATTTCTACATCTTCACACTTGGAAATTTTAGCCATAGTACCCACTAATTTAGGAGAATTCCAGCCATTAACAGAATTGTTTTCATCAATCAAACAAACTCCAAACTGACCATCACCTATCATACAATCATCAACTAATTGCTTATACCGAGGCTCAAAAATCCGAAGTGGAAGTTCTTGTCTTGGAAATAAAACCAAATCTAAAGGAAAAATTGGGATAACTTTTTTTTCTGTCAACTAGTTTTATTCAAACGTCTCTAGATATATGGAATACGGATTTTCTTAAAATTTAAAATCCATTCTCATTTAGAATCATACCTAACAGGGCAGCACGAGTATGTTTTCCATACTCGGCTTGCTCAAAATATTTGGCATTTTTTGTTTTATCAACATCGGCAGAGATTTCATCAATTCTTGGCAACGGATGCAAAATTATTGAATCGTCTTTCATTCGCTTTAGCATGTCTAATCCCACAACATAGCTTCCTTTGACCTTGAGATATTCTTCTTCATCAGGAAATCTCTCTTTTTGAATTCTTGTCACATATAGAACATCAAGTTCATCCAGATGATCTTCAATGTCAGCAGATTCAACATAGTCTAACTTCTTTTTTATTTCATACGTCGAGTCAGATCTTATTCTTAATGATTCAGGAGAAATCAATCTTACATCAACATCATAATTTCCAAGTCCATGTAATAGGGAGTAGACAGTTCGTCCATACTTTAGATCACCTACAATTCCAATTTTTAAACCGTCAATCTTTTTCTTTTCTTTTTTGATTGTAAACAAATCTTGAATTGCCTGAGTTGGATGTTCTTCAGTACCACTACCTGCATTAATTATTGGTTTATCAGAAATTTCTGCAGCAAATCTACTTGAGCCATCCATAGGATGACGTAAAACTAGGACATCTGAATAAATTGACATTATCCTAACAGTATCAGCAAGACTCTCGCCTTTTTGAGTTGATGAAGATGCAATGTCAGAAATGCCCAATGAATTACCACCGATGGATGCCATAGCAGAATCAAAGCTAAGACGAGTCCTAGTGCTTGGCTCATAAAACAAATATCCTAATGTATTACCTTTGCAAATTTCTCTTCTTTCAGATAGGCTTAGTTGCATAATTTTATCAGTGGATGTAAAGATAGTTTCCAGTTGATCTTTTGTATAATCCTTAATTGAGATGATATCTTTTTGGTAGAACTCGTTCATTCTTTCAATAATATATACAGGTGACTATACAAAGTATTCTGATGGAACAGTCCGACCTTATGGTTCGACGAATTAAAGAAGGTACTGTAATTGACCACATAGACGAAGGAAAAGGTCTTCAGGTGCTTAGTGCATTAAGAATTGATGGGAAAGACGGCAGTCTAATTACCGTAGCTCTGAATGTTCCCAGTGGCAAATTTAAGAAAAAGGATATCATCAAGGTAGAAAACAAGTTTCTGAAAGATGATGATACAAACAAGATAGCAGTTATCGCACCTGCAGCAACAATTAACATGATAAAAGAATACAAACTTGTGGAGAAGCGAAGGGTTTCATTACCAAATGAGATTGATAGAATTTTTAGATGTTCAAATCCGGATTGCATTACAAACAGTACAGAATACATTGAATCAGTAATGGATGTTATCGACAAAGAAGGAAGAGTTCTCAAATGCAGATATTGTGCAAGAGTATTGGATGTTAACAAGCTAAAATATAATTAAATAAAAAATCTAAAAATTTGAAAAATATGTAGTCTGGACTATTGTCCTAAGATGATAAACATCATAACTATACCGTAGATTGCAATGGATTCGACCATACCTACGAAGATGAATACTTTTGACTGTAGTGCTGGATTCTCACTAATTACTGCAAGTCCTGCTGCACCTACTTGACCAAGACCAATACCTGCACCGAAAGCTGCTAGACCGAAAGCTAATCCTGCACCGAGAATTTTGAATGAGTCAGAACTTCCTGCTGCATCGCCTTCTGCAGCGTATGCAACTCCAGTAGATCCAATAACGGATATTACTGCTGCTGCCAAAAGTAGTAAAACGATAGGTTTCATTTTCTGATCAAACTCTCTTAAATCCATATTTAAATCATGATAATAAAATTTCAGATTAACTGAGCGCTTTCTTTTTGAAAGAGGTTAAATCAGCTTTGATTGATTTTGAGAAATCCTCATGATCTTTTTCTATAACTTTTTTAGAGTTTTCGAGTAATTTTCTTATTTCTTCTTTTGCCATTATTATCTACTTTCCATCTTTGCCTTCACTTTTTTTAACTTTGCGAATTCTTCTCTTTCTCTTTCTTCAAGAGTAGAGAGAATAAATCGAATATTTTCTTTGTATTGAGGAATAATGACATTTTCAAGTGCATTTAACAATTTTTGGGTCTTTTCTAATGCTTTTGCAAGACTAAAAATAGAATTTTCATATTCTGCTGCTTTACAAATTTTTGGCATCAATTCTTTGATTTGTTTTGCTGCTCTATCAATTGAAGAATTCGTATCTGCAAATCCATAAGGCATTGATTTTGTATCTTTTTCAGTTACAGTAAGTGCAGGAATTTTCACATCAACAACTCTTCTAACATGAACTTCTACTTCCATTACAGGAGGAGTAGATTCTGCAACAGAGTCAACAGTGTTGGTACCAAGTGCTAGATATGCTTCATTTACGGATTTGTAAATATCTTGTAAAGGATCCCAAATTCCACCTCTTGCTTTAGATGCTTCCTGAATCATTTCTTCAATATTTTTTAAGAGAACTTTACGTTTATCATCTAAGATTTGCTGAACCATAACAGCAATTTGTGTAGATTTTTTATATTTGAAAAGTTCAATTTTTGTTGCTGCAACGTTTTGTCCAAATGACATTCAGTTACTCTTCCTTGTAATATTGTTCTACGTATTTGTCTTTGATTTTAGTAATCTCATTCTTTGGTAATTTTGAGACAATCTTCCACATAAGAGCAAGTGTTTCCTCAATTGTTCTATTCTCATCAGTTGCTTGTGTAAGGAATTCTTTTTCAAAAGTATCACCTACATCCATGTATTTGAGGTCAATCTCAGTAAGTCCTGCTTTACCTACAATACCTGCAAGTGCTCTTACTTCTTGTGCCCTAGAATATGCATCATAAACTTGATTAGAAACTTCACTGTGATCTTCTCTGGTACTTCCTTCACCAATTCCATCTTTCATTAATCTACTAAGACTCATCAAAATATTGATTGGCGGATAAACTCCTTGTCTGAACAAGTCTCTACCAACTACAATTTGTCCTTCTGTAATGTAACCAGTAAGGTCAGGTATTGGGTGAGTAATATCATCAGATGGCATTGATAAAATTGGAACTTGTGTGACACTTCCTTTTCTTCCATTGAGCTTTCCTGCTCTCTCATAAATTGTTGAGAGGTCAGTGTATAGATAACCAGGATATCCCTTTCTTCCAGGAACTTCCTCTCTTGCTGCACTAATTTCTCTTAGTGCCTCTGCATAGTTTGTCATGTCAGTCATTACAACTAAAACATGCATTCCTAATTCAAATGCCAAATATTCAGCGACAGTTAATGCTACACGAGGCGTGATAATTCTTTCAATTGCAGGATCATCTGCAGTATTTAGAAATAGAACACTTCTTTTGAGTGCACCAGATTCTTCAAGACTTCGTCTGAAATATTCTGCTTCACTGTATTGCACACCAATTGCTGCAAATACTACAGCAAAATCATCTTGTGTTCCAACAACACTTGCTTGTCTTGCGATTTGTGCTGCCAAAAGATTATGAGACATACCAGAACCTGAGAAGATTGGAAGTTTTTGTCCTCTAACTAGAGTCATCAATCCATCAATTACAGATACACCGGTTTGAATGAAATCCTTTGGATATTCACGTTGTTCAGGATTCATTGGTTCGCCGTTAATGTCAATAAATTTATCAGCAATTGGATCTGGCAGTCCATCTTTTGGTCTTCCTAATCCATCAAATACTCTACCAAGTACCTCTTTTGATACGGGCATTTCCATAACTTTGCCTACAAATTTTGCTTTAGTTCCAGATATTGATAATCCAGTTGTTCCTTCAAAGACTTGTACAATTGCTTTACCGTTTCCTACTTCAAGAACTTTACCTAATCTCCTTTCACCATCAGTAGTTTCAATTTCAACTAGTTCATCAAATGCTGCACTTTCAACATCATCTACGACAACTAGAGGACCTTTGATTTCTGCAATCTTACTGTATTGAACTCCGCCTTCTGCTGTCAATTTGATATTTTTACTCCTGAAATTGCTTTGAATTGTTCTTGCATGTCTTTATCTAATTGATCAAGTTTTGGCATCTCATCATCTTTGACATCCATTCTTGCTTTGAGTAAACTAGTTACTATAGACAATCCACGTATGTCAGATAACGCTGTACCTTCTTTGAGTGCTTGTTGTCCCTTTTTGTAAAAATCAACTAATAATTTCATTAATTTGAATTGTTTTTCTGGACTACAATAAGTATCAACATCATCAAATGAATTTTGTTGTAACAAACCAATCTTTACCATTCTTGCAACTTCAAGAATTAATTTTTCTTCATCAGGTAATGCTTCAGGACCTAAGAGTCTGACAATTTCTTTTAATGTATCTTCTCGTTGTAGAATACCATAAGTTTCACTTCTAATGCTAAACCAATCTTCACTAATGTTTTCACTCCACCATTTTGCAATATCTGCAAGATAACCAGAATAACTGTTCATCCAATTAATTGATGGATAATGTCTAGAGTATGCAAGTTTTGCATCCAATGCCCAGAAAGTTTTGATAAATCTCATTGTGTGAGTTGTAACTGGTTCTGTAAAATCACCACCGGATGGAGATACAGCACCAATCAAAGTAACAGAGCCATCACGTTCTGGACTACCAGATGCTTGAACACGGCCTGCTCTTTCATAAAATTCTGCTAATCTAGATGCCAAGTATGACGGATAACCTTCTTCTGCAGGCATCTCTTCTAATCTTCCACTCATTTCTCTAAGTGATTCAGCCCATCTACTTGTAGAATCTGCTACAAGTACAACATCTTTACCCATATCTCGGTAATATTCTGCAATTGTGACACCAGTGTAGATACTTGCTTCTCTTGCTGCTACTGGCATGTTACTAGTATTTGCGACAAGGACAGTTCTATCCATTAATGGTTTTCCACTACGTGGATCTTTAAGATGTGGGAATTCAACTAATACTTCAGTCATTTCGTTTCCTCTTTCACCACAACCAATGTAGACAACAACCTGAGAATCAGCCCATTTTGCAATTTGGTGTAATGTTACAGTCTTTCCTGTTCCAAATGCTCCAGGAATTGAACCGGTTCCACCTTTTGCAATTGGGAAGAATGTATCAATAACACGTTGTCCGGTTAAGAGGGGTACAGTTGGATCATATCTTTTATTGTAAGGACGTGGTTTTCGTACAGGCCATCTGTGATACATTTTAACAGGAATTGATTGTCCATCTTTCTCAGTAGTGGCCATTACAGTTTCTAAATCATAATCTCCTTCGGATACAAGGTTTGAAAGTTTTCCACCTGGATGATCTGGTGGCAACATAATAGAGTGTTCAATAAGATCAGTTTCTTGAACAGTTCCGATAATATTTCCTGCAGAAACTTCATCGCCATTACTTGCTGTTGGAACAAAATGATATTTTTTTGTCATATCAACTGCAGTTGTTGTGATGCCCCTTCCAATGAAAGAACCAGATGCTTTAGATAATTCTCTTAGTGGTCTTTGAATTCCATCATATAGTTGTCCAATAATTCCAGGGCCTAATAATACACTAAGTGGATTTCCAGTACCAATTACAGGCTCACCGGGTTTAAGACCACTTGTTGATTCGTATACTTGAATAAATGCAACATCTCCAGTTAATCGAATGACTTCGCCTACTAATTTTGAATTACCTACAGTTACAGTTTCATACATTTTTGCATCAGACATACCGTCTGCTCTTACAGCTGGACCGCTTACCCAAACAATTCTACCTTGAGCTGCCATTTTCTAATTTCCCACTCCGAATTTTGCTACAATATCTTTCCTAATTAAAGGCTTCAAACGTTCAATCCTTGCATCAAGAGTATTATCGAAAGTCATTGCTCCATCTTTAGATTTGATGATCACACCACCAATACATTCGATAACATCTGAGGATAATTCAGATCCAGGAAATCCAGATAGTGTAGATTGAACAACATCACGATCTTTAGAATTTGCAGATACTATAACTTCAGATGTACCTAAAATTCTGATTGATTCATCTAATAATGATTTTATCAAATTAGCATAATCACCACTGCGTTCATTATTTGTAATTTCGTCTAATGCCTTTGTAAAGACCTTATCAACAGAGGCTTCTAATGTTAAAAGTTGTTTGTTTCTAGCCTCAATATCAGCACCGCCGATAATCTGTTTTTCAATTTTATCTGCTTCTTTCTTACCATCTGCAATAATTTTGTCATATTCTTTTTCTAATTTAGGAATAGCATTATCAAGAGTTTGATTTGAGTCAGTTAAAGCAGAATCCATGCTAGATTCGATCTCTTTTTGAGTTTGATTAAGGATTTTATCGATAGTTTGTTCTAAAGCAAGATTTGCCAATGGGTGCCATTTATCCATAATAGATTTTAATGTTTGGGAATGAATAGCAAATTCAGAAAGATATTAAAATCAAAGAAATCACCGATGGATTATCTTGGTTGTGGCCGATCTAAAGCTTGGGAGTTTAATTTTACCAAGAAGTGACTCTCCAAGAGCAATTTCTAGATTAACTGAATTTGAATGGTTTCACAAAATTGATACTGAAAATGACCTAGTCACACCAGAAATTGACGATTTATTATTAGATGCTCAGCAAATTTACCAATCTATTGATGATGTGATTAAAGGTCTGGGTATTCCTCCAATGGTTGGAATTTTAGAGATAATGTTCAAAGGTACAACAATCAAGAAGAAAGATTACGAAATTGATGAGATAGAAGAAATGATAGTTGACCTTAAAAAAAGAACGCCAACAATCATTGATGAACCATCTAAACTTTTAGAGGTACAAGCATCACTGAAACGCTCACTTGAGGAATACACATCACTGAAAGAAACATTAGAAATTGCCAAGAAGCTAAGTATTGATCTTTCAGGATTTGGATTAATGAAGTATTTTTATACAAATCTTTTTGTCATAAACTCTGCTGACTTTGAAGAAATTAGTAGAGCATTAGAAGGAATTACATTTTACAAATATGAACTAGCAAGTAAAGAGAAAGCAGCAATTCTTGTAATTTCCAGTACAGCCGATTCTGATAAAACCCTCAAAGTACTAAGAGGATTTAATGCAAATCCCTTTGTAATTCCAGAAGGGATCTCTCAAGTTCCATCTGAAGCATATGCATTGGCAGAATCAAAAATTAAAGAATTGACTGAGAAACAAAAAGCAAACACAAAACTAATTGCAAAGATTACAAAAAAGATTAGACGAGATATTTTAGCAATTCATGAAGAGGCTCAAGTAGCCAAAGATGTTCTGGAGACAGTTAGAAAACCAGCAGGAACAAAACATTTTGCAGTAATTCAAGGATTCATTCCATCTAAAATGGAGGAGAAATTCAAAGATTCAACTAAACAATGGATGTCAATAGTTGAAGACATCACTGATCCAAAATTAAAAGAAGAAATTCCAACATTATTTGATAATAAAAAATTCGTAAAAACTTTTGAGGTAATTACAGAAAGTCAAGGCATTCCAAAACATGGAGAAGCAGATCCAACTCCAATGATTGCTCTAATGTGGCCAATTTTCTATGGACTGATGTTTGCAGATATGGGTCACGGTCTATTACTAATGGGAATGGGATTATTATTCAAAGTAAAAGGACAAGGTACACTTTCAAGATGGGGCATGTTGATTGCAATATCCGGAGCTTCAGCTGCTATAGCAGGTGTTGGTGCAGGCGAAGCCTTTGGATTCCATCTAGATCATATGGGGCCATTGGAGGGTTTGTTAGAAGAAGGCGGAGCATTACATTCGGTTAGTTGGATTGTAGGTATTCTTAGTGTAGCAGAATTAACATTTGATCAAGTCATTAACATACTCAAAGTTTCATTATTCATTGGAATTGTTCACTTGGTTTGGGCAATGGTTCTAAGAGTAAAGAGATTAGCTGCAGAAGGTCACAAGTTTGTTATGTTTATGGAAGCAATTCCCAACATTACGCTTTATGGTGGAATTGTCGTCATCATGATGTGTGCAATTGGAGCTAATTATGACGTGATGAACATGTATTCCAAAGTTCACACAGAAGCAGTTCCTTGGGTTACAATTTTCTTAGGAGAATGGGCAGAAGTATGGATTATTACAAGAATTGCAGTTGTGATTATTATTACATCAATGATCTTGATGATAGTTGGCGGTGTATTACATGCTAAGAAACATCCTGAAGATGGAGGTTCGGCTGCAAATGTGGTCATGGAAGTATTTCTTGGAAAGACAGTAGAAAGTTTAGCACATACAATTAGTTATGCTCGATTAGGAATTATGTTACTTGTACACGCTGCATTGCTCATGACAGTCAACAATGCATTTCAATCACTTGGAGGTGCAAGTTCAGGTGCTGCAATGGCCATGATAATTGGAGGAAACTTAGGAATTATGATGATTGAGGGATTAATTGTATACATCCAGTCTCTCAGATTGCACTTGTATGAATTCTTTACAAAATGGTATGATGGTGGAGCACAGCCATTTAGACAAATTAGACCAGAGTTGATTTACAATCAATTTGTTTGGAAAAAGAAATAGAAAATTTTAATTATTTTCATAAAGATTTACTGTAACTTTTGTAGTCCAGGGTTTTAGATTGTCAGGAAAAATTACTAGCAAGCCACTATCTTTTTTGATATTGTTACATGTGCCACTGTAACTCTGTTTATTTTGAGCATAGCATCCAGATTCTGTGTAATAATCAAATTTGGAATTTACAAAGTTTTCACGTTCCAAATAGGAGGAAACAAAATAAACATCAAAACCCAAATCTTTGTTATCAGTTTTCACACTATAATCGTATGATGTGGCATCCTGTGAAGTACAAATTGGGAAAAATTGCGCATATCCATTTTTAATTGTTAATTGTTGTTCTAAATTATCATAATTTTTGTTCTGAATATCAGGATATACAGAAACGCTAGGATCTGTACTTAGCTGTTGTCCTTGGACATATTCTATTTCATGTCTAACAGCATCCACTGCTTTTCTATACAGCATTGGTTGCCATTCTTCTTGACAATTACTGAATTCATGCTTTAATTCAACATATGATTTACCATTGATTTCATGAAGTTGATTTTCATTGTATTCTTTAAATTCAGCATCAAATACATGATTTACATCACTAATTTTATCTGATTTGTGCCAGGTGTTTGTTACTTCAAAAATAATATTCTTTGAATCACTTTGCCATTCAGGTAGTAAGTGAACATACACTGAATACTTGTTTACAACTTGAGTTTCAGATGCAAAAATTAGATGACCAAAAAACATGTTTACAAAAATTATTGAAAATGCAAGAACTGGGATTATTACATAGAATATTTTATTCATTTTTACCTCCAAAACAGATAAAAGATAATTTCGAATTTGTCATTATTTTTCTACTGGTAATTCGGGTTTATTTCCCCATTCACCCCATGATCCAAGATAAACACGGACATTTTTGAATCTCAATTTTTTCAAAACCAAAAATGTATTGGCAGCCCTATATGCCCCTTGACAATAAGTGATGATTTCAGTATCTTTAGGAATTTCATACATTTTTGATAATTCTTCATCATTTTTGAAAGTGCCATCTTTTGTGATATTTTGATTCCAATCAACATTGATTGAATTTGGAATATGTCCAGATTGCGCTGCTCGAATTATACTTCCATCATATTCTCCGGGAGAACGAGCATCAAGGATTTTCAAGGATTCTAAATTATCTCTAATGTATTCAAACCCTGAAATAATATCTGAGTTGATTTTTCCTGAAAATTTAGAAGGTTTGAAACCATTGGGTTTTGTCTCAGTTGAAAGATTCTCTTTTTTCCATTTTGTAATTCCTCCATCTAGCATGGAGACATTTTGATGAGAAAAATACATCAGCATCCAAACCCCTCTTGCTGCAAGCATTCCAGAAACTGAATCATAAAAGATGACTTTTTTCTCTGGTGTCACTCCAAGAAATGAAAGAAGGTTTTGAGTTTGATTGTTGAAATTTTCAATTCCTTCTTGAGTTGTATCAATCCAATGAAATGCAAATAGATCCAAATGAACGGCTCCTGGAATATGTCCTTCAGAATATTCTTTGAAAGAGCGTGTATCAGCTATGATAACTTCAGAGTCATTTAGAATTGAATTTAGTTCAGTTGTAGAGATTAGCATGATTTAGATAAAATGATCAAATGTAAATTGATTTGGATTAAAATAAAAAGAAGAAAAGAAAAGGGTTTTTCTATTCGTTAACGTATGCTCTTTCGCCATGCTGTGCCAAATCAAGACCAATCTCCTCTTCTTTAGGAGTGACTCTGATTCCGCCCGGCCATACGGCATCCATTACTTTGAGGATTACAATTGTAACACCAAAGGCATAGCCTACTGATATTGCAGCACCAATGATGCTGATTGCTTGCTGTTCCATTCCTTCTGCAGTACCAGTCCATGCACCGATACCGTCTCCAGTATCCCAAATGTGTGGACTAGCTAATGTACCAGTCAAAATTGCACCTGTAAGACCACCCATTCCGTGTACTCCCCATACATCTAATGCGTCGTCCCATTTGCGTGCACTCTTGAATGCGATACATGCATAACAAACTGTACCAGCGGCAATTCCAATTATAATCGCAGCCATTGGACCTACCCAACCTGAGGCTGGTGTGATTGCTACCAATCCTGCCACTGCTCCTGATGCAGCTCCAACAACACTTGGTTTTCCTGTATGTGCCCAAGACATGAGCACCCAAGTGATTGCAGCCATACCAGTTGCTGTATTTGTAACAGTCCATGCGCTGACGGTAATGCCGTCTACCATAACTTCACTTCCTGCGTTGAAACCAAACCATCCAAACCAGAGTATTCCTGCTCCGAGGACCACCATTGGGATATTGTGTGGTTCCATTGGCACTTTGCCATATCCAAGTCTTCTGCCAAGGACTAGGGCTCCTGCCAATGCAGCAAATCCTGAAGAAATGTGTACTACAGTACCACCTGCAAAGTCTAATGCGTATGATGGTGATAGTTCTGGATCGAGGTCAAGTGCACCTCCTCCTATGTATCCGCCTCCCCAGACCCAATGTGCTATTGGATCATAAACGAAGGTTCCCCATAAGAGAACGAATATGATTAATGCGCTGAATTTGATTCTGTCAATCAATCCACCAATAATTAGAATTGGTGTGATAATTGCAAATGTTGCTTGGAACATTGCAAATAGTTGGTGAGGTACTGTACCAGGCCAACCTTGACTACAAACATCTCCTTCAACCATAGCATTCATCTGGTAAGCTGCTGACCATGTGTCTGCACATGGACCTGCTTCTCCTAATGGTGCGTATGGTGAAACCATGTTAAATCCGACGTAATCGAGATTTCCCATGAACATGTTTGCATCTGAATCAATTCCACCAAATGCTAGTGAGTATCCCCATAGAACCCATTGTACTGACATTAGACCCATTACAATTAGGGTCATACCAAGTACATTGACGATGTTCTTTGATCTGGCTAATCCGCCATAAAAGAAACCGACACCTGGGGACATGAAAAGTACCAAAGATGTTGCTGTAAGCATCCATGCTGTATCACCTGTATCAATTTTACAAGGTAGCATGCTGCCATCTTCTTCATACCAACATTCGTTAGGGTTACCAGTGTAAATTCCACTGGTTCCTTTGACATATCCGTCCATACCATCATCAACACTTTGTGCATATGCCTGAGACATAGCACCGACTGCTGTGATAGATACTGCGGCTACAAGTAATAGAGCATACTTGTAGTTCCTAGAATTCATTAAATTAATCGAAATTGAAAATTATTTAAGCATTGAAGACTCGAAAGCATGTAAAAAAGTAAATAATTATATTTCACTATATTCTGATAGTAACATAAAAAATGAATATTATGACAAAGGTGAGTAAATGAAAATCAAATCCAGTACGAAATTAGCAATTTTTGATACATTTAAGACAAAAGGAGATGAACTTACTGGAGAAGCAAATAGACAAAGAGCGATCATTGCCATACTTGGAAGTAATGCAAATCCTGCAGAAAGAACAAGAACCGGAATATCTCAAAGAATTGCAAAAAAAGCAGACATTGCATGGAAGAATATCTATTCAGGGATATTTCGAGATCTAGATGAAATCTTACTTCCTCTAGGAATTGCTGAAGAGGATGGTAGATTACCGTTGAAAAGAGGACCAAAAGCGCTTCAAGAAATAGGAATTCCATATTATCACTTGACAAAAAAAGGAATCTTGGTTGCATTATCAATTACTGAAGTTAAAAATAAAGAAAAACTCATGAAAGAATTTTTTTCTATGGCGGATTCTGATGAAAAAGAATTCAAAGAAATTCTTACTAGTCTATTGGAATCTAGTCAAAATTTTACTCATTCAATATTTAAGAAATATGTAAAAGCATTTTGTGAGAATAAAATCGATAAATTATTGCCATTTAATCTTTCAAAATTAAGCCAAATTCCAGATGAATCATTAATTATCCAAAAAGAGATTTTAGATGTATTTTTGAAATTTTCCAAACAAGAAAAAGACGAGGCACTGAATTTTCTAAATAAAATCATTCCAGATGGACAATAATATCGACAAACATTAAAATCTGTTACCCATCACGTTTTTTTAATGGGTAAGAATGTCTATGCATCTGTAAAATCATACAGCCAAAGGGGAAAATTACTAAAAAAGGCTGATTTGCAGACTTTGGCAGAATCAAGAGATCTTGAAGAATTAATGACTCGGATCAAAAATACAATTTATGGGGATGCAATTTCTAATGTCCAAAAACCATATACTTCTCAGAGTATTGAATCTGGTTTAAGAGGTCATTTAGCAGGAGTTCATTATTCAATTGCAAAGACTGCAGGGGATTCAGATATTTTGGATGCATATTATATGAAATTTATTATTTCAAACTTAAAACAAATTCTCAAAGGTAAAGTTTTGGGAAAATCCCAAGAAGAAATTGAGACTCACATTAATCTTCGTGCAGAAGAACTAATCAAACAAAGGGATACGATAATCAAAGCATTAGTTTCAAAAGATTTGGAAGAAACAGTTGCCAGTCTAAATTCAGTTCAATTTGGTGATGAAATTTCAAAAGCAGCTTCTCTGTATAACGAAACAAAAAATCTTCAAGTTT
This sequence comes from Candidatus Nitrosopumilus sp. bin_32a, assembly GCF_054095935.1. Classification (NCBI taxonomy): domain Archaea; kingdom Thermoproteati; phylum Nitrososphaerota; class Nitrososphaeria; order Nitrosopumilales; family Nitrosopumilaceae; genus Nitrosopumilus; species Candidatus Nitrosopumilus sp. bin_32a. Next base: position 147,486 of record NZ_JBSWSN010000003.1, on the reverse strand, counting down.
TTGATACATATTTTGATAAAATTTTGTATCAACAATTAGGACGTGCTTTGAAAAACACTAGAGATAGAGAAGTGATAAAATTGGTTGGAATGGATGTTGATTTTTACAATCTACTTAGTGTTATCAGAGGAAAATTCTGGGGATTAGACGATTCGCAAATTGAAGATTTGATTGTTTCACAAACTCCATCAGTTCCTAAAGAATTACTTCAAAGAATGATGGCATCTGCAACAATTAGAGATGCATTTGCTGAATTATCAAACACAAAATATAAGAATTTAATTCCAGATGTTGAAAACGAATTAGATGCTGTAGCTCAGTTTGAAAGATCATTTGAGATGGCAATTTATAATTCATCAGCAAGATCATTTACCAAAATGTTCAGTTTTGCTACAATCATTGGAATTACAAAATTAACATCTTTTGAAGTAAGGAATTTAGCAGCAATTGCTTATGCAGTTGAGCAAAAAATTGCTACTGATATTACAATGTCAAAACTAATTGTAAAAGAATAGTTTTTGAAATGATTAAATTCCCAAAGAAAAAACAAAATATTTCTACAGAGACGTTAATTAACACTATTTGGGTTAGTACATTTTTAGCAATGATTTTTTCAATACCCCCATTAGTGATATTTTTAGGAATATATTTTGGAACAGGGAATCTTGCCGTAGGTGCAATTCTAGGATTTGCCATGCATTTTGTTATTTTAGCATTTTCAGCCAAAATTTCAAAATTTTTGACTCAGATTTTGAGCTAAACTATAAGTGATCATAATAATGAAATAATCTATCATGATGGGAGATAGAGATTTTCGAAGCATTGTTGAGAATGCACTGGATTCAATTGGAAAAGAATTAGAAATCGATATTGATTCAGCGGATATTCAGACTATACACCTACATGAAGTTGTACAATGTTTAAGACGCTCATATTATGATAGAATTGATCCTCAAGAAGTTCAGAGAAAAGGATTCAATGAACTTCTCTCAGGATTACTCAGAAAATTACAATATGGTAGTGACCCAAAAGAATTTGCAATTGATGAAATCAAACTAAAAGGTCAAGTTGATATGCTTGTTGATGATTCCATCCTCTTATTCAGAGGAGCAACAAATGAATTAGAAAATCCTCGAGCAAACGATGTTCTCTATCTTAATGCATGTATGTGGATTTATGATAAATCAGATGGAATGATTGTATACATAACTGGAGATAAAAAAGAGACGTCATTTTCAATTTCACGAAATAAAAAGATGTTTGAGGAAATTATTCGAAGAGTTCGAGTTCTAAATGATCTTCTAAAAGAGCAAAAAACTCCAATTTTAGAGCCATCAATTGAGTGCTCCGAATGCCAGTATTATGAAAGATGTTTCATGAAAAAGAAAAATGCTAAACAATTAGACCTAGCAGAGATGTTAGGATTTGGCAAGAAAGATTAGTGAAAGATTAGAAAAATATTGTAAAGGAAAAATTCCTTTGTTTAATCGAGTGGTTCTGGATGTCCTTTACCACGTAGAGCGAAACACACTACTGCGAGTGCAATTGCAACTCCTGCTGCTGCGCCAAATGCGGCCATACCTGCTTCTGCCATTTGATAAAAAACAATGAAACGGACTTTTATAACTTTGCCAATATTTTCCATCTAAAAACATACTATCATAATTTAAAGAAATTGTGATACTATCAAGTTTATTTTGTAAATTCAAAATTAAGTGTGTTTTCTTGACCACTAGTCATTGAACTTAGATTGTAAAAGACAGTACCAGAAACTCGCCAAGATGGATTGTCATCTCGAAGAATTGCCCATAACTCAGAAGTATTTTCAGAACCCTTCAGTTCAATAGTTTCCTTTAGAATTATTGAATTTTCACCAAGAAGAGTATAGTAATTTGATCCAAATTCTACCATTCCTGTAGGTCTACTTCCAATTTCACCACCAGAAATTTGTTCAGAGTCAGAGTAATTTGTTTCAAATAATTGATAATCCATAGTTTGAACAATTACTGCACGTGAATTAGGATTAGAGATTTTAAATGCAATATTGATTGTAGCTGTTCTTTCTGAAACTCTTTCAACAGATAGATCTTCTAATTCAATTTGAAGTGGTCTAGCTTCTGAGGTACCTTGAGTATCCCCCTGAGAAGGTATAACAACTGTAGGTCCTGTTAAAAGAATTCCACCTAAAATTATGGCAAGTGTAGCAATTGCTATTCCAACAAAGATTTTAGGATTCATAGTTTTTTCATTACCTCTTGACATCTTAAATGTTGAGATAGTTATTATACCATTGTAGGAAGGAAAAATTGTGCAATATTTTCAAGCAGTACAACAAGGAAAGCAAAGAGCAAGTAAATCACAAATGAAAATATTTGAAGTTGCTGGATTTGGCATGTTAACTTTAACAACGAAAAAGATTGATGGAAAATTTTATCCTGTTGGAGAAGAAGAATTTACTGCGGTAATTAATTCTGAAGATGGTCATGTTGCCGTAATAGTAGATAAAGATGGATTTACCAAGGCTCAATCCAAGGCTGTGGAGAAAGAAGAAGCATTATCAATTTACAAGAAACTACGAGATACTGGAATTCCCGAATATCCAAAAAATGACATTCAAATTTGGTCTCAGACACGACCTACAATTCAAAACAATTCTTCTGATTGATTATTTTTAAGAAAGAATGATTTCGGTGCCAACGTTTCCACCTTTGATTGCCTTTTCAATAATTTTTGGGTCTGCTTTTAGAATTCTTGTTTTGATTTTTGAACGCTCAATGATTTTTAGAGCAACAATATCCATCAAATCATAGCCACCTGCGATAGAATCTTCATGAACTAACATGTTTCTCAAATTTTTCAATTCTATTTGTTTGAATTTTTTTGCTTTTTTGAATTTGTTAGGATCCATATCATAAACTCCATCAACATCAGTAGCATTAAGAAACTGTTCAGCTTGAATTTTTTCTGCGATCAATGCTGCAGTACCATTAGTACTTTGACCAGGATGAAGACCTCCCGCCACAACAATTAATCCATCATCTACTGCATGTTTTACTTCTTGTAAAGTGGTTGGTGGATGTGAATATGCTTTATTTTTTAAAGCATAAATGAGTAATTTTGCATTAAGTCTAGATATTTCAATTCCTAGTTCATCAAGAGTAGATTCATCAGCTCCTGAAGATCTTGCATGAGAAATGTAATGCCGTGCAATATTGCCTCCACCAGCAATTACAATAGGTTGACAAAATTTACTAATTTTTACTAAAAATGCAGCATAATCTTTTAGAACTTTGACATTATCCATACCAAAAACTCGTCCAGATAATTTAATTACAATTCGTTTTTTCATTTCAGATCACCAAGTATTGATTTTGCGGCAATTTCAACTTTTTTTCTGTTCTTTTGATGAGTGTAAATTCTAAGTATATTCATAAAGCCAGAAATGGCTGAAACCACAGGTATTTCAGAAATCGGCATCTCTTTTGCAGATGATTTTGTACCCTCATGAGTTATCAGAATGATTGATTTTGACTCATTTTTTGATGGAGCAAGAGGGATAGATGGGGTAACAGAACTATCTACAAAAATTTCATTTTCATCAACTTTAGATTTTTTGGAAATTTCGATTCTAAGTTCATTTGTTCTAGTTTTTTTCAAATTTGTTTGATTGGTAAGAATTCTTTCAAATACACATTTTAACAATTTTCTATTTTGGTAATCCTCTGCAAATTGCCTTGCACGTTTCAGTTTGGAAGATTTTGATGAAATCAAAGTTGATAGAACATACTCATCAGTTAATTTGATGAATTCGTTTAGATTAAAAGATGTAAAACCAAACTCATCATCAGATAATTTTAACGCTTCAATGAGCATAACTTCTGCAGCACGTACAGTTTTATGAAAATATACCGCTTTGAACATCTGATATCTAGAATGCATCATAGATTCAAAAGAATAAAGTGCTGAACGCTCCAAAGCAAGTTTATTTTTATGAATGTCAAGAGATTGTGTAATTCTTTTATGATCAATTTTTGCATGTTCAGCTCCCGTAAAATAGCCATCTCTTAACAAATAATCCATCATATCTGCACTCAAAGCACCTGAAACAATTTCATTAAGATATTGAAATTTTGATTCTCCAAATGCAATATTAGTAATTAGTTTTTTATCAAATCCAGTTTTAGATAATATATCACCAATTTCAGAATTTAAAATAATTTTTTTTCCATAATCTTCATGTGAAATTTTTTTTTCTTGTATGATTTCTTCAAATAAATGAGAAAAAGGTCCGTGACCAATATCATGTAACAACCCTGCAATACGTAAAATTTGAACATCATCAGAATTTAAAAGTCCTTTTTCGTTTAATGCAAAACCAGCTTGACTAGAAATATGCATAACTCCTAGAGAATGTTCAAATCTACTATGTTGAGCCGAAGGATATGTCAGATGTGCACCAGATAGCTGTTTTATCCGTCGTAATCTTTGAAAAAGTGGATTGTCAATTATTGGAAGTTCATAATCATAGACACGAATAAAATCATGAATTGGATCAATAATATCTAGATAATTTTTTTTCATAATCCTAATTTCTTTGAAAATATTTTTAAAATTTCTTCATGAACTTCAGTTCTAGATTTGGTAGCATCAATTATTTTCCATCCTTTTTTCTTGGCAGCAGATCTGTAAAGATTAGAAATCTTTATAGAAAATTCTTTATTTTTTTCAAACTTGTCTCTTTTCATTACCTTTCCACCAATTTTGTTTTTTGGTGTTCTTGAAAATGATTCTTTTTGTGTAACATCAAGTAAAATAACAAGATCAGCCTTTGGAAGACCTTCATCAAGACTTTCAAGCCATTTTTGTTTTAAACCATTTGCCAATCCATAAACCAGATTAGAATGATAATATCTATTCATGATTAAAATAGAATTTCTCTCCTCAGCTGCTAAAATTGCATCAAGTTTTTCCCATCTGTTTGCTGCTAAAAGACAATGAATCACTTGTGGAGGAAATTTTCGCTTTCCATCCAAATATTTTCTAATTTCTTTACCAATTGGTGTTTCATAGTCAGGAAAATGAAATAATTTTGTTTTGATCTTTTGTTTTTTGAGAGCTTTTTCCAATAGAGTGGATTGGGTTAACTTACCTGCCTGATCTCCACCTTCAATTACAATAATCATAAGTTATCAAAACTGAGAAATTAATTGATTAAAAATCTATCAAAGTTTATAACCAAAAATTGAGCACATAACACAAAATGGGACTTGTGAAAGAAGTAATCAAAGAGATTGGAAATAAATCAAGAGAATTCTATGAATTTGTTTTACCACCAGTCGACATGTATCTCAATGATGAAAATCTAAAAATTATAATCGACATTCCTGGATTTACAAAAAAAGAAATTGAATTATCTTTATGTGGAGATATTCTATCTATTAATGCAAAAAAAACAATTGATGAAAAAAAATCTGAATTTTTAATATCAAACCAAAGACCAAATGTAATTGATAAAAAAATTAGACTGCCTATTGAAATTAAGCAAGGTGAGGAAAAAATTGAATCTGCAAAATATGAAAATGGTATTCTTACATTAATTATACCTGTTATAAAAAAAGGAAAAGATATTACAATAGAATAATTTAATATTTTCTAAAAAATCCTGAAATCATCATTATCAAACCAGAAGCAATTATTCCAACTAATCCAAGTGATTCATTTGTTTGATACACAAATGCCGAACTAATTAAAATTGCAGATGCAAATATACTTCCACTGAGTAAAACTACAGGTTGTCTTTTTTTCATAAAAATCTGAGCTTCATCCATGAGTTTTTTCATCTCAGGTCCTAATCTAAGTGCTGTGTCAATTGATTTTGAAAAATTATTGAATGAAATCTTTAATTCTTCAACATATGCAAGAGGAATAAGATTTTCTTCTTGTAAAATATTTTTTAAAACTTTGACGAATTTAAAATCTACATCATGGGTTTTGTAAATTCCTTCAATGATTGATGCCATTCTCATATACAAAGCTAAATTCTTAGGTAATACAAAGGGGAATTTGCTCATCGTTTGGTTTGCAAGCTCCATTAAACTTTGAACTTCCATTTCATCAGGTTTATTTCCATGCATTGCACGAATTGAGAGTTCAATTCCTTTTTCAATTACCTCTCTATTGTAACCAGGAGTTAACATTGAAAGATCAATCATGGCATTAACTACTCTGGGAGGATTTTTTTCAACTAGTGCTAGATATAGTCTGATTAGTTTAAATCGTGTTTCATTGTTTATCCGTCCTACCATGCCATAATCATACAAAATGAGTTTTCCATCATCAGTTACTGAAATATTTCCAGGGTGTGGATCTGCATGAAAAACAGAATGTTTGAGAAGCATTGTAAAAAATAACTTATGAACATCAATTACAAGCTGCTCTCTATCAATTCCTTTTTCATCTAAAGCTTGAACATTGGTGACTTTAATTCCTGGCAGATACTCCATAGTAAGGACATTTTTTGATGAATAATCATCATAGACAGATGGCACAACGACATTAGGTGAGTTGGCCATATCCTCTTTGATTCTCTTAAGATTCGCAGATTCGTTTTTGTAATTCATTTCTTCATGAATTGTTTCAATAAATTGAGAAAGCATGGCTTTTGCAGAATAACGTAAATTTGGATCAACAAATCTTAATGCTAAAGGAAGAACTCTTTTGAGAACTTGGAGATCTTTTGCTACAACTTTTTCAATTCCGGGTCGTTTGACTTTGACAACAATCTGCTGACCAGAAATTGTTCCACGATAAACTTGACCTAATGAAGCACCAGATATTGGATTAGGATTAATCTCATCAAATTTTTCATCAATAGGTCCAAGATCTTTTTCAATTATTGGTTTTACTTGATCAAAAGGGGCAGATGGAACACTGTCTTGAAGTTTTGAAAGCTCTTCCAAATAAGGTTGAGGTAAAATATCTGCTCGAGAAGAAAGCCATTGTCCTAATTTTATGTATACAGGACCTAAAGAAATGAAAGTGTTGAGTATTTTTTGTGCATTTTTTCTAAACTGTTCTGAATCAATTTGGTTTTTTTCTTGATTAATCCATTTTTTTCTATCTTTACGTAATGCAAAAATAGATGGAAGGAGTTTAAAGAGTACTTCAATGGTTCTAACAGTAGACATAATTTACTCCAAATAATTTTTAATTTTCTTAGTAGCTAAATATCCAAGATATCCAGAAATTATTGAAGAGACTAATCCAGATGTTACTGTTAGTTTTTTAGAATTATTATTTATAATTTTTCTTGTTATTTGTGAACCACCAAAAATTGCACATGCCAAACCAATTAAAACCTCAGGAGCATCATAAACTAAATGTCCCATTGGATCTTTACGCGGATCAATTTTATCATTATGAACTAAAAATTTATCACCGTATTCTCTGATATGCAAATTTCCATAACGATATTGTTTGTCTGCACCATTTTTTTGTCCAAGAATTGTTTCTTCAGCTTCTTCTAGCATGAATTCTCGTAATTCTTTTGGTACTTCAATTTCATCGCCAGGCATATTCGCAAGATCCAGTAATTGCTTATAATCTTACGGTCAAAAAATTAACAGTCTAAGACCAAAAACGATTTGTTGTTTGGTGACGACTAGTAAGATTGTTGAAAAACAGTATTTAGATCTCACTGATAATTTCTACGTGGATTTTTTATTCAAACAAAATTAATTTAATTCAAATAGATAGGATGAAGGCTTTTCTTATAAAAGACCTTACACCGTCTATTACACATAAAAATATGATTATTTTAATTGATTTTTTGTAAACATTACAAAACTAATTGAAAATGCTACTAACATTGAAATTCCAGTAACATATGCATAGTTAAATCCAACACCAGGATGAGTTTCTTGGTGATAATAATTAATTAAAAAAGTTACAACTAACAAAATTACTCCTAAAATTGTTAATTTTTGATGTATTTCCAATAAAAATTTCATTGCAAATAACTATATGAATTTAGAAAAATTTTTAGATATTATAGTAACGGTGTTGTGATAAAGCCTACAATGCTACCTGCTAGAAAGAGAAAAATGCCCTTTGCCATACTCAATATTATCTTCTTAAGATGAAATATAATTATGGTGTAAATTTCCCAAAAATGGAAATTAGTTTTACTATGGATTAGATTCCATTTGAGACAATTTTGTAATTACTTGTTCTAATTCTGCTTTGTTTTCTTCAATTACACGTTTTATTACTTCAATCTCGTCATTAATTTGATCTATATGAATATCATCTGAATTTTTAATTTCATATTCAAGATCATTTAGGATTTTTTGATTTTGTTGATTAATTTTTTCTAATTCATTTTTGTAGGATTCTAATTGTTCATATTGATTAGTAATTTCAGGAACATCAATGTATTCTTGAGAAATTAGAAAACCTAATGAAATTACTATACTTCCAATAGATAAAACTACAATCAAAATGATAATTGTTAATCTCAATTTATTATTCCTTAATTCTTCGTTTTAGATTTAAAATTATGTCTTCAACTAGCCTCAATTGTTGCTTTTTTACGCCTACGAATTATATAAAATGCAGCTCCTATTATCAAAATAATTGGAATAATTATCAACGTTGGATCAGTAGAATTTTCATTTTCATTTGATGGTGCCTTTACAGTAATTGTTGCATCATGATTTAGAAATATCTCATCTCGTGTACTATCTTTGTATCTAACAGTTATGGTAATATCATGTTCACCGTATTGTGTTTCACCATCAAATTCAATTGGAAGATTAAATGGTACAGGTGCATCTATTTCAATTTCGTCAATGAATTGAGTTGTTGATTTAATGTTGGAATTCCCTTTAGATTCAATAGAAACAAAACCAAATAACCCATCTTCATTACCTTCGTTAATTATTTCACCAATTACCATTTGAGTACCAGACAATTCAATTACATCGACATTAAAAATTGTTAAATCAATCAACCCTTTAATGTAAAAATCAACAATTTTTGAAACTTCATGTAAATCTCCATGTGCATTATAGTATGAAATTAACAAAGGAATTCTTAATGTATCACCTTTCAATGATTCAGGAACATATACAGTTGCAGTTAGATATCTTGCAGATTTAGGAGATATATTTCCAATATCCCAGCTTGATTCTAAGATTACAACGTTTTCAATATTAGTAGTTGAAGATGATGTTGATGCACGTTCTGTTTGTGTATTAGTTGCAGAGATATCTACACCAGAAATTGCAGCAGTGCCATCATTTGAAATCTCAATAATTACATCATTAGTTCGTAAAGATGTGAGAAAAGGATCCATAGCTTTGACATTAATCACACTATCTCCTGTCACTTTAAAATCAAAATTAGCAAATGCAGTTCGAACGCCAGATTCTCTTAATCGTGAATAATCAACTTTCACAGTTCCAGGATATTGTTGAATTTGTGTATTTTTGTCAAGATTTACAAAAAATGTTAGGCTGAAATTCTCTCCTGCTGATGAATTTGAATCACTGTTTGCATGTATTATTGAGCCTGGGCCATCAGAAGGTGAAAAACCAAATGGCAAAGATAACTGACCTCGAATTCCTGTAATATCTTGAGTTCCTACATTTGCAAATACTACTGTAAATGGAACGTTACTATCTCCTGCTTCAACTTCAATTTTATCATTTAAAGTACCAAAATATGCATCTAAAAATTTCACATCACCGAAATCTCTTTCAAACGGAGACTGGCCAAATCCTCCTGAAGTAATTTGTGCATAAGAATTATCAAAAATAATTGGCAACAATCCAATCACAAATAATGATAAAATGATTTTAGAATTCATTATGCTATAATCTCCATTTCTGATGGCAAATCACCTTCAAATGCTTTACCATCTTTAATTGTAATTACTCTATCAACGTCACCAAAGTGTTCTCTATCGTGTGTGACAATAATGAATGTTTGATTGAGTTTTTTTGCCATAGATTTCATTAGTTGAACTATAGTTGCTGAAGTTATAGAATCAAGATTACCAGTAGGTTCGTCTGCTAAAACAATTGAAGGCTTATTGATCAAACCTCTTGCAATTGCTACTCTTTGAGCTTGCCCACCTGAAATTTTATTTGCACGTTTGTACATTTGATCTTCAAGTCCAACTGCAGTTAGTAAATCCATTGCATCTTTCTCACCAGTATTATTGCCTGCAATTTGTAAAGGTAACAAAACATTTTCTAAAACTGAGAGATCAGTAAGTAAATTTGAAAATTGGAAGATAAATCCTAGTTTTTTATTTCTAAATGAAGAAATTTTATCATCATTGAGTGTAGTGGTGTCAATTCCATCAATAGAAATTTTACCTTTTGTAGGATGATCTAATAATCCAATCATGTTCAGTAATGTTGATTTACCAGATCCGGAGCTACCAACAATTAAAACAAATTCTCCTTGTTTAATTGAAAATGAAACACTATCAAGAGCTTTTACTTTGTTATCAGATTCACCATAAATTTTACTCATATTATTAATTTCAAGTACACTAGACAGTTCTCATAGCCTCCACAGGTAGTAATTTTGTAGCTCTATACGACGGATATAGAGATGCTATTATTGCCAAAATAAATGACATTAAAGCAGTTTGAATAATTTTTTCCCAGTTGTAAGTTACTTCTAAAGGAAGACTTCCATTAAATGACATTTTAGTTTCCTTTGCATATACAGTATAACCTAATCCTGCTGCAGTACCTACACCAGCACCAATAGCTCCAATAATCATTCCTTGAAAAATAAAAATTATTAGAATATCTTTTCTTTTAGCTCCAATTGATCTCATGACACCAATTTGTCTTGTTTTTCCATTTACTAACATCATTTGTATTGTGACAATTGCAAATGCAGAGGCCATCATTCCAAAATATCCAATCATGTTAATCATTGCAATACCAGATCTAAAACCTTGTAGTTGTGCTTCTGATGCTTCTTCTGTTGTTTCTGCAATAAAGTCTTCATTTGGAAATGAACGTAAAAAGAATTCTTTAACTTCAAAAGCTTTAGAGTGATCATAAAGTTTTACCATAAATGAACCAGTATCTCCATGTCTACTCATCATATCCCGTAAAGTATCAATGTGAATAACTCCTGAATAGTCAAAGCCTTGACCTCCAGGTGAATTTGCAATTCCAACAACTGTAAATCGTCTAATTTGATCTTCGCCCCATCTATCAACCACTAAAACTTTAACACTATCACCAACTTGAGCTCCTCCAAGATCTCGTGCCACATTAGAACCTAATACCATAGAGTTTCTTGAAAAAACATAACTTCCTTCTGTAACAGTTTCATGAACTGTAGATGCTCTAATATCATTAAATGGATCAACACCAACCAACGAAATTCTAGTTTCTTGAATCAGCTTTCCATTTTTAGTCATGTTCATTTCTGAAGTGGTAGAAAGCCGCGGTGTTGCGGCTTTTACAACTGGGATTCGCTCAAACCATCGAATTAAAGATTGATCAGATTTATCAATAAAATCAAATTCATCAGTTACAATAACATCTCCAGTGTTATAATCACTAATGTCCCTAACAATAGCATCAAACAAACCCTGAAAAATTACAAAATTTACATGAATTACTAAAATTCCAATTGTTACTGCTAAGACAGCACCAACCAAACTTCCTTTTTGATTGAATAGCATTCTTTTTGCAAGTTTTACCCTATAATCCACAAAATAAATAAAATAGTCTAATATTTAATGTATATGATACATAGTGCTAACAGTATAGACAATTTTATATGATATTAGTTATTTCTGTAGATTATGGAGTCATCATAGGTGATATAATGGACAATTTAGATATCAAAATTCTGAGCAGATTATTGAATAATTGTAGAGAATCTGACCGACAAATAGGTATAGAATTGGGAATATCAGGCGGAGCCGTTAGAGCCAGAATTCGAAAAATGCTTGAAAAAAATATAATTGAAGAATTTTTCATTAAAGTTGAACCTCCAGTGTTAGGCTATGGAGTATTGTATTTTGTTGTATCAGGAGAAAATATTTCAGAAATTTTAGAGCAAGCAAGTCTTGTGGGCGAACCATATTTTGTGGTACCTTGTATTGGTGGAATAACAGTTTGTGGAATTTCTATAAAAGAAAATATCAATCAAAAAATAGAACTTGCAAAAAAACTAATGAAAGATGTCAGAGTTTTATCAATTTTTGAAGCAGAAAACCCTGGATTTAATTCAAATCTTACAAAAACAGATTTAGAAATTCTAGAAGAATTAATTAAAGATCCTAGACAAAAAATAGAACGAATTGCCAAGAATACAAAAATGTCAACAAAGACAATTACAAGATGTATAGAAAAATTTCATGAAAATGAGGGTATACAATTTACACTAGTTTACGATCCTAGAAAAATTGAAAATTTTATTCCACATGCCATACTTACTTGGATAAAAGGAGATCTTAAAGAAACATTGGAAAGTTTGAATAATTCATTTTCTAAATCGTATTTACAAATTCCTTTTATAGCAAAAAATCAAATTGTGTTATTTATGTACAGTGACAATATTTTCAAAATGGATGAATTAGCACAAAAAGTCAGAAATATTAAAAATATAAAATCGGCTGATTTATTCATTCCAAAAAAAATTTTATTTTATTTAAATTGGATAGAAAAAGCAATAATAGATTTCAAAAAATCACCCAAATTACATTTAACCTATCAAACAAATTAAATAAGAATAATTTTTCACATATCACATGAAAGAAAGAAAAATCTATGAAGGTAAAATTCTAGGTCTTAGTGTTTATGATGGTAAAATAGAAGGTAGGAAAGTTAAACGAGAAGTTATCAAACACAGAGGAGCATCAGCTATGCTTGCCTTTGATGAAAACAAAAAAGTGATTCTTGTTAAACAGCATAGATTTCCACATGGCTATGTTTTAGAAATTCCTGCTGGAACATTAGAAAAAAAAGAAAAGCCAATAAAATGTGCATTCAGAGAATTAGAGGAAGAAACAGGATATAGAGCAAAAAAAATGACTCATCTTATTACCTATTATCCATCAATTGGCTATAATGCAGAGATAATTCATTGCTTTTTAGCCTCAGGATTGAAAAAAATATCGGATTTAAAATTAGATGAAGATGAAATATTATCGGTAGTAAAAATGGATTTCAGAAAACTTCTATCAATGATAAAAACTGGCAAAATTCAAGATTCAAAAACAATATGTGCGGTTTTAACATATGCTGCAAAGAAAAAACTATACTAGTTATTCATTATAGATAGGCTGTACAAGATCTGCAACATCAGCCCAAGATTGTGCAATTCTTTCAAACATGTATACTAGATCAAGAAAATCCAATGGAATTTGTTTTTTATTACCCAATGTTGTTCTAAGTAAACTGAGTTTTTTTTCATATTGTTTATGCATGGAAATTGCTTCGATAGCTAAAAGTCTATCAGGTTTTGTAAAAGCATCAATAGATTTTTCAGCAAGTTTATTAAAATCTTTTACAACATCATAAATTTTTTTAGAAAATTCTTTTGATAATGAAAAATTAAAAATAAAATCTGAAAGTTCTACAATAGAATCTCCTGCATTTTCAAGAACATTTGCTGCAACTCTATAATCAAGTACATCAATATTTTCTAAATTAAATGCATTAGATAGTCTTTTGTCAACTAATGTACTACGAATTAAACGGACAAGTAAGAAATATTGTCTATTTACTTCAACATCACGTTTTGATAATGTTTGAAGATTGGATTTATCATCTGAAATTAATCCATTAGATACATCATCATACATTCCAAGTGCAATAGAACTCATTCGTTTGAGAATTTTTGAAGGATTAAGTGTTGTTGCATCTAAAAGAAACTGCATATTGATATGAGATGCGTCTTCTTCAATTATTTCCATTCCAACTAATCGTCTCATCGAATTACGAATTTCCTCTCTATCTTTACCTGGGATAATAGATTTTGAATTAATTACAATAACATCATACCCTAAAAGATATGCACCTGTAATGTTTGCAACAATATTCTCTTCTTTAGGTAATGGATAAGAAATGACAAGTTCTTTTGTTGGTCGAGTTTCTTTATTAGCAGAAATTGAAATACTGTCTTGACCTGTCTCTATTTCTACCTGACTACCTTTATCCAGATTATTTGTGTCAACCCATTCTTTAGGTAATGAAACTAGTATGCTACTTCCTATTCTTTGCAGGCGTCGAACAAATTTAGTCAATTTATACTAATATAATTAATTTAAGCCATATTCTTATATTTTGTGTTAAGTTTAAACTCAGATCAATGGAGGCCACAGCATTTTGTCCAGCACACATTACAGGTTTTTTTAAAGCCCACTTAGAAAGTAATGAAAATAATTTAGAGAATTTAGGCTCAATGGGAGCAGGTTTTTCAATTAATCAGGGGGTTACAACTAGGGTAAAAATTCAGACAAAAAATAATCAAAAATCAAATTTTAAAATCACAACACATGGATATCAATCAGATAAAACAGATGTTTCACAATACGTATTAAATGAATTTTTAAAACTAGGAAAATTTTCAGACAAGTTTTTTGATATAGAACACAACATATCAGTTCCAGTTGGCTATGGTTTAGGTTCTAGTGGTGCAGTTGCATTATCATTATCGTTTGCATTAAATCAAGCACTTGAAACTAACTTAGAGAAAACAATGATTGGACAAATTGCACATAATGCAGAAGTCAATTGTAAAACAGGATTAGGAGATGTCTTAGCATCATATCATGGCGGATTTGAAATTAGAGTTAAACCGGGTGCACCAGGAATTGGACATGTTGAAAAAATACCCATAGATAAAATTTCAATTATTATGATTTGTTTTTCTCCAATTTCTACAAATACATTCATCAAAGAACGTTTATCTCAGATTAATGGATTAGGTGGAAAAATGGTAAACCAATTATTAGAATCAAAAGATTATGATCATTTTCAAGATATGTCATTAGAATTTGCAAAATATGTAGATGTCATGACACCTAGAATGCAAAAAATAGTTGAAGAATTATCTAATAATGACATTAAATGTGGAATTGCTCTTTTTGGCGAAACAATTTTTTCAATGATTCCTCAAAAAGATGAATCTAAAGTTTTAGAAATTTTACAAAAATACTCTGATGGGATTTTAATAAAATCAGAATTAGATGATGGTGGGGCTAGAATTTTAAACAATTAATTAAAAACATGTCATTGATTCCTAAATCTCATCCTAGATCTAAATCTCTTTTGATTCGTGAGAAGCTTGTCAAAGGATTTGATAATGGATTAGTTGCAAAAGAAGGTCTTTTAGCTCAAGGTAGAGGCGAAGCATTTGATTATCTTTTAGGAGAAAAAACGGGCAAGGCTTCATTAAAAGCCATAAGGGCTGCTGCAGCACAATTGCTCATAGCAGAAACGCCCGTCATATCAGTTAATGGTAACATAGCTGCACTATGTCCAAAACAAATTGTAAATCTATCAAAACAAATCAAAGCAAAACTCGAAGTAAATCTATTTTATACGAATGAAAAAAGGAAGCAGTCAATTATTAAGACTTTGAAAAAAAATGGTGCAAACGAAATTTTAGGTTCTAAAACAAGTTCATCTAAAAAATTACTAGGAATTGATTCTGCAAGAAGGATTGTGGATAAAGATGGAATTTTTGTAGCAGATGTCGTTGTAGTTCCTTTAGAAGATGGAGACAGAACCATGGCACTTAGAAAGGCTGGAAAAATAGTCATAACATTTGATCTAAACCCACTCTCCAGAACATCACAAACAGCAAATATTACAATTGTAGATAATGTAACACGGGCAATTGATGTATTAATCAATGAATCAAAAAAACTATCAAAAAAAAATCAAAAAAGTCTTCAAAAAATAATTAATGATTTTGATAACAAGGAAAATCTAAGAGAAAGTATAATTCAAATTAAAAATAATTTAACAAGGAGAGCCAAAATTGCATAAAACTGTTCAAGATATTATTAACATGAAAAAAGAGAAAAAGAAAATTTCAGTAATTACAAGTTATGATTATACTCTAGCATCATTATGTGATAAAGCAGGAATTGACGTATTGTTAGTTGGAGATAGTGCTGGAATGGTGATGTTGGGATATGAAAACACAATTCCTGTTACAATGGATCAAATGTGTATGTTTACTGAAGCCGTTAGTAGAGCAAGAAAAAATTCTCTACTAGTAGCAGATTTACCTTTCATGTCATATCAAGCAAGTATTGAAGATGCCATAAGTAATTCGGGCAGATTAATCAAAGCTGGTGCAGACGCAGTAAAACTTGAGGGTGGTTCAATTATGGCTGAAACAATTAGTGCAATAGTAGATGTAGGAATTCCTGTAATGGGGCATATTGGACTCCAACCACAAACCACAATGCTTTCAGAAGGATACAAGGTTCAAGGTAAAACAAAAAATTCAGCCATGAAGTTAATTGAAGATGCAAAGGAACTAGAAGATGCAGGAGTTTTCAGTATTGCATTAGAAATGGTAAGTCATGAGGTTGCTCAGATCATTTCTGAATCAATTATCATTCCTACCATAGGCATAGGTTCTGGAGTGAATTGTGATGGGCAAGTGTTAGTTGTTCAAGATTTGTTAGGTATGTATGAAAAAATTAAACCAAAATTTGCCAAAAGATACATGAATTTATCTGAAGATATTGTAAAAGCACTCGAAGAATATAGATCAGATGTAGAATCTGGATCATTTCCTACTAAAGAAAACTCATTTTCAATGAATGAAGAAGAATTAAAAAAATTACGTGAAGAACTTGGTAGTTAAAAAGAAACTAAAAAGAAAAGACCATCCATCTTTAGACATAGTCAGTTCACACGGGATGGAATTATCAGGGAAAAAAATTGTGTTATGTGTAGCAGGCAGTGTAGCAGCATACAAAGCAATTGAACTTGCAAGATTACTAATGAGACATGGGGCAAATGTAACATGTGTTACCAGTAATGCAGTTACAAAATTAATTCAACCAGAATATTTCAAATGGGCTACAGGTAATGAAGTGATTACAAAACTTACAGGTGAATTAGAACATATTAGATTAGCAGACTATAATCAATCTGATCTAGTAATAGTATATCCTGCAACAGCAAATACATTAGGAAAGTTAGCTAACGGAATCGATGATACTCCAGTATCAACGGTACTCACCGTAGGATTTGGATCAAAAATTCCAATCTTAATGTGTCTTGCAATGCATGCATCAATGTATGAGAATTCTGCAGTTCAAAAAAATATTAAATTTTTAAAAAATAAAATTGAATTTCTTTCTCCTAAACTAATAGAAGGAAAAGCAAAATCTCCAGAACCTGAGGATGTTTTAGAAAATGTATTAAAAAAATTTGGATTCTCATCAGTATTAAAAAACAAAAAAATACTGATTACTGCAGGGCCAACCATTGAACAAATAGATCCTGTACGTGCGATTACAAATCAAAGTAGCGGAAAAACAGGAGTATGTTTGGCATCAGAATTGGTTTCTGCAGGAGCTAAAGTGACATTTGTTTATGGGCCAGGAAAAGAAAAACCACCAAAAGGCGCAAAAATTATCAATGTCATATCCAGTAAAGAAATGCATTCAGCTGTAAAATCAGAATTAAAGAAAAAATTTGACATTGTAATTATGGCAGCAGCTGTTGCAGATTACATTCCTACAATTCAAAGTAAAAACAAAATAAAAAGTTCAAAATCAAGAATAAATATTAGCCTCAAAAAAGCTCCAAAAATCATAGATCAGATTAGGAAATATCAAAAAAATGTATTGCTTGTGGGATTTAAAGCTGAAACAAATTTAACAAAAAATCAATTAATCAAATCAGCTAAAAAAAAATTAAAAGAATCATCGGCAGATATTATTATAGCAAATGATATTGGTTCAATTAGATATAAGAAAAACCCTCAAAATAATCAAATAATCATAGTAGATTCTAAAAAAAATATTATTTCAGAATGGATGAATAAAGAAAAAATTGCTAAACTTATCAGAAAACAAATTGAAGTAAAAATTAAATGAAAAAATCTGAACTTAGAAGACTAATTGCTGAATATAAAGAAACTAAAATAAAATTATCAAAATCAAGTAATAAAAAATTAAAAGAGAAATTAAAAGAGAAAGAACACAGATACTATCATGAAACTGGTAGAGCATTAAAATCAGATTTAGAAGAGATTACATAAAATAGATCAAAGAAGATTGTCAGTATTAGATGAAAATTATTCATTCAGAATACAAGCAACGAAATATGAAGATTTGGAATGAAGTTGCTCCAAGATATCATAAGAGATGGGCTAGTGTAAATAAAGGGCCATTTCAAAGTACAAAAAAATTAGTAGAATTAGTAAATATCAGCAAAGGGGATTCAGTATTGGATGTTGCATGTGGTACTGGAGTAGTTACAAATGAAATTCAAAAAAAGATTGGTAAATCAGGATATGTGGTAGGATTAGACACTTCAAGTGCTGCAATTAAAATTGCTAAAAAATGGAATGGTAGAAAATTAAATGTGAATTTTGTAAATACTGATGCAGAAAAATTTAATTTTTCAAAAAAATTTGATGTTATCACTTGTCAATATGCATTGTTTTTCTTTCCTAATGCTCAAAAAGCATTGAAAAATATGAAAAATAGCCTCAAAAAATCTGGAAAAATTGGAATTTCTGTTCATGGAAGTAAAGATAGAGTTCCATTTTTTAGCAATATTATCGATGCAGTTACCAAGTATATTCCAGATTATGTTCCACCAGATTCTCCTAATCTTGATAGATTTGGAACAAAATCTACATTAAGATCTGAAGTGAGTGAAGCAGGATTTTCAAAAATTATTGTAAAAGACTATGTGTTTCATTACAGTCCAGGAAAATTTGAAGATTACTGGGGAAATTATCTAAAATACATTGCAAAACCACTAAAAGAAAAAATAAACAAATTAGATTATTCGAAAAGAAAAGAACTGAAACAGTCAGTCAAAGATAAAACATTGCAATATACTAAGAAAAATGGAGATATTTTATTTCCTTGGCAAGTTTTAATTCTAAGTGCTAAAAACTAGATTAAAGAGGCATGGGTAAAGAAAATAAGAAAAAGGAAGATAAGCCAAAAAAGAATGATTTTAAGTCATTTCTTAAAAAAAGAGCTCCAATTTACCTTGCTTTGATCGCAATGTTAGTGGTATTTGTAATTCCTGAATATACCAAAGGAACACTAGAAAAAAGTTTTCCAGAATTAAATGATGAGGATCAACAAGTTGTAGATATTTTAATGAAATACGATGGTCCAAATGATTCAGGATTAACTGTAAAGGAAGCATTAGAGAATAAAATAAGTGAAGAATATCCTCAAGAAAAAATTTTTGATCATAAAGAAACTACCGTTGATCTAAATGTCATAAATTTAAATTCTGAAGAATATCAAATTGTTTTTAATTTTAAATCACATAAGGGTGAAATGAATTATGATTGGAATGTAAATACAGCCTCTAAGAAAATTACGTCAAATAATCCAGAAGCAAAATACATTATTGATCTAGTAAACTATTATGACTAGATTCAAAGTGTTACTAAATCTTTAGTAAATTTGTGCATTACAATTGGTCTATCTTTTACAATTAACGAGTCCTCTATTCTAATTCCAAATTTATTTTCAATATAGATTCCAGGTTCTACAGTGATTGCCATATTTTCTTTTAATTTTGTATTACTTCGATAAGAAACAGTAGGCAATTCATGAACTTCTAATCCAATTCCATGACCTGTTGAATGAATAAAGTATTTACCATAATTTTGATCGTCGATATATTTTCTACATGCATAGTCAACATCTTTACAATCAACATTTGGTTTAACAGATTTTAGACCAAGTCTTTGAGATTCTTTAACAACTTCATATGCTTCATTTGCTTGTGATGAAATTTTTCCTAGTGCAAATGTCCTAGTTGCATCAGAAACATATCCTTTGTATCTTAACGTAAGATCAGTTACTACTAGATCTCCTTTTTTGAATTTCCTATTTGTAACTTGAGCATGAGGTAAGGCACCATTTGGACCTCCAGCAATAATTAATGGGTTGAGTGTAGATTTGTATCCAGTATCAAACATTTCTTGCTCCATTGCATATGTCATCAAGATCGTTTGTAATTCAGTTTCTTTTTGACCAATTTTCATTTCCTTAGTACAAATTTGGAACATTTCATCAATGATTTTTGAAGCTTTCTTGAGAATTTTGATTTCTTTTTCATCTTTTATGATTCTAGCATTGTAAAATGGTTCAGTTGATGATTTAATTTTTGGAATTGATTTTTTTAATGACATCATTACTGAGTAATTTTGGCAATCAGTACAAACTAGATTTTTCTTAATTTTTTTAATAACTGAAGTAACAAGGCCTTCTCCTCGTTCTGCAGTAATTACATTGCAATCAACAGATTCTTCTTTTGCTCTACCAACTTCAAGTTCGGGTGCAATTATTGTGGTTTTTCCATTTTTTTCAAGTAATCCAATTGCCTCACCCCAAAACCCAGTCATGTAAAACAAATTTTCAGGCTCAAATGTAACCAGAGTATCGCAATCAATCTGTTGGGCATTTTTCAAAAGATTCTTTCTGCGTTGCTTCATACCGAGATATCTCTAATTCTCAATTTATGTATGATGTAAAGTTTGTATATGGAAAATTAGGCCAGATCGCAATGGCTGAAGAAAAAGAAAAGAAGAAAGTGGTTGCACTACTATCTGGAGGATTAGATAGCCAGCTTGCAGTTAGAATGATGCAAGAACAGGGTTTTGAAGTATCAGCTGTTGCAATTAAAACTCCATTTTGTGATTTTGATTGTGGGAGAGGGTGTGGTTTTGAAATTAGGGAAAGGGCAGATGATCTTAATGTGAATTTAAAGACAGTTTATCTTGGTGATGAGTATATTGAAATGCTAAAACATCCAAAGCATGGAATTGGTGCTGGATTTAATCCATGTGTTGATTGTAGAACAATGATGTTTGATGCAGCAAAAAAACATATGGAAGAAATTGGCGCAGAATTTATTATTTCAGGTGAAGTGTTAGGGCAACGTCCAATGAGCCAACATGCACCATCATTACATATTATTGAAAATGAATCTAATTTGAAAGGAAAAATTGTAAGACCATTATCTGCCGGATTATTGCCACCAACAGATGCTGAAAAAGATGGTTTGATCAAAAGAGAAAATCTTGGAATGATTAAAGGAAGACAAAGAAAAATTCAAATGCGAATGGCTAAAGAATATGGAATTGAAAATCCACCAAATGCAGGCGGGGGTTGTTTGTTAACAGAACCACAATTTGGAATTAAGGCTAAAGATTTGTTTGATCATATAGAAACTCCAACAATTAACGAGATTGATTTGTTAAAAATTGGAAGACACTTTAGGTTAGATGAAGAAACAAAATTTGTTGTTGGGAGAAATAAAGATGAAAATGAAATGATTAAAGCATTAGCACTACCTGATGATATCTTACTTGAAGCTAAAGATTACGTAGGACCAGTTTCAATCTTACGGGGTAAAAATGCAAAGTTACATGTAGAATTTGCATCAGCTGTGACTCTAAGATATTCAGATGCACCAAAAACTGAACATAGTATTGTTTCTATTAAAAATGGAGATTCAACTGATGAAATTAGTTCAGAATGTGCAGAAGAACAATCTTATCTTAAATTTAGAATGTAGGCGTGAAATTTTTTAAAAATTAGTTAAAACTAAGGAAGAGTTTTTGAATAAGTAGGTCTCATTTTCAACAAGGATGCAAAAACAAGAAAATTCCACATATCTAAAGGCAATAACAATTAGAGACATCAGTGATGTTCACTCTATCAAAGAGGATATCAAAAAAAATATGATTTTGATTCTAAGAGTTACTCCATTAGCACAAAAAGATGTGGAACAACTTCGTAAAGTGGTTGAAGAATTGTATTCTATTGCAAAAGCCGAAGATGCTGAAATTGCAAGATTAGGAGAAGAGAGAATCATAATTGCTCCGTCCAGCATAAAAATCTGGAAACCAGAATATGATCTAAAATAATTTTATTGCTTCTTGAACTTGTGGATAATGTGCAGGAAGTTTGTACATTCGTCTAATATTCATTGCAAGGTTTTCTGATTTAGAACGTTCTCCGTGATTAACTAATACACGACGAAGTTTTGGTCTTAATCTTTGTACAAATGACATTAATTGGTTATAATCACTGTGTCCACTAAAACCATCTAGTTTTTCAACACCACAGTTAATTGAAACAACTTCAACTTTTCCTTCTTTGCCTAACATAGTTGCTTGTTTAGAACCATCAAGAACCCTTCTTCCCAAAGTTCCGTTTACTTGATATGAAACAAACAGTACTTTGTTCTTTTTATCAGGTGCAATATTTTTGAAATATTCTAAAACTGGTCCACCTTCTAACATTCCAGATGTTGCCAAAATAATACATGGTGAATTATCCCTCATAGGTTCTTCTCTAGCATCTGCATGTTCAATATTAGTAAAGTATTCAGAATCAAATGGGTTATCATCAGTTTCTAATATTTTTTGTTTAAGTTCTCTTGCAAGATATTCAGGATAAGATTCATGAATTGCTGATGCTTCTGAAATCATTCCTTCTGTAAATACTGGTGCTTCAACCATTTCTCCTGATTTCATATAGTGATCAATTACCATCATAATTTCTTGTGCACGTCCAACTGCTGGTATAGGAATCAAAACTTTGCCACCATCTGCTAGTGTATTATTTACAGCATTGATAAAAGAAGATTCTACTTGTTGTCTGGTTGGTTGAATGTCTTCTTTAAGACCATAGGTACTTTCAATCAATAGAGTTTCAACTCTTGGGAAATTCCAACTTGCAGCTTCAAATAAAATACTTTTTCCAAATTTAATATCACCTGAATAAACAAAATTATGATCACCATTTCCAATATGAAAATGACATAAAGCAGAACCTAGAATATGACCTGCATTTGCAAGAACTAGTTTAATGTCAGGAGAAATATCAGTTACAGTTCCATATGGTAAAGTAATTGTTTGTCTCATGACCTGTTTTACATCTCGTTCAGCATAAATTGGAGTTCTACCCTGAGCTGCAGCTACCTTGATTGCATCTAATTGAATTAGATTCATCATTGGTAATGTAGGTTCAGTACAATAGATTGGGCCTTTATAGCCATATTTGCATAGTGCTGGCAAAAATCCAGTATGATCCAAGTGTGCATGTCCAATAACTATAGCATCTAGTTCATCTAGAGTTATGTCTAGAGAATCTAATCTTGGAAATGCATCCATTGGAGAACGTGCACCAGGATTAATTCCACAATCAACTAGAATCTTACTTTCAGGAGTAGATAGTAGCATTGAAGATCTTCCTACTTGTCCAAATCCACCAAGAGTATGAAGAGATACTTCGGTTCTTTGAGATAAACGAGGTCTGAAAATTTCATCTCCTACTTGTTTTAGCTGTTTACTTCTTTCAACAGATGCTTGTTTTAGAGTTGCATTGATTGTTTGAATTGTTCGTGAAGGAATAGTTGTAGCTTTTCTAATTCGTAATCTCCAACCTATCATCTCAGTTACTTCAGCATGATTGAATTCTTTTGCGTTTCTTTGTAACAACCAAGGTCTTTTTGCTTCAACTGATACTTCACCTGTAGCTGTATCAAAAATAGTTCCTTGAAGATTAGCTTCTTTTGGAACACAATCTGCCAAAATTTTCCTCGCTTCAGCTTCAGGTTTTCTAATTGATTCATCGGTTCTAACAACAATTCTTTTTTTAATTATATTTACAAGATTAGAAATCGTATCATTATTTTCCATCAAGTAACGTGGAGAATTTGTATAAAGAGCAATTCTTGGTCCTTCATATTCTATTTTTGTTACACTTGCCTCCTTAGGTATACTTTGCAGTATGGTGGCCATTATATTCTGGCTACTAGGAGCTAATTCTTTTTCTTGATATTTTCTTTGCATTAAATCACTAAAGTTCGATGACGGCTTTCTTTTGCTCATCGGTTAATAGACGGAAACCGTCTTTGTCCATAACTGCGATGTTAATTCCATCGCCAGTACCAATGTTTCTAGTTATTGCGGCTTTAACAGCTCTTAGAGCTACTTGTTTCGCTTCTTCAATTGTAAGATCTTCTCTATATTCTTCTTCAAGTAAACCATAAGCTACTGGAGAACCGCTACCAGTTGTTACATATGATTTCTCTTCAACTGAACCAAACATATCTACATTAAATAATGAAGGACCATTTACATCATATCCACCAAGTAAGATATCAGCCATGAATGGATAACCTCTGTTTTGATGAAATATCAATGAACAAAGCCTGGCAAGTGAATGAATTGAGATTGAACTCTGTTTTTCAACTCTATGAAGGTTAGAATGGTAACGTAAGATATCAACGATATTTTGTGCATCTGCAACACCACCTGCTAAAGTTAGTCCTGCGTGTAAATCAATTTGTTGAATTTTCATGGTATTGTTATTTGCTATAAAATAGCCTGCGCTGGCTCTCATATCGGCGCATAATACAACACCGTCTTTAGCCTTGATACCTACTGTGGTAGTCCCATGCAGAATTTTTTCTTCAACGTTATTTGACAAAATACACCTATTAAGATAAAGTAAAGGGAATCTCCCCCTTTTAAATAACTTTTTGATCCCTTGAAATCATAAATAATGATAAAAAATCATGATCGCATGGAATCACATAGAATGGAGTTACCTAGGCTCATAGAGATAGGGGAGAAAAATATCAATGATTTTGCAGAATTTCTTCAAAGTTTAACTAAACCTAAGAAAGTGTCATTAATTTCAGGAATTCATGTAAAAAAAATTCTTAAACAAAAAATTGAAAAATCATTAAAAAGTAAAAAAATTAAATTTGTTTGGCATACATCAAAAGATAATCAGTTTAGCAACCTAAAAAATATCCAAATTGATGTAAAAAAAGATTACAGCGATATAATTGCAGGAATAGGCGGCGGCCGCTCTGTAGATACAGCAAAAATGGTTGCTTTTAATTTAGATATTCCATTTGTTAGCGTACCTACGGCAGCTTCACATGATGGAATAGCTAGTCCATTTGTTTCAATAAAAAGTGATAAACCTCATTCTATTGTTGCTACTGCACCTTTAGGTGTTTTTGTAGATATTGACATCATCAAAAAAGCACCATCAAGATTACTTGCAAGTGGGTGTGGAGATTTGGTAGCAAATATCAGTGCTGTTAAAGATTGGAAATTAGGACGAGATAAAACAGGTGAATATTACGGAAGATATTCAGCTAATTTAGCAATAATGAGTGCAGAAATAGTTATGGAAAAATCTAGTCAATATGCCAAAAAAGGTCTAGATGCTAGAGTAATAGTTGAAGCTCTGATTAGCGCAGGAGTCGCATCATGTATTGCTGGAAGTAGTAGGCCATGTTCAGGAGCGGAACATCTTTTTTCACATGCACTAGATAAAATTGCGCCAGGCAAAGGATTACACGGTGAAAAATGTGGATTAGGTGCAATTATGATTACAAAACTTCAAGGACAAAACTGGAAAGAAATTGTAAAGACGTTGAAAGATGTGGGAGCTCCAACTACTGCAAAACAAATTGGTTTGAGTGATGAACAAGTAATTGATGCATTAATGATTGCGCAAGATTTACGACCAGAAAGATATACAATTCTAAAAGAGATTGACATGACAGAAAGAAAAGCTAGAAATCTTGCAAAGACTACTAAAGTAATTTAAACAGTTTTTTGTTCAGGAGCTTTTGCTTTTATTTCAGGCTTTTTTTCCTGAGCTTGTTTGTTCACATGTGTTTCAACAAAACTTACTTTTTCTAAAGTTGGAACAAATTTGAAAACATCAAGTTGAATAAAGTGCTTCATAATTTGCAATCCATCAGCACGCAAAATTTCCTCAGGAATTGTAATGTTAACTTCTTTATCTTTCAAATCAAATGCAATTTTTGTGTCTTCTACAGGCAATCTGTTTTTGAGAATACTGTCGATTTTATCATTTGGAGTATCTAGTGATTTAATGACATTGACGTCAAATAGAATTGTTTTTCCAGCATATCTGTGATTGTAATCTACTTGAACTCTACCAGAACCGATATAACGAATAATTCCTCTTTTATTATCAACTTCAATTGAATCACCTACTGTAACTTTCTCTGCATCTTCTCCTAATTTTCTAATAGGAATCATTCTAACTTTACCAGCATCTCTTTCACCAAATCCTTTGTCTGGAGTTACTTCAATTGTGAGTTTATCACCAACAGTTGTTTTTGCAAGTGCTTCATCAAGTCCTTTTAGAACAGGATAAGAAACTTCACCAATAGAAACTAGTTTTGGTTGATACTTGAAATTTTGTTCATGAATAGAATGCTTTTTTGCATCCTCTTCAATTGTTGTATCAAAAACTTCTTCAGTGTCTTTTACCTTTGCAGTATAATCAACTAGAATTAAAGAGCCTTTATTGAAAGTCAATGTGTTCGGTTTCGAATTTCCTTATATTAAGTTAACAGGGTTTAGAGAGCTTTTAGTTTTTCTTCTGCAGTTTTGAGTCCTGCTTGAGCATCAACGTCATATCCCATCATTGCTAATGTAGATGAAATCGCAGAAATGGTTCTCATTACATGATAAGGACTAACTTCTCCCATACATCCAACTCTGAATACTTTGCCTTTAAGATCACCAAATCCACCAGCAACTAAAACTTTGAATTTATCAGCTAGTGTATTTCTAAAAGTTTTGTCTTCAAGTCCATCCAAATAATTTAATGCTATAATTGAGATTGAACGATCTTCTTCTTTTGCAAATGGAGAAAGACCCATTGCACTTAATCCAGTGTATAATGCATCTGAACAAACTTTATGACGTTTAAAGACATTTTGCAATCCTTCTTCTAAGATAATAGATAGTGCTTCTCTATATGCATAAAGTAACGGCAATGCAGGTGTGAATGGAGTATGTTTTTCTCCATCATAAAATTTGAAATATCTTGCTAAATTGAAATACATTGTAGATGGTGGATTTTCAATCATGTATTTTTTTGCTTTAGCACTAACAGATATTGGTGAAATTCCTGGAGGAGCAGCTATTGCTTTTTGTGCACCAGTCATGCATACATCAATATTCCATTTATCAACTGGAAGTGGAGCACCACCAAGTAATGAAACAGAATCTACAACATAGAATGCATCATTTCTTGAAGTCAAGTCAGATATTCTATCAAGATAATTTACCATTGTTCCTGTTGAGGTTTCATTGTGAACAACATAGAATGCTTTAACATCTTTGTTATTATCAAATGCTTCTTTAACTTGATCAAAAGTTGCATTTTCTCCAGGTGGAGTTTCAAGTTTTACAACATTACCTCCTTGACCTTCAATTAATTGTGATAATCGTCTACTAAATTCTCCATTTACAGGAATAATGATTTTGTCACCTTTTTTGACTAAATTTACAACACCTGCTTCAACTGCACCTGTTCCAGATGCAGATAATGCTACAATATCATTTTTCGTTTCAAATACTTGCTGAGTTTTATCAACTACATCAGTGTATAATTCCACAAAGTCATCACTTCGGTGATTGATGATTGGTGCCAGCATTGCCCTCATTACTCTATTAGGTACATTTGTTGGACCAGGAAGCATTGAAAGGTATTCCATATGTTATCTATCAAGAGTGTGTTTGGGGTTTATTTATAATTAGAGATTTTTTAAATGATCTTTGGCACTAGTCCTTTCTAAAAAATTTCTAGTGCCCTCAGGTACGAGATCATCCCATTTCTGATCGTGAGTTATTAGATCGCGAATATTGGTTCCAGATAATGATTCTCTATTGAGAAATGGAATAGTAAGAACTTGGATGTTTCTTTTTGAATACAGATGTTTTGTCAAATCATCATTTGAAAAAATTATATCAAATTTAGGTACAATGGTATCTATTTTTTCCATCCATTTAATGTGATTATCTAAATCAGGAATAAAATAAATTGAAATTTTTTCTTTCATTGAATCATCAATAGATGATAGAATCATTTCTTTTCGTTGTTCGGCTGTAAATGGATTATTTTTTTCTACAGGCTTGTTAGAGCTGCCTAAACCTACCCACAATTTATCAACTTTAGATAATGCGAATTGTAATGCTTCAAGATGACCCAAATGAAAAGGTTGGAATCGTCCTATCAACAAACCATTCATACAAACTATAGGAAATTTCTTTTTAAAAAACTATCATAAAGAGTAGTTAATAGAAAAAATTATGGATTTTCTAAAAATTAATGGAGGTCACGGTGAGGGTGGAGGACAAATTATTCGTTCAGCAATTGCACTTTCATGTATTACAAAACAACCAATCCATTTAGAAAATATTAGAAAAAATAGAAAAATATCTGGATTAAGACCACAGCATCTTACAGCAATCAAAATTCTTCAGAAAATTGCAAACGCTAAAGTTATCGGAGCAGAGATTGGATCCACCGAAATAAAATTTATTCCAGATAATATTGAAAATCTAGATTTAGTTGAAGATGTAGGTACTGCTGGAAGTATTCCATTAATTCTACAAGTATTGATTCCAGTTGTTGCAATGTCTAAAAAACAATTTAATTTAAGAATTAAAGGTGGGACAGATGTTCTTTGGAGTCCGACTATTGATTATACTAAGCATGTATTACAAGAGGCATATTCAAGAATGGGGATAAATTTTTCACTTGAATTATTCAAACGAGGTTATTATCCTAAAGGTGGTGGTGAAATAAAATTACAAGTTAACCCATCCAGTATAAAATCAATATTATTTTCAAAACGAAAAACAAATAAAGTAAGATTAATTTGTTCATTTTCAAAATTTGCAAATAATAAAATTGAAAACAAAGTAAATGAAATTGTAAAACAATTAACTGATTCAGACTATGATGTTAATGTAGAAATTAAATCTGAAGAAGCATTAGATTCAGGTGCATCTCTACTAATTTACAGTATTGATGATAATTCTATAATAGGAGTTGATGCATTGTACGATAATAAAACAGGGGAATTTGATTTAGATATAGACAATTTTATTAAAAATTATTCAATTGATGATAATTTAGCAGACATGTTAGTGGTTCCTGCAAGTTTAGCTAGTGGGAAAACCATTCTACCTGTCAAAGAAATTACAAAACATTTAGAGACAAATTTGTTTGTCACTTCTAAAATTACTGGTTGTAAATATGGTATCGGGAGAACAAATAATGGTTTTGAAGTAATTATTGAAGGAATATCATACGCCAGCATCAAGTAATGAAGCAAAAAATAGAATAGCTACAGACAACACTACAGTTACCTCTCCAAGTATGATAATTTTCTTTCTTAATTTTTGAATTTCAGATTCTGGCATTTGATTTGACATAATTTTTTCTTCAACATCTTTACGAATTACTCTAACATGAACAGCGTATGTAATAATTAATGCAATAACGAGAATTATTTTGATAATTAAAAAAGTTCCATAGCTTGTTGAAATGAGAAGATCAGGTTTTCCAATTAATGTATGTGAAGTATACAAACCTGTAATCATTAAAATTATCAATGAGGGAACAGCAACTTTGTTAAACCGTTTACCAACACGAATCATTATTTGCATTCGTTCTTCAATAGAATTAGTCATTGTTTTCAAAAGTGGAGAAAATACAATTCCAATAAATAAAGAACCACCTACCCAAATTGAAGCAGCTATAAGATGAATCCAAGTGATTATTGCCTGTTCTATTGCAGTCATGGTTTATGATATTTTAAATCAAATATTATGTATTTGGATCTTGACAACCTTTTTTAGTTGTACAAATCTGGAATCAATGAAATGGCACTTCAAAGTAAGATGACAGTGTATCTAGCTATTGCAGGAGTTTTTGCATTAATGGGAGGAATTGTTTTCTATGCCAGTCTGGATAATGTTGATCTTGATCTAATTGAGATTGAATTAACAAGTGTAAAACTATTAGAAGTAAATACAGTAAATAATCAAGCAAAGTTTGAAGTAACATTTTTAGTTAAAAATCCCAGTGATAAAACATTAACAGTTTCACTTATCGATTACCAATTATACGGTGATGGTAAATTATTAGGTTCTGGATTATATTCTACAGTAGATATTGCATTACCTGGAAGAGCTTTGTTCCATTCAGGTGCAGAAATTCCTTTAAAAAATATATTTGTTCTAAGTAAATCTGAAGTTAATTCAGAAATTTATGAAGATGTCATTAATGAAAGAATTACTAGTTTTGCAGCTGAAGGAAATATCACTACTCAGACCTCATGGAGTGAAGCTGACAAAGATTTCAAAACAAGTTATAATTAAAAAGTGGGCCTAATGAGATTCGAACTCATGATCACTGCCATGTCGAGGCAGTATCCTAACCAGCTAGACTACAGGCCCATTGAAAAATAAATCAAATAATTGACATTATTAACGTTTAACAAAAGAAAGAAAGAAGGTACAAAATAGATGACGGAGAATTTTACTGATGAAGAAAAGAAAGGCTTCTACAAGGCAATTTATTCAAGAAGAGATGTAAGATCCCACTTTACCTCAAAGCCTATAGAAGATGAGATTTTATCAAAAATTCTTAATGCGGCTCACCATGCACCTTCGGTAGGATTTTCTCAACCATGGAATTTTATTTTAATCAAAGATCTTGATACTAAAAAGAAAATAAAAGAATCTTTTGAGGAAGAAAAAAATCGTTCATCACAGTTAATTGAAGAACCAAAAAAATCAAAATATCTTTCATTCAAGTTAGAAGGCATTTTAGAATCACCTGTAAATCTATGTGTCACATATGATCCTACAAAATTTGGACCATTTGTAATTGGTAGATCAAGTATTCCTGAAGCAGGACTCTATAGTGTATGTTGTGCAATTCAAAATTTATGGTTATCAGCTAGAACGGAAGGAATAGGTTTAGGATGGGTAAGTATCCTGTCAAATGACACGTTAAAAGAAACTTTAGATTTACCTGAACATGTTATTCCTATTGCATACTTATGTTTAGGATATGTTGATGAATTTGCAGAAAAGCCAGATCTTGAAACTAAAGGTTGGTTACCAAGACTAGAATTGAAAGATGTTGTATTTTTTGAAAAATGGAATGACAAAGAAAATAAAAATTGGAAAAAAATTCAAAACATGATCAAAGATAATCTTGATTACGCTTAAATAATTAAGAATGTTTTTTTTGCTGGGCTTGTAGCGCAGAGTCAATTTGACGCGCAACATGGATAGCGCAGTAGCCTCCTAAGTTACAGGTCGAGGGATCGAAGCCCTCCAAGCCCGTTTAATTTCAATAATTCATGGAAATTTAAATACAAAGACAAATGGCTGAAGATATGAAAATTGTTGTAATTTCTGGCAGTCCAAGAAAAAATGCAAATACACAGATCATAATGAAATATGTTTTTGAGTATGCTAAATCAAAAAATCAAGATACAAAATTAATTAATCTCTCTGATGGTCAAATAGAATACTATAGAGGGCCGGACATAGAATACAATGAAACGACAAAAAATGCTGCAAATGACATCATGGATGCAGATGTATGGTTAATTGGCTCACCAATTTACAATTCATTTTTTAGTTCTGCATTGAAAAATCTTTTTGAATATATAGATTATAAAAAAACTCCAGGAAAAGTTGCTGGAATTACAATTTTAGCTGCTGGAAACATTGGTTTTGTCAATGTTCAGACACTAATTACACAATTGATGTCATATTTCAGAGTAATAACAAATCCAAAAGCCGTATTTTTGACCACCGAATCTATAAAAGAGAATTCAGTAATCGATGAAGATGTAAAAAATAGATTAAGAGAAATGGTAGATGAAACTTTGGAAATTGCATTAAAAATTTATCAAAATTAGGCTCAATTTTACCTTAAACAAAATCAAGTTTCATAATTTGTTATTGAAAAAAATTTATCAGCATTATAATCATTTGATTGATGCAAATTTTTTGTATTTTATAAATTCATAATTGTAATTGTTAAAAATTTAGAAAGCAAGGAATAATTTTCATAATTTATACAATAATTTCTAACTAAGATTTTGTTTTATTATGTTTTAATTTAATAAATTTTTTCTAATTTTAGAAAAATTTTTAATTTTGTTATATGATATCTTTAAAAGAGATTGTATTAAGAAACAATTCCACTAGTAGGTAAAATTATCATAATTCTAATAATTATTTTAAAAATCAGTTATTTTTAAGAAAAGAATTAATGATTCATTTATTTGGAATGCAAAAGTCAAATATTAACATCATTTAGAGATAACATTGATAAATTTGAAAAAAGATCCAACAGAATTATGTTCTTGTAAATGTCATTTTGGAGGTGCAGTTAGTTGTCCAGGCTGTAAAGAAAATCACGGTGAAGTTTGTTGTCATTGTAAAGATTAGATCAGTTTACTTAGTTTTTCTTCCAGATGCTAGCATTTTGAGATTAGCTAATTCAGTTTTTAATGATTCTATCTGAACAAGAGTTTCAAGATTAGAAATTTCTTGATTTAATCTTTCAATTTCACTATCTTTGAGCTTTACAGTTTCTTTTACACTATTTAGTTCAAAAGATAATTCATTTTGAATTTGTTTAATTTCTGAAAGATTTACCTGTGATCCTGATGTTGTAGTTTGAATGGTTTGTGTATTATTCAAGCTTTTTTTTTGACTATGAGTTGATGCGTGATTATGCATGTAATCTGTACTTTTTTGTGAAATCCAACATGTGAATGTCAAGAACCATGTAATTGGAACTGCCATCATGAATACTAGATTTAGTATTGGTGCAAAGTCTACAAAGTAAGGCCAGAGCCCAGTCAATATTGCTGCAAAAACTCCAGTCACTAATGTGGCTAGGTGGTTACCAACATATCCCATGAATATTTTAAAATTTCATTATTTATAACAGTAATGCTAAAAATCATAAAATAATATATTAAAAAGAAAAAAAGAGCTGAATTTATTCGTCTTCTTCAGTGGTAGCGACAGTTGCTTTTGGCATATCTGACTGTAAAATTTGGATTTTTTGCAATAGTTCAGTTCTTAAATCTCTTGCAACTCTTCTTACAGTTGGTCTTGGAACCCCAAGTTCATCAACTACTTTGGTGTAGATATCCTGCTTGTCGGTTACCCCTTTGTCAAGATAAGAATTAATCGCTTCTTTAATTATCGTGCTTTGGTTTGTACGATTCAACGAATTCTAAATTTTAATTGATCTATATAAGACTATAACTTTTGAAATGCTAAAATTGTCACATCTAATAAATTCAAATTATAAAATATTAATCAAATCAAAAAAAACCAAAGTCTACATAAATAAATTTTTTAACGAAAACCGTACAAATCATTATAGATTTTTCAATATTGCTAAAACATCTATGAACATATTTCTGTCAGTTTCCGCAAAAGACTATTAAGATGTATTTGCAGATTTTACTCAATGTCTACAGTAAATATTGAAACTAATTTAGGAAAGATTTCATTTAAACTTCTACCTGAATTAGCTCCAGAAACTGTAAGAAATTTTGAAAAATTAGCTAAAGATCAATTTTATGACGGAACTCTTTTCCACAGAGTTATTCCAGGATTTATGATTCAAGGAGGAGATCCTAATACAAAAACAGACAATAAAGGTTCTTGGGGAATGGGTGGACCTGGATATAATCTCAAGGCTGAATTCAATTCAAGATCTCATTTACGAGGCATAGTTTCCATGGCTAGATCACAAGATCCAGATAGTGCAGGATCACAATTTTTTATCGTTACTTCAGATAGTCCATTTTTAGATAGACAATATACCGTATTTGGCGAAGTGGTAGAAGGTATGGATGTTGCAGATAAAATTGTCAATCTTGACAGAGATGGTAATGATTGTCCATTAGAAAAAACATCAATGATTCACGTTACTGTGGAATAAATGAATAGCAAGATTTTTGGATTTTTAGTAGTTTTACTTATAATTTCAATTATTCCTACAATTGATGCTCAAATTTCATTTGGTGAAAAAGCTGCACAAAAATCTATTGAAATAGCGATAAATTCATCGGGAGATGTTCATGTAAAACATGTTGTCAGTCCAGCAAACATACCAAAACAAATTGAGTTAATTTATGGAACAGTTTCAAATTTATCAGTCGCTGATGAGCAAGGAGAAGAAAAGCAATTCTCAGTTATTGGGGACAATGCAGGGCTGTTGATTCTTCCGTCTAGTAACAAGTCCATAGTAGAGTATGATCTTGAACATGCAATTTCACAAAAAGATAATGTGTGGACATGGAGTTTTAGATATCTTGAAACAACTTCTTTTATTTTACCTGAAGAGGTTGACTTGATCTTTGTAAATGAAAAACCAGTATTTCTTGATGGAAAAAAAGGAATAACATGTCATGGTTGTCAAATGATTTTAGAATATTCTATCAATGAACCAAAAACTTTTCAAAACATAAAATGGGAAGATAAGGAATTTCTTGTAGAAATTAAAAGTCATTCAGATATAGATGAATTTGTTTTTGATCAACCATCAAAGAGCATTACGTTTGATGTTTCTGAAAAGAATAGATTTGTTACTACAATAATACCACTAGAATTATTGTGGGGTCCATATGCTGTATTTCTTGATGATGAAAAAATTTACTTTCATGATTACATCAACAATGGAACTCATGTATGGATTAACATGAAACCAGAAACTGCAGGTGAGGTTACAATAATAGGAACCACAGTTGTACCTGAATTTCCAATTATTGCACCATTAGCAATTGGATTTTTAATGATGATAATGGTTCCATTTGTTAGAAAATTTAATCTCCACTAGATCCACAAGAACAAAAACCATATTCATCAATTCTAACATCACAAACTGCACATTTTTCACCATAATCTACTTCCCATGGTTCCTTTCCAAAAAGCTTAAAATGATCATCAATTTCTATTGGGATCTCCCTTTTCTTTTCCAATGATTTGTATAGTCATTTCAACTATACATACATTATCTGAGAATAATTATGAAAATTGAATGTGGGTGTCATTGTATAAAGTGCAAAAGTACAGATCTGGAATCAATCAGAATTGGAAAAATTGAGAAAGATGGATATTTTGACATGCATCATACGTGTAAACAATGCAATACACATTTTGATCATTTAGATGGTGAGATTTTTTCAAAGTGTGAAAAATGTAATTATCTCTCTAGTTAGTAACTAATGCATCTTGAACAAAATAGTGAGTCCGACTTTCTTCAGAGTTTTTCATTATTTCTTTGTTTGAAGCCATTTTAGCTAAAGCTTTTGAAACATCTAATGGGCTAGTTGCCCATCCATATTCTCTAAGTTGTTGTACAGTTTCAGTAACTGTTCGAGGTGAATCAAAAAAATTGCTTGTTTCTAAAATTCTTAATTTTGATTTAATTTCATGCGAAGCAATATACTTTGGTTCATTAAATTCAGGCTCATATGCTTCAGCATCATCTAGATATTCCAAACCGAACTGAGCTGGCTGCTCTACCTCAATAGGTGATGTAGTTTCTGTTTCATATACAATTTTAGCTTGATTTTCAGGTAAATGCTGAGAAATATTATCAATAATTTCACCTAATGTTTGATTATCAACATAGAAATCTCTAGAGTCGACTTCAATTTCGTTTTCTCCTAGTTTGAGTTTGATTCTAGCCACTATGACTACATCGTTTATTTTTCATTTATTCTGGTAGCTCTAAGGAGCTTTAAGATTAGATCAAAACTTTTACACAATTTATTGGGATTTTTTTCCTTTCAGGTTAAATGTAAATTTTCAAAAACTAGTCATGAAATCTTCTAAAAAAGCAGGCATAGTTGTTCTGTTTGTATTAGGCATGAGTATTTTTGGATACTCACAATATGCATCTGCTTTACAAATTGGAGTAAGCATAAGTCAGAGTGAATTATTAAATGAGAATGAAAAAGGCTCAAACTATAATGTTGAATTGCGGTTTGAGAATCCTTCATTATTGGTATTAACTGCAGGAGAGACAGAATTTTTTGTAATTTCAAATGATGAAATTATTGGAAAAGGTAACCTTCAATCATTTACTTTACAACCATTAGATAGCAGTTTTGTAAAGGGTACTTTTCATACAGATGCTAACTCAGGCGAATCACATTCAGTAAAGATTTCAGGTGTAACAAAATATGATTTGCTTGTTACATCAATAGATGTTCCTTTTGTATACTATCCTACAGAAGAACAAGCAAGGGAATTTATACATCAAAATTAATTTTCTATTAAATGCTTACTGTTTTTGGATCGACAGCATTAGATACAATTAGAACTCCAAAAAAAACATTAAAGAATGTTTTAGGAGGAGCAGCTACGTTTGCAGCAATCTCTGCAAGTAATTTTGTTGATACAGGTCTAATTGCAGTAGTCGGAAAAGATTTTCCTGAAACATATCATAAAATTTTATCAAAATATCTTGATTTGCAGGGATTGACTATTGAAAATGGAAAAACATTTCGTTATGATGGAAAATATGATAGTACACTTAGTACAAGATCAACATTAAAAACTGAATTGAATGTACTTGGAGATTTTAAAGCAACTGTACCTGAAGCATATAAAAAATCTCAATTTGTATATCTTGCAAATAATGATCCAGAACAAAATACTAATCTTATCAAAGAATTTGACAAAGTAAAATTTTCTATGTGTGATACCATAGACTTTTGGATTTCTACAAAACGTGATGCAGTAATTAAAATGATCAAAGCAGTAGATGCTGTAGTAATTAATGATGAAGAGGCTAAACTTCTAACAAAAGAATTCAATTTGATAAAGTGTGCAAAGAAAATGATGGAATGGGGAGCGAAATATGTCATAATTAAGAAAGGTGAACATGGTTCTTTGATGTTTTATGACGATGTAATTTTTCCAACTGCAGGATTCTCTTTAGAAGATGTTGTAGATCCCACAGGCGCAGGTGATTCATTTGCAGGTGCAATGATAGGATATCTCGCAAGTAAAAATTCTACAAAAATATCAGATATCAAGAAAGCAGTAGTTTATGGAAATGTTTTAGGATCATTTGCTGTTGAAAAATATGGACTGGATGGATTATTAAAAATTAAAAACGGTGATATTACAAAACGCATCAAGACATATGAAAAAATGATTCGTTTCTAAAAAGACTTAAGTTCAATTATTTCTCAAATTAATTTATCATTGTCAGAAGAAAAAGATCGACTAGAGACAATATTCAAACTTCAAAAAGGACTATCAGATATGATGAAATTAGATAGATATCCAAAAGATTCTGAAGGAAGAATTTCTGCTTTATGTACAGCCATAATGCACGAAGCTGTAGAACTGCAAAGGACAACAAACTGGAAATGGTGGAAAACTCCTGTTGAATTTAACGAAGCGGAAGCAAGAGAGGAATTAATTGATATCTGGCATTTTGTGGTACAGGCATCAATAGAACTCAAACTTACACCAGAGGATATTTTAGATGAATATAAAAAGAAAAATGAAATAAATCGTGAAAGACAACTAAATGGTTATTAAAAAATCCTAGATATTGTTAAAAATTAATTCAAATTTAGTTTCGTTAATCAAATCAACAAGTTTTACATTATCTTGAAAATATTTTATTTCTGATTTTGAAACGGTAAGAAATGGATCTGGACTAGTAGAATTAATTATTTTGTTGTTTTGATCAGTTCCATTTTTGTGTAGTTGAAATAAAGAATGGCCAGATTTATGTCCCCAAACTTCTTTTCCACAAACTATTATTGTATCAATTTGATGATTTTTGTTTACATATTTAATTACTGAATCAATTCCTTTATTTTCAGAAAGTAGTCGTCCCACAATAGATATTTTGCTTAAAATTTCAGAATTTGCAATATTTTTGAGTAAATCTATACTTGAAAGAGTGCAAATTGCTATTTTAGAATCAGAATTTCCAAGGTAAAATTCTTCGTTAATCGGTAAAATGACTTTACAAAGTTCACCAATAGCCTCGCCTATCACATTCACAATATTTCACGCATTGTTTTAGCAATAAATTCAATATTTTTTTGAGTTACATTTGGATGAATTGGTAAAGACAGTACATGTGAAGCTGCCCAATCAGTAACAGGAAGTTTCATTTTGAGTTTGTAAAATGGAGTTTTATGAACAGGTGTAGGATAATAAGATGCAGCACCGATTCCTTTATCGTTTAATTTTTTCAAAATATTATTACGTTTATCAGTTGAAATTGTATAAAGATACCAATTTACATTTTCATTTTTTCTTTCCGTAGGAAGTATAATTTTAAGATCAGACATTAATTTTGATAAATATTGAGCATTATTTTTTCTAGATTTTAAAAATTTAGGAAGTTTTTTCATTTGTACAGTTGCTATTGCTGCATTGATTTCAGGTAACCGTAAATTCAAACCAAATATTCTAGTATCATATCCATGAACCATTCCATGATTTCTAATCATTAACAGTTTATCTCTGAGATTTTTATCATTGGTTACAATAAAACCTCCTTCACCAGCAGTCATTACTTTTGCAGGATACATGCTATAACATCCCATTTCAAAGAAAGTTCCAGTGTGTTTTCCTTTGTAAGTAGAGCCTAAAGATTGTGCAGAATCTTCGATGATAGGAATATTATATTTTTTAGATATTTCAGAAAGTCTTTCAATGATTGCAACATTTCCATAAAGATGAACTGGGATTATTGCTCGAGTTTTTTTAGTAATTTTTTTTTCTAAATCATCAGGATCTATTGTATAATTTTCTTTTAAAATATCAACAAAAACAGGTTTTGCTCCAGTTGCAATAACAGCATTGGCAGTTGCTACAAATGTAAATGAAGGAAGTAAAACTTCATCTCCTTTTTTAATATATAATGCATAAAGTGCTGCCTGTAATGCAGCAGTACCAGAATTTACTGCAATAGCATATTTTGATTGCACAAAAGATGCAGCGGATTTTTCAAATTCCTGAACATGTTTTCCACCTAAATTAGCAGCAGATGTTAAGGCTCCATTTTTCAAAATTGATGTGACTACAGCAATCTCTTCTTTACCAATAATAGGAACATTGATTGCAATTTTCATCATAATTTCTGATTATAACTAGTCTATAAATCTCAGTAGAAAAACATGAATTTTTATATTTCAAAATTAGGCAAACGGCATCATGGAGCCACGTTATCTTGAAAAATCAGATTCAGGCTACAAAGTCTATCTGTATGTTTTCTATATTTGTGGATTCATTATGGCATCATCATTAATTTTTGGAGTATATGTTACCATGATAGAATGGATGGAAAATGGAACATATGTTATGGGAGAGGCAATTCACAATACAACTATTCCATTTGAAAATTTTGCTAGAGTGACTACTTGGATATTTTTTTCTACAATAATTGGATGGTATTGTGTTACAAGAATTGGATGGAGAAGAACTGCAGGTGATAAAATTGTTGGCACAAAAATGGCATTACTTCAATTGATGTTGCTTGGATTTTCAATTATTTCTCTCTATGAAGTATTATACAATTTTACAGTGTTAAATGCGCAAATAACTGCAGGCGTTATCAATGGAATGGTTCCAGACATTGATAAATTATCAGTTGCCTATCCAGATCCTGATAGACCTTGGAATTTAGTCTTTGCAACCAAAGTATTTCTTGCATCATTTATCATCAGTACTCATGGATTTTATCTTAGTATAAAACCTAGAAAAAGCTTAGACGAATCAAAAATTGAATAGATTTTTTGTAAGGAAAAATTAGTAAAAAAACTATTTCTACTATGAAGGACAAATTTGTACATGGGATTATTTGGTTCTAACAAAAATGAATTAAAATGTAAAAAATGTGGAACAGTTCTTCCTGATTCTGATAAATTAAAGAAACATCAAGAAAAAGCTCATAATAAGAAAAAAGAAAAATGCAGGGTGTGTGGAACTGAATTTGATACTTCAGATGATTTAAGAAAACACAAGAAGAACTGCAAATAGAATTTATTCTGATAATCCAGATTCATATTTTGGTTGTCTTTTTAGAGCTTTTTCTATAGCTTCCAAATTTTTAATTTCATTTTTAGAATTCATTGATAAAGTGTTGATCATTTCTGAGCCTAGTTGAACTGATTGTTCAGGTAATGTTTCAATAAATTTTTCAAGAGCTTTCTTGTAATTTGAAATTAATTCTAAACCTTCTTCAAGAGTCATAAACAGTATGAAAATATCTTCTATTCAAACCTTCTAAATTCAAACTCAATTTTGAATAACTTTATACGTTAACTTCTCAAAAGTTGTTTTGATTTGGATATTACAGAGAAAGTAGATTTGATTCAAAGGCCACCAACTGAAGAAATTGTAACACAAGAAGAATTAATTGAATTATTCAAAACTAATTCATCTCCCAACCATTACATCGGTTTAGAAATTTCAGGTTTCTTGCATCTTGGCAGTCTGATTAGTACAGGTTTCAAAATTAATGATTTTGTAAAAGCTGGTGTAAAATGTAAGATTTTCCTAGCTGATTGGCACACTCTGATTAATGATAAGCTTGGAGGAGATTGGGAAACGATTGAAAAAGTTTCAAAATATTATCAAGATGCTTTCAAGTTAGTTTGTCCAGATGCAGAAATAATTTTGGGATCTAAACTGTATGAAGAAAAAACAGAATATTGGTCAGAGCTCATAAAATTTACAAAACACATGACAATTGCAAGAACAATGAGAACTTTGACTATTATGGGCAGATCAGAAGATGATAAAAAAATTGATGTAGCAAAATTACTTTATCCAGCAATGCAAGCAGTAGATATTCATTCTTTAGATGTAGATATTGCACATGCAGGAATGGATCAAAGAAAAATCCACATGTTAGTAAGAGAAATATTTCCAAAAATGAAATGGAAAGTACCTGTTGCTGTTCATCACAAACTATTACCAGGACTTTCAAAACCTGCAGATTCAAGTAATGACAAAATTTTAGGAAAAATGAGTAAATCAGATCCAAATTCAGGAGTGTTTATTCACAATTCTGACGATGAAATAAGGAAGAAAATAAGCAAAGCATGGTGTGAAGAAGCAAATATTGAAAATAATCCATTATTAGAAATTTCAAGATCTGTAATCTTTCATGAATTCAATGAAATGAGAGTAGAAAGACCTGAAAAATTTGGTGGAAATGTATCATATACTAATTACAACCAACTGGAAAAAGACTTTGCAGAAAAGAAATTACATCCTGGAGATTTGAAACAAACAGTAGGAAATTATTTGGTTAAAGTGGTTTCACCAATTAGAGAAAAATTGAATCTTAGTGAAGAATTGAATGGTGCAATTAAGAAAAGCTTTTAGACTTTAAGATCGGGATTTGTCTGTTCTTCCAAATTATATTTTGATTTGTAACCTCTTGGATTAATCATTAAATCTTTGTAAGTATATGTTGATGAATTTCCAATAATCACAGTAGTAGTCATGCCTAATTGTTCTGAATGATTTGGCAAATTTTCCAAATCTGTCATGACAACAGTTTCAGATTCTCTAAATGCACCTTTGATAATTGCAACTGGTGTTGTAGGTTTTCTATATTTTAAAAGAACTTTTCTTGTATCCTGTAATTGATGAATTCTTTTTTTACTAGCAGGATTATAAATTACAATTACAAAATCACCTTGTGCAGCTGCTTCAACTCTTTTAGAAATAATTTCCCATGGAACCAATAAATCACTCATACTTACTACTGCAAAATCAGTCATTAAAGGTGAACCAACAATTGATGCACATGAATTGAGTGCCGATACACCAGGAACAATTTCTACTTGAAGATCATCTTTTGGATTCCAACCAGATTCAGCAAGTGTTTCATAGATTAATCCTGCCATTCCATAAATTCCAGGATCACCACTTGAAACAAGTGAAACAATTTTTCCAGATTTAGCAAGATCAATGCACTGATGAGCTCTTTCCACTTCTTGCGTCATTGCATAACGATGAACAGTTTTACCTTCAATAAGATCTTGGACCAAATTTACATAAGTTTCATATCCAACAATTGTATCACTTTCACCAATCACTTCTTTTGCTCGAAATGTCATATGGTTATGATGCCCAGGTCCGACACCTACGATGTAGAGTTTGCCAGTCAATTTTAAAAGAAATTTTTTATCAAGTAATTTATCCCTTTAGTGGATTCTATTGAAATGGATCAATGAATGGGCAATTAACTATATGATCACTGTTAATTGGTCTAGCAAGACTTACTGACAGTTTGTTCTCTTCACTAAATGCATCAATATCCGACTTTGTTTCTAGAATTTTTGCAGATTTTGCATCATTCCATTCAACTAGATAAATTCTCCACATAGGACTATAATTTGCATCTCCAGGTGATGCACCAGCAATTCCTGCTTGAAATCCTAATGGGCCAGGACCAGCAATCCCGTTCTTAAATTGGAAGAGATCAACAGCTCCTGAATGAGCAATAAGATTTGCTGAACTTGGAGAAGAAACAACTCCCATTGTTTCAGCCGGTCCTGACGGTGTTGCATCAGTTACAATATAGTAAATAGTTCTTCCATCAGGTCCCCAACCCCTATGAGCAACAAAAGTTACAGTCATTTCTTCCTCATTAATTTCAGTTATTTGACCACCATTGTAAGGCATTTCATCAGAAATTTCTTTATCTGAACGAATTTTCATTTGTCCATCAGGCCAAATGATTTGAGGTGTATTAAGTACAACGCCTGTTTCATTAAATTCAATTCTACCTCCTTCTTCAGCTTTTATTATATCAGTTGCAGATTCAAATTCAATTTCTTTTTGACCAACTTTCCAAGTAACTTCAATTATAGAATTTAACGCACTGTATTTCAATTCTTGTGATGGAGTACTGGAGAATACTTCATCTTGAAATCCATAAATTCCATCACCTTTCACTCCATTTTTAAAAATGTATAATTTTTGCAGTGTTTTTTCTGGAACGTTTGCAAGTACTGAAGCAAGTTCTACATTCCATTTTTGTTTTTCTGATATAATTTTTGTATAATCTTCATCACTCCCATCAGTTATGATGTAACGAATTTGATTTCCTTCATAGATTCCTTTATGCATTGGAATAGTAGCCGGTACATTAGTTCTTGATAGTAATAATGATGGTTCTTCTTTTTCTAATTCAATTTTTTGCATTATTACTTCTGTAGGTTGACCTCGAATCCATCCATCTATACTAACAGTTGTGGTAAATTTTTTAGAATTTGAGGAATGTAATGCAAGAGCAGCCCCTGTAAACTCAAATGAACCTGAGTTTTTCTGTAAATCTATCAATGATAAACCATAGATTGTTTTTCCATCTACTGTCCATGTAGGTTGACCTTTCGATTCTTGTAAGCTAATTTCATGTAAAACTACAATCTGGACAGGCTCACTTGAGGTAAATGTCATCGAACCGTCATAGATTGTTCCCTCATTGGGAGACAAAACAAGTGCTAGTTGATGATTTTCATGTCCTTGACCTGGATCTTGAGATGATGTTATTGTTTCAGTAAAATGAATTTTTTTTCTAGAACCTGCGTCAACTAATTGATCAGTTGATGAAGTTACAAAAATTATACCAACTGCAAAAATTCCAATTATTAACAAAGATTGAATCTTATTCAATAACTATTCTTTGAATTATTCACTTAAATGATTTGTCTTAATTGATTTTATCTAATGCAAATTCATCGTGTAAGGCTTTAACAGCTGCATTTGTATCAGAGTTTTTTACAACAAATGCAAGATTAAGCTCAGATGATCCCTGAGTAATCATGGATACGTTGACTTTGTTTTTCTCAATTGCACCAAAAACTTTTGAAGCGACTCCAACGGTTCCTCGCATTCCTGAACCAATTAACGCAATTATTGCAACATTTGTAGTAATTTCTAATTTTTTGATAATTTTTCCTAATAATTCCATCTCTAATGCACTAACTGCCTTGTCAAGATCTGCATTTTTTACTACAATGGTAATACTTGATTCAGAGGGATTTTGTGAGATCATCATTACATTAATTCCAGCTTTTGCTAATGTTGCAAATATCTTAGCAGCGGTTCCGGGTGTTCCAACCATACTTCCACCCCTAACATCAATCAATCCATTATTTCTGACATTACTTACACATTTTACAGTGTTTTTAACATCTGGGGAAGTATTTGCAGATACTAAAGTCCCTTCATTTTTTGTATTGAAAGAATTTCTAATTTTCATAGGAATTTTCTTAGCTAATAGAGGCTCAAATGTTCGTGGATGTATCTGCTTTGCACCAAACAATGCCATTTCAATTGCTTCTACGTAAGAGACTTCTTTGAGTAGTTTAGCATTCTTTACAATTTTTGGATCTGCAGTCATTAAACCATCTACATCGCTCATTAACCAAATTTCATCTGCTTTAATGCATGAACCAATAATTGTAGCTGAATAATCAGAGCCACCTCTACCAAATGTAGTTACATGTCCATGCTGATCTGCTCCTGCAAATCCCCCAATAACAGGAATTGTTTTCTTTAACAATAATGCATCAATAGTTTTTGAAACTCTTAATCTGGTTGTATCAATCAATGGTTTTGACGCACCAAAATTAGAATCAGTAACAATTCCAGCTTCTTTTCCAGTTAGAGGTATTGATTTAACTCCCGAATCATTAACTGCAGCAGAAACTAATTTTATTGATAATCTTTCACCAAATGAAATCAGATAATCCATTGTTCTTGATGTAACTTCTCCTAACAGC
Source organism: Candidatus Nitrosopumilus sp. bin_32a (assembly GCF_054095935.1). NCBI lineage: Archaea > Thermoproteati > Nitrososphaerota > Nitrososphaeria > Nitrosopumilales > Nitrosopumilaceae > Nitrosopumilus > Candidatus Nitrosopumilus sp. bin_32a. The sequence goes on along the minus strand of NZ_JBSWSN010000003.1, from coordinate 102,565 downwards.
ACCATTCCATCAATTAGAGCAAGAAGCTCAGCAAAATCTTCATCAAGTTTTGCAAGTAATTTTTTACGTACGTCAGATTTTTTGATTGTTTCTTTTGCTAATTGTTTATGTCTGTTGGTAATTTTTGATGCAAGTTGCTCAGCTTTAGATTTATTTTCTTTTTTTATAGATTCTGATATTTCTATCAAATCATCAGTAGTTCCACTTATAGCAGAACAAACAACAACAATTTGATTTTTCTTTGATAATTCATTAAGATGAGTAGCTACAGCTTGAATATCTTTTGCAGCAGAAATAGATGTTCCACCATATTTTATTACGAGTCTCAATTCAAAATACCTGAACTAGTTAATCTTTAAATGCTTTAACTTTCTACGCGTGGAGCCAAGTAAAAGTGAATTCTACCAATATTTGCTACTTTAAATTCAATTCTAAGAGGTTTTGCGCTTGAAAATTCACATGTAATTGAGCCTACGTTAGAACCTACTGCTTTTACTACAGGATTTAGGTATTCAAGGCTGTAAGTACCAACGCTATCTTCTTTTGAAGAAATTTCTTCAATTTCTTTATCGTCTTTGTCTAGTTCAATTACAACCTCACCAGAATCGCCTTTTCCAGAAAAGTCTCCTTTTGAGTCAGATGTATGTATTGTAAGATAATCGGATACAACTTGAACATCGCCGAGAATTTTGTCAAACTTTGAAGAAGTCAAAATAATTTTTGAGTCATAAGGAATTTTTGGTAATGGTGTATCAGTTGCAGAACTTTCGATTAAACGCATCTTGTATTTTTTATTTTTTCCAACTGTTACAAGCAACATGTTTTGTTCAGAGATACTAATTTCTATACTATCATTTTTATCTGCTCTTTTGATAAGTTTGGAGAATTCATCAATTCTTACTCCAAATTTAATATCACTATCACACTCATATTTTTCAAATGCGGAGTTAGGCCATGAAATATCAATAAGAGCTACGTGTGATGGATCCATTCCTCTAAAAGTAATTCCTTCTGCTGTTGCAACAAATGTTGCTTCTTCAACAAGTGTTGAAATTGCAGAAATGATAGCCTTTAGATCGTCTGATCCGCTTGTTTTTGCTTCAAAAGTCAAATCAATTTTCTTGTCTTTATGTTCCAGTTAAACCTTATGTGTAATCACGCCAAGTGTGTTTACATTTTTGACAACGATAAAATCTTGTTGTAGGTTCATCCGCACTTCTAGTTTGAAACATCCAGCCAACTGCCTCATTATGTCCACATTTTTCACATATTATTTCGACTGTTGGATTAGATTCTTCCCCTTCATTTCCTTCAAAAGCTAAAAGTGAAAAGTCTGGTTCTTCTTCGGCGGTAATTTTTTTTGTTGTTTTTGTTTCTCCACCTTCACTGTAACCACATTTTGTGCATTGGAGGCCTGAACCGCTATTTTTTAACTTGACCTCACATTTGGGGCAAAACTTCAAATCTAATTTACCTTAATTTGAGAATGGAATAGTTGATTGTATTCTTGAGCCATTTTAGCTGCTGATTCTGTTGCTTTTTTAATTTCACCGAGTGGTTTTGAATTTGAATTAACTCTCATCCAACATTCATTGGTAAGAGGATGCTTTACAATAACACCTGCAAAATCGATATTTGATGCTTTTAGTAGTTCATGTTGAATTATGTATAAAATTCCTATATCAGTTTCAGTGATTGAAAGGCTGATCTCTTTAGGCTCAGAACTGATTACTTCTGCATTCATGTATTCAGAAAAAGCACTTATTGCGGATATAAATCATTATGAGCGGTAACAATGGGAGAAAGCAAGATTTCTGCAATAGAATTAACAAAATCAAAGGATGCATACTCATCTGATGAAAATATCGAGATAAATGTTCAATTTTCAGTCGAAGGAGACATTAGAAATGCCTTCAATGAGGCAAATTGGACTAAAGCCTATAACAATAACGATGTTTCATTCAAAATGAAATATGGCATAAAATTGACTTCAGGCGGATTAAGAAAGAAGGAACTGGGACGTACTATTGATACTTACAGAAAGGCATCAATATTTTGGACTAGAAATCCAAAACTAGTCAATCCAATGAAAGATAGACGAATTTGGGTGCAGGTAGCCAAAAACTTTGAACCATTTATCAGACTGTCAGAGGAAGAAGTCAGACAGGAACTATTTGACTTTAATGAGAAATTTGTATTCAAAGCATCAGATTTAGGAAAAGGTAAACATAAGATTGGAGCAGAATCTTTTGCATCTTGGCAAAAACATGACTTTACAGAAACTGGAAGTATTAAAAACAGCTCCAATGAAATTGAAATTACAATCAATTAGGGATATAAGGAACTTTTTTGGGTAATAATTAATGGCAAAATACGATGGTCTGTTAGGACAACCAATACTTGAAGTTGAAGAACCTGATAAAGAAGATGGAATCACATTTATCTTCAAAGACAACAGGTTTCTATTCATAAAAGCAGTTGATGGTAAAATTGAAACCGTATCAATTCCAGAATAGGTGATATGAATGGAAAAATTTGACCCAATCAAAATGTTAGAACTTGTTAAAGTAGAAGATCCTGATGCAGATGGTGGATTAACTTTAATTTTTCAAGAAAACAAAACTTTGAAAATAAAAGTTGTAGATGGAAAATTAGTTTCAGAATTTGTTTAGACTAATTTCTTACATGTTTTTCATAAAATCCAATAGCTAATTCTTGTACTTCAGATTGAATTGATCCTGGTCTTTGATCTCGAATTTTTTTAATTGCATCATCGGCTGAAAATTTTTTGTATTTTATAAAATAACATGCAAGTATTGTTCCAGCTCTTCCCATTCCAGCTGCACAATGGACCATTACGGCTTGATTATTTTTAATTTGTTCATCTATGAAATCCACTGCTGAATCTATTCTATCCATGTCAGGAGCAGTCAAATCAGGAGTTGGAACATGAAGGTATCCTATATTTTCAACCCACTCGTCTGGTAATGCTTGCTCAGTCATAGTAACAATTGATTTTACACCTTGATCCAAAAGCCAATCAAATTCGTCAAAACTTGTTGGAATACCTGAACCTGCCAATTTTTCTTCAATTAACCAAGAAAAGTTCGTTGGTTTTTTAGTAATTTTACCATGAACCTTTCGCCAAATATTTCCAGGTTTACTCATGTTGAATTTAAGATTGCTCTGTATTTTTAGTATTCCGAAAATACGTAACTATGACGCTACTGCACGAACAGGGGAACCCGTAGCATCCTTTAGCTTTAATGGAAGAATGGTAAAATTAAATTCCAAAGATTGTATTTTATTCATATTTGTCAAATTTTCTACTATCAAAATATTGTTTTTTGATAAAACATGATGTACAGTAAATGATTCATCTTTTCCAAGATCTATACTTGGGGAATCAATACCAACTAAATTGATTTTTTTAGAGGATAGATATTTTGCAGATGATGCATCTAGTCCGGGATTTTCAGTAAAATAATTATTATTTTTCAGATTTTTTTGCCAATCTGTAAAGAAAAAGATTGAAGAATGGTTTGGGATTTTACCATTCTTTTTTTCAAATAATGTGATATCTAATTTTGTAATGGGAGTATTCTTTGGTTTTTTGAGTTTAATTAGAATGGCTTTTCCAAAGAGTCTATCAAGGGGAATTTGATGAATTTTTAAACCATTTTTGACAAAATGGTATGGAGCATCAAGATGTGTTCCTGTATGTGAACTTAGGAACAAAAGTTCAAGATTATACCCGTCATGTTCTATATCAGACCAATCAATGAATTGTGGTGTTGGAGATCCAGGAAAGCTTGGGATTGACTCAGATATTGTAAGTGACAAATCTATTGGTTTCACATCATCAAAATGTATTGCTGATTAATCAATTTTGAACAATGAAAGGTTAAATACGGTCTTATGAAAAACTCACTTGTGCCTACAGCATATGTCCTATTGAATTCTGATTTAGGATCAGACGAATCAATCATCAACGAAGTAAAACAAATTCTTGCAGAAGAGGATGTCCAATTTGAAGTTCAAGGTGTATACGGAGTGTATGATATTGTCTTAAAGTTAACCTCTAATGATGCTGAAAAATTACGTGCAATTATTACCAACAAAGTTAGAAGAATTAGTAAGGTTCAATCTACACTAACAATGATGGTAATAGAAGAACAAGAAAACCTATAATTTTTTTATCGCATCAACTACATTAAAAATCTGAGATTCAGTATTGAAAAAGTGAGGAGACGCTCGTACAATCTTTTTGTCCATTATTTCCCTTACTGCTAAAATTATATTTTGTTTTTCAAGTTTATCAACAACTTGTTGTGAATCAAATCCTTTGATGTTAAAAGAAACAATACTTGTTCTGATATTTGGATCCTCAGGTCCATATAGAATAATATTTGGAATTTTTGATAATTCTTCTCTTAAAATATTAGACAGAGATTTGTTTTTTTCACGGATGTTATTCATTCCAAATTTTAATAAATAATTTGCAGATGACTCTAACCCAACTATTCCTACATAATTTCTAAATCCTGTTTGAAATTTATCTGGTAATTCTTTGTATGCTAACTTTGAATCATCATAAATAATTGCAGATTCACCACCAATGGTTTTAGGTTCTAATAACACACTAGAATTTCTTTTACAATAAAATAATCCCGTGCCCATAGGACCACAAAGCCATTTAGACCCATTAAAGGACATAAAATCACATTTAATTTTTGAGACATCGATATCTCCAATACAACCTATACTTTGTGCACTGTCAATAAAAAATGGAACCTTACCTTCAAGAATTTTTCCTATTTCTTCTACAGGTATGATTGCACCAGTATTATACAACACATGGCTAAGTGCAACTAGTTTTGTATTATTATTAACAAGAGATTCTAAATCATCTAATTTAAAAAAACCATTATCATCAATAGGTAAATTTTGTACAGAGATTTTTTCTTGTAATTTAATCCATGGGTAAAAATTTGCATGATGTTCGTGTGTCATTCCTCGAATTATCATATTCGAATTATCATCAAAAGACAATCCATTTGCTACAAAATTGATTCCATCAGTGGTGCTTTGAGTTAAAACAACTTCATCAGGTTGGCAAGAAATGATTTTTGCCATACTTTTTCGTACATTTTGTAGTTTATCATTAACAAAAGACTCAGACTCTTTTGAATCAGGACCAATGGAATTGTATGTAATTAAAAATTCTTTCATAGCCTCAATACTTTGAGTGGGCATTAAAGAAACAGATGCGTTATTTAGATAGATTTTCTCTGAGGTTGGGAAATCATCTGAAATGTCTTTTGATTCTAAATTCATTATTATATCTGTAGAATGCTAATGTGGTGTTGGATAAAAATCCTGAGCAAATCATAGATAATGATTTAACACAAATTCAAATTAAATTTGAACAAAATAATCCAAATATCATTTTATGTTCAAAGCCATTCCATAAAATGGAATTTCTGAATAGATTAATCAATTCAACAGAGGATCCGATAATTTTCATCGACATGGATTTGCTTTATACTGGATATGTAGAATCAAGAATGATTCAAAAAAAAGAAGATTTAACAATTTTTTGCCCAAATAAAATAAACTGGGAAAAAAAATTATCAGAAATTATCTCCCAAGTATCAAAAGATAGATTTTTGGTAATTATTGACTCGTTTAATGGGATATACAATTTGTTTGATGAATTAGAATCTGCCAGATTCATTAATTCGTGTGTCATGTTACTCTCATCAATAGGTAATCATGCTAAATCATCAGTTGTAATAACTGGAATGGTACGAAAAAAAGAAAATGGAGATTGGGTTCTATCACCAGGAGGAAAACACATCATTAAATCAGAAAAAACAGGCGTATATTTTCTCAAAAAAACAGAAAATGATTTGATTATAGATTCTTTGAATCAAACAAATGGTAACATGAAATGATAAAAGAAGATCTAAAATAGCGATCAGAATTATAACACCGTTGTAAAATATCAAACGCCGTTATAAGACGATGTTTCTAGGCAAATTATATTAATGCCAAATCAAGAAATAATTTTGTTATGCCAGTAGGAATTATTCCAGACATCAGCGAACAAATGTGTATCGGATGCGCACTATGTGTAGAAATCTGTACCACACTTGGACCAGATGTCCTTAGAGTAAAACCAGTTGAAGGCTGGAAGAGAGGTAAAGCATTTGTCTTCTACCCAGAAAGATGTATTTCAGATGGTGCATGCATTGGTGTATGCCCAACAAAAGCAATCTTTTGGATGCGACCAATGGACTTTACTGTTGGACAACCAGTTCCACTCTACAAGAACTCAGTCTTCATCAAAGGTTGGACTGAATTAATCGATTAGATTAGTTCGTCAAATTTTAATTTCTTTTTATTATTTTAAATTTTAACAGCACCTGGCGTTTCATCTTTGATTTTAGGTTTTTTCTTTAACCATAGAAATGCAATAATGAACATCACACCTGGAATAAGAATAATGAACAGCATTAATTCGTAATAGGTTGTTAGTCTTTGAGCTGGTTTTATATGATATGTTTCATGAGATATTTTTTCAGGGTTATCATAAACTGCAGTGGTAAAATCAACAGAACGTTGTTCACTACTTTTGACATCACCAAATACGGTAACACTTTCTTCAGCAAAAACTGAAGGGGAATGAATTCCTTCTATCCTTATTATAACAGATCCAGAATCACTAAAAACAAAATTTCTATAATCGCCTCCAATTTGACTTAGTCCTTCATCTCTAAAGATTTCTTGTCCGTTTTGAAAAATTATAAAATTATATTTCATTTGTGCTAAGTTGGAATTTGTTTGTGGATCATAGAATTGATAAACAAATTGAATTTTTTCATGAGTTTTAATGACTTGAGGATCCCATGATAGATTTACTTCTATGCGTTCATCTGGAGTATATTGTAATAAAGGAAATTCCAATTTTTTACCAGTGGCATCATGTGGATAATCAGGAATTTGTTTTTCAACAATTAAAATTCCTTCCATCCATGGATGAATTGTACAGTAATAAGAAAATGTTCCAGAATCTTCAAATTTGTATGACCATGATTCTCCTGGCATAAATCTACCACTATCAAAAATATTATTTGGTGTTCCAAAGTTATCACTCATCCAGCCAAATCTTCCTGAACCCTCTCCACTTGTAACAGTATGACCTTCTTTGTCATCATTATACCAAGTAACAGTATCACCTACAGTTACAAACATCTGTGGAGGATCATACCAGACTTCTGCAGGAGTATTTAATTCAGGATTATATGCACCAAATGGAATATCAATGATATATTCTTCAGCGTATGCAAAAGAAGTAAAAGCTAAAAGTGTAAAAATCATAGATAATACTAAAAAATTCATATTCTAAGTACGCAATTTAGTCAATTAAATACTTGATGTTATTTTCATCTTTGCAAGTATAGAATCAATTCAAATAATCTGATTTGGGCATAAAATTTAGAATATCTTATAGTAAGAATAGAAATTATCTTCTTCTCTTAACTTCAAAAATACTATAGCCATATTTTTGCTTGATTTCAATAGAACAAAATTGTGTAAATTCGTATTCTTCATAACTTTTTAGGTTTTCATACATGTTGATGCCAACTACTATGCTATTTTTTGGACAAAATGAATTGATCTTAAAACATCGATTAACTGTAGGCCCAAAAATATCTGAAATTTTAGAAGTAGTGCTTTCAGCTACTTTTACAGGCCCATACGTTATACTAATTTTATAATCTAATTCATCTATATTTTCTGCATTAAGTTCCTTTTTCAGTTCGTCATGGGATTCAATCATAGTTAAACAACATTCTAAAACATTTTTTATTGCTGCAGTATCTGTAGAATCAATATTTGCAAATCTAAACATCAAAGCATCGCCAATATTCTTTACAACTTCTCCATTATATTCAAGAATAATTTTCGCCATAAAATTAAGAAAAATTTCATACATTTTACTAACATCATCATCTGATAGTTTAGATGATATTCGAGTAGAATCAGTCATATCAATTACACCGACACAATCATTTTCTTCATGTTGAGAAAATTTTAGTAGCATACCGCCTTCAAGTTGTTTGATAACTTTTTCTTTCTCTTGAATCTCAATTAATGATTCTTGAAGTCTTTGTGCCATTGAATCAAACGCATGAGATAATTCTCCAATTTCATCACCTGTTGTGATGTTTGTTCTTACATCAAACTTACCATTTGCAATTTTGTTTGCAGCATTTTTGAGGGCTTTTAATGGATGTGATATTGATTCTGCAGCAAAGTATGCAACCAATCCCATCAACATTGTAATGACTAAACTTGTCAATAGGATTCTAGTTTGTAAAATTTTTATCGGTTCAACAAGTTCTTTTTCATCCATTTCTGCAAGTAGCACAATTCCAAAATCTGATGCACAGTAAGATGATCCATATATTGGAATTTCTCTATAATCAGGATAAAATCCAGTATAATCCTTCTCTTCATTAAAACATTTTTGTACAGCAATAGTATCTACTCGCTGTTGAAATACTGCATCTTCAAAAAATCTAGATTCAGACAACATTAAAAAATCATCATTTACAATGTAAACCTCCCCTGTTTCACCTAGTCCACTTCGATTAAGCAAAATATTATCAATTGATGCAGTTCTCATTTTTGAAATAATTACTCCAATTGGCTCATCTCCTTTTTTACTGTCATCTGCAAATATTGGAGAAACAACAACTAGTTTTTTGCCCGATTCTGTTGATTCAAATTCAATAAAAGATCCTTCTAATCCTCTTTGAAAAAATTCATGTTTGGTAAAATCTTGATCCACATTGCCACTAAGAGAAAAGAAAACTTTTCCATTACTGCCAATTATTTTTGTGTCTTCAAATCCTATTGAAAATCCAATTAATTCCTGAAATGCTTGAACTTGAATTAAAAAATCTCTACGGTTACTTTCTTGGAATTCTTTTAATTTATCATTTGAAACTTGGTTCATTTGTAAAACTAATGATTGAACCATAGGATCGTTTGCAAGGATATTATTTTGTTCAACTCTTGATTCAAAAGATGATCTCAAAGATTCTCCTCTAATGGAAGATTCTCCGATTAATAATTCCCCTCCTCTTTCTTTTAGAGTTTCAGAAGCATAATCAATGCTCATGTAAGATGTAACTCCTAATGCAGTTATGGTTACAAGCATTACAAGTAAAACAAGTTTTTTTCCAAGATTGAAGGATATTGGCATTTTTATTCTATGTTTTCTTTATTGAATATCAACTCTTCTGAGCATGTTATGCCTGTAGTAATTCTAGTTTTAAGAAGCAAGTGCTGAATGAACAAAATCAATAATTTTCAAATAATCTGCTCTTGGCTCTGTACTAATCATAAACAAATCATTTGAATTAATTGGAATACTAATCATTGTGACTTTTTCATATTCAGTTATTGACGACAGTTCTGAACCAATTTTATATGCTAAATTTGTATAAAGATCTCTTTTTTGTAATGCATAATGAATCGACATCTTAACATTATCACCCTCTAAAATTTTTTCAACATTATCATTATGTCCACCAGCAATCATCTCACCTTTACTATTTGCAACACCTGCAAACCTAACTTTAGTATCTAAATCAAGGACTTGTTTTGATAATTCATCATAACTAACAGTCATTGTTTCTTGCCAGGGTATTTCTTTTTGAACAAGATTTCATTTTTATCCTGTAACTCATCTGTATAATCATCCATATTCAACATAAACTCTTCTTCATCAGAATAAGCAGATTCTGCATGTTCACTAATATCTAAACCAATATCTTCTACTTCAGGTGAAACTCTAATCCCAATTAGATGTTTAATTATTTGTAAAATTATCCAAGTTCCACCAAAACCCATTACACCTGCAACACCAACACCTACAGCCTGAATCCATAATTGATCAGGATTTCCAAAGAGTAATCCGTCAGGTCCTCCTGGATTAATTGCAGTACTTGCAAATATACCAATTGCTAGTGCACCAACAATTCCTGCAACTCCGTGAACAGAGCTAACATCAAGTGCATCGTCAATCTTTAATTTTTCTTTGAACAGTACTACGCCGGAGTATGAGATTACACCTATTGCTATACCGATTACAAAAGCATGCTCAACGCTCACATATCCTGATGCAGGTGTGATTCCTGCAAGACCTGCAATTGCACCGTTAATTGTTGCAACAACGGATGGTTTTCCAGTTCTTATCCAAGAAAGACCAGCCCAAATTAATGCAGAAATTGAAGATGCCATGTGAGTTACAATTACAGTATTTCCTGCAACTCCACCAGAAGCAGAAAGTGCACTTCCTGCATTAAATCCAAACCAACCTAACCACAATAAGGAAGAACCAAGTACAGCCAGTGGAATGCTATGAGGAATCATTATGGCAGGACCGTAATTTCTTCTCTTACCAAGTACTAGTGCTGCAGCTAACGCTGCCATTCCCACACTAGTGTGAATTACAATACCACCAGCAAAGTCAGCTACACCAAGTTGTGCCAACCAACCGCCACCCCAAACCCAGTGGACAAGAGGATAGTAAATTAGCATAGACCATGCTGCAATAAATATAACAAAGGAACTAAACTTCATTCTTTCAGCAATTGTTCCTGTAAGTAATAGAGGAGTAATTGCTGCAAACATTAATTGGAATTTTACAAATAACATACCAGGAATTGTTGGGGCATATTGTTCTAATGGTGCATCAGATGGAATTCCTTTAAGGAAAACCCAATCTAGATTTCCAACTAATCCCATAGTAGAGTCACCAAAAGATAAACTAAATCCAAAGATAAACCACATGACACTCAACATTGCCAAACCAAAGAAAATTTGCATGAAAATTGATGCAGCGTTCTTTTTCCTTAACAAGCCAGATTCAAACAACCCTAATGCAGGAATCATAAGTAATACAAGACTTCCAGCAACAAGCATCCATGCTGTATCTCCAGAATCAAGTACCATTGAAAAAAAAAGTTAATTTAGAATTAATAACAATGTCTAAATTTGATATACAAATGATTATCATTTAGTAATCAAAATCAGAAATTATATTTGTGTAATTGAAATTACACTAACTAAATGCTCAAAATAGAAGTAATACTTGGCGAAAATGACGTCATGGCAATCAGTGAAGGATTGAAAGACATAGGCATAGGTGGCCTTACAGTTTCCAAAGTCAGAGGAAGAGGAAAGAGACCAGGTCCAGAAATTCACGCATCAAAAGGAAGTGAGATTTTTGTGCCACAATTCAACGATAAATATCAATTAGAAGTTATAATTTCAGATACAAGAGAGGATGAAGTCATAGGAATTATTAAAGAAAATGGAAGGGTTGGCAAAATTTTTGTTTCACAAATTTTGCGTGCAATAGACATTGCAACAGGTGATGAAGGGGAAAAAACAATCTAAGCAACATCATGAATCTACGTAAAAGTAAGTTATTTCATAGAGAGAAGATGCAACCACTGCACGGTAAAGATTATCTCAAAGTTGCAGTGATAATTGGAGTTATTGTAGGGCCCATCATTTTTGGTTTATCCATATGAAAATATCTAAAATCATGATTGCAAAGTTAGTACTTGCAGCAGTTGGTATGACTTTGGTAGGATTAGCATTGTTTAATGGGTATTATTAATAATCGGCAAAATTATTTTCATACATAATTGTAGGATTCTTTAGTTGTTTTTCTAAGGTTGGTAGTGATTTCATAATACAATAATTTACAAAATCACTAAAAGATTTAATTCTATAATCATTTCGAAGTGTTTCTTTGTTCTCTTCATAAATTACTTGCAATTTATGTAAAGTGAATTTTTGTAATGGGACAAACCGACTTCTTTTTGGTAATGGCTTTGATTCTGATTTTTCATCTGAAAATGTTTCAAGATCTTGTTGTGCGTCAAGAGTTTCCATATCTACGACCTCTTCCATTTCAGAAACAAAGATTTTTCCTCCATGGTCTGAAGATAAACCAGAGTTTTTTGAGATCATTTCAACTACTTTTCTTGCATCTTTATCTGGAACTACCATTTCGATTTTTGCAAGTGGTATAGATTTTAGATTGGTAGAGCCGACACGAGAGCCAGGACTTTCATCGTAAATGTTACTGTCATCTAAATTTCGTTTATCAATAATGTATGTCCCTACAATGTTCAAAGTGGTTTTAATTGTGGGAAAATTTTTTCTCCTAATTACAGCCTCTATCTTTTTCACAAATAATTTTCAAAATTAGCTATATTTATGAGGAATGGTCATTATCAGGTGTAAAAATTGATTATAACTTGATTATTTTTTAGAAAACCCAAATTTTGATGCCCAGCTTTGTTTTTTGGTAGATTTCAATGAGAGATTATCTAGCATTTCATATGTAATTGTAAAGCCATGGCCAACCATAGTAGCATCTTTGTGGTAATTCTCTTTGTTAGGTACAAATTCATCAGATAAATCTTTGATTTTTTTAGTTTTGAGATCAAATAATCGTATTTTTTTACCGTTTTCAAGTTTAATTATTGCATCACCGCTTAGACCCTGAATAGAAAAATTCTCAAAGAATCGTATTGATCCACCTTCTTTTAATTCGATAACTGAATCATAGGTAAGTTTTCCTCCGTAAAATAAAATTTCTCTTGCAGATAATATTACATCATCTTCAACATTAAGAACAATAATTGAATCAGCTTCAAGTAATACGGTATTTACTAGATTTTCTGCAATAATTTTTCCATTCAAAGCTGAAATGTGAGTTCTATGTTCTTGAATTTGAAATACTCCTACACGTATAGGATCTTCAACCTTAAATTTTCTCCCATAAACATTTCCAATAACTACATTGCCTTTATCTACAGTAATTTTTGCACCATTATCAATTTTGTATTTATTTTCTAATGGATTAATAAATTTAAAATCTCCATGTGTTAGATGAATATTTGTTTGATATTCTTGAGTCCATGATGGACTAGTAATGCTACCTTGCATTACTATATGGCCATCATAAGTGAAACTTCCTGCCATAAAATTTCCCTTAATGGATAAAGCACCAGTTGCTTTTCTTTCTAATTCAATTTCACCAAGAGTTTTTGATCCAAACAATCGTGATCCAGTAGAGTTTGATTTATTTAATGCTAGAGCCCATTCTTCAGCGGTTTTCATTTCTTTGAATAGCTCTTGACCTAAAATTTGATTTTTTCTTCTAACATCAGCCTCAGAATCACCTGAATAAACTTTAGAATTTTTTAATTTTTCATAATCTGTCTCAGGATATTTTTTACCAATCTTTAGATCGTCGTATGCTTGTTTAATTTTTATGAATTGTTGATTTTCTCCTCCACGATCAGAGTGGAATTGTAGTGCTAATCTTCTAAACGCATCTCTAATTTCTTTCTCTGTTGAATCCTCAATAATTCCTAAGATATCAAAATTACTTTCTACCATATCCTACACCGATGATATTTTTTCAAATTCCTATACTTGTAGGTTATTACATCAAATATCAATGATATGAAAAATATTATTTATTTTACTACCAATACTGGAACTTTTGTTTTATGCATAACATAGTTTGATGTGCTTCCAAGAAATGCTTCTTTTGCTCCACCTAGACCTCTTGCACCAACAACAATCATGTCAAATTTTCCTTTTTCTGCAAATTTAACAATTTCAGAGCCAGTATGTCCTCCACCAGTTTTGTATTTGAACGTGGCACCAGCTTTTTGAGTTCTATTCATTGCAGGACCAATAGCCTTGACAGCCTTTCTTTGTGCTTCATCTTTCATTTTTTGTGTATATTTTATTCCTGCAGCTACAGGTAAATGAAATACATAAAATCCGGTAATTTCAGCATTACCACCTTTTGCAATTTCAATAGCTCTATCCAATCCTCTAATAGAATTTGAAGATCCATCAAGTGGAACTAGAATTTTTTGAAACTTAACCATACTTCAAATAATAATTGTTAGAATATAAGAAGACCATTGATTCTCAAAATTGAAAAGCAAAGTACAATCAAAATTGAAAATTATAAATTCCATTTTTATATAAAAAAATTTCATATATGCCATTGTCAATAAACAATATTTCAAAAAAACCAATTACTATAATAAAAAACTCTACAATTTCAGATGCAATTAGGTCATTATTAGACACAAAAATTAGCAGATTAGTTGTTTCAGATCATGGAAAACATGTTGGAATAATCACTGAAAAAGATATTGGGTTATTTTTATTTTCAGAGACTACACATCAGAGCCTTGATAACATTCCTATAACTAAAATTATGAAACCAATTGAATTTGTAAATCAAGAACTCACACCTGAGAATTCAGCAAAAATTATGATTGAAAAAGGTATCAGTTCATTGGCTATCGGTGAAAAAGAAGAAGTAAAAACAATTTTTACAAAAAGTGATCTTGTAAGATATTATGCCGAAAATATTACCGATGGAAAAAAAGTTGTAGATTTTATGACTCATGATTATGAATTTACTCATACTGCTGCACCATTGTATAAGATTGTAAGAAAAATGTTGGAAAAGAAAATCTCTAGATTGATTGTTAAAAATCAGAATGAAGAAGCAGTAGGAATAATTTCATTTAGAGATTTATTCAGGGTTGCAATTGAGCTTGGAAGTGAAGAAGATGATTCAGGATTTACAATTTCTGATCTCAAAAATGGATTTCTTTCAGAGGAAGGATTTGGAAATATTTCATTAGCCAGAGATGTCATGACTGAGGGATTAATCACGATTAAATTCAATCAAAGTTTGTCTGATGCATGTAAACTGATTTTAGAAAACAATGTCAGTGGTTTAGTAGTATTAGATGGAAATGGATCAATTACAGGAATAATTAGCAAAACTGACATTACAAAGGCCATTGCAAAATAATATTTCTCAAAATACATTATAACCATGAATAAAAAATAATGATAATCTGATGAAAGTACACTTTGATGATTTTATTTATGGCTCTATAGATGGAGCAGTAACAACTTTTGCGATAGTTGCAGGAGTAATGGGAGCATCATTACCCACGACAATTATCTTAATTTTGGGATTTGCAAATTTGTTTGCAGATGGGTTTTCAATGGCTGCTGCAAATTATCAAGCGTCAAAGGCTAGAAATGAATTTGTTGAAATGAAGCGAAAGCAAGAGGAATGGGAAATTGATAATTTAGAAGAACAAGAAAGAGATGAAATTAGAGACATTTACAGAGAAAAAGGATTCAAAGATGAATTGCTTGATGATGTAGTTCGAACAATTACATCAAAAAGAAAAGTTTGGATAGATACAATGATGAAAGAAGAGTTAGGATTAATTGAGGATGAAAAAAATCCATTAGACAGTTCTATCAGCACATTTGTTGGTTTCAATCTTGTAGGATTAATTCCATTGATTCCGTTTATGATTTTCATGATTGTTGGAATTGAATTGAATTCTGAAGCTTTTGTTTATTCTATTGTATCTGTATGTTTTGCGTTCTTTCTTGTTGGAATGATAAAAGGAAAGATTGTAAAAAGATCAATGCTACGTGCTGGAATCAATACATTGATCATTGGTGGTGTTGCTGCAGTTGTTGCATATTTGATAGGATTTGGATTAAATTTCTTGGTTACAGGTTGATGGTATATGTCTGAATTAAAGCGCCACATAGGTCTTTTTCATCTTACCATGTATGGAGTGGGTTTGATTCTTGGTGCTGGAATTTATGTTCTAATTGGAGAGGCTGCAGGTTTTGCAGGAAATTCAATGTGGATTTCTTTTTTGCTAGGTGCGATAGTTGCAATATTTGCTGGGTTGAGTTACTCTGAACTTGCAGCATTATATCCAAAAGCAGCAGCAGAATATACTTTTGTTAAAAATGCATTCAAAAGTAATTTTTTTGGTTTTATAATTGGATGGTTAACTGCAATTACATCCATCATAGTTGCTGCAACTGTATCTTTAGGGTTTGGAGGTTATCTAATACAGTTTATTGAAATACCAATAACTGTCGGAGCAATTGTTCTAATTGTAATTTTATCCTTGGTAAATTTTATTGGTATTAAAGAGTCTGCATGGGCAAATACTATTTTTGCAATTATAACTGCTGGAGGATTAGCATTAATTATTTTTCTTGGATTTACTGTTGAGCCTGTAGAATCAATAGATTATTTTGAAGCACCAAATGGATTTTCAGGAATAATCCTTGCATTTGTTTTAATTTTCTTTGCATTTATTGGATTTGAAGATATGGCAAATGTTGCTGAAGAGGTCAGAAGACCTCACAAAACAATTCCTCGAGCTATTATGTTATCAATTCTTATTACTGGAGTAATTTATGTTCTAGTTTCATTATCGGTTGTAAAAATTTTAGATTGGCAGGAATTAGCAGTATCATCTGCCCCACTTGCTGATGTTGCACATAAGGTCTTAGGTACTAATGGTAGTGTTACATTATCAATAATTGCATTATTTGCTACAGCAAGTACTGTTTTAATCACACTTGTAGCAGGAGCAAGAATACTATATGGAATGGCAAAAAGTAATTCGTTACCACAGTTTTTGGGCAGAGTTCATCCTAAAACTAAGACACCATGGATTGCAGTAATTGTTATTTTGATCACTTCAGTAGGATTTTCATTTATAGGAGATATTGTAATTATAGCCAACATCGTAGTTTTTGCTATCGTCATAACATTTGCAGCAATTAATTTAGCAGTTATAGTTTTACGATATACAGAGCCTGTTTTAAAAAGACCATTTAGAGTTCCAATCAATATTGGGAAATTTCCAATTTTACCATTATTTGGATTTGGAACAACAGTTTACATGGCATTACAATTTCAAGCTGAAATAATTCTTGCAGGAATTACAATAATAGGAATTGGAGCAGTTTTCTACAAAATTTCAAAAAATTACAAGCCTAAATTTCAATAATGTATTCAAATTTGATTCTTGAAATTAGTTTTAATAATTCAGATTAAGCCTAATTTGTAATGGTAACAGAATTTGATGTAATTCCGACTTTAGTGGGAATTTTGATTTTGGTTATTCCTTCAATGATGTTAGGTAGGATTTGTAAACATTTTGGAGTTTCTGAAATAATTGGTTTTGTAATTGGTGGAATAATTCTAGGTCCATTTGCATTAGGTGGTTTGATATCATTCTTTGATAGACCATTAGTAGAACTAAGTGACTTGATGCTATCATTTTGGCAAATTGCCGGGATAATTATTTTATTTTCAGCTGGTCTTCATTTCACTTTTTCTAGTTTAAAACATACGGGGATTCAAGCTGTAATAATCGGTACGACGGGGGTAATTGTTCCACTAGGACTCGGATATGGGATTTCTATTTTATTTGGAATTGATTGGATGGTTGCAATGATTATTGGAGCAACACTTAGTGCAACAAGTATTGCAGCAGCTGTAACAATTTTGGGAGAATTAGGAAAGGAGAAAACAAAAGAAGGGAATATTTTGGTTAATGCTGCAGTGTTTGATGATGTACTGGGATTAGCCATTCTATCATCTATAATTTCTATTGTAATTGCACATTCTCTCCCATCGTTAGAGACAGTGTTGTATGAAGTATCAGAATCATTGATTCTATGGGTTATTCTACTTCTAAGTGCGGTATTTTTACTTCCAAAAATAGTTCATGCAGTAGCTGTAACAAGACCAACATCTCTTGAATCTCGTGGAACAAAACAAGGAACCGCATTGGGATCAGCGTTTGGTATGGCAGCTGTTGCTTCGATTATAGGTCTTAATCCCATTGTGGGGGCATTTGCCGCAGGAATGGGACTTGCAGGTTCAAGGTTAGCAAAACAAGTTAGAGAATTTGTTGGAGAGTTACAAATTATTTTTGCGCCATTTTTCTTTGCAATTATGGGCGCACATGTAGATATCTCAAATATTATGAATGTTGATTTGATTTTGTTCTTAGTAATTTTGATAATTGCAGTTTTTAGTAAGATTTTAGGTTCTGGAATTCCAGCAATTATTCTTCTTAAAAATAAAAACAAAGGTTTGAGGATAGGATACGGAATGATAGTTAGAGGTGAAATTGCATTTATTACTGCAGGACTAGGTTTGGCTTATGGAATTATTTCCGATAGCATTTTTTCAACATTAATCTTTGTAATTTTAGGTACGATATTCATTGGTCCAATATTATTGAAATATTCTTTTAAAAAAAATGATGAGATATCAAATAATTAATTCTTAGATTTTACAAGTGCAATTACTGCAATAACAATTCCAACAATTCCAACTCCAATACCAGCATATCCCAAATTGTTTGATTGTGTTTCTTCTAAAATATTTACAGATTCGTTAAGATCATTCAGATCTTCAATTAATGCAGTATGGCCATCAATCATTTGTGTTATTGTAATATCAGAAGGTTCAGGAAATTCAATGTATGATCGTTCATCAACTTTTGGTGGATGCATTGATAAACTAATTGGAGTGTCTACAATTGTTCCCAGAATATTTGCTTGATAAAATCCTGAGACAGTTGGATTAACAAATGCATAATATTTTCCTGGAATGTCATGATCAGGTGATAAAGGAAGTGTTATGCTTTCATCTTTGTAAATTAATTTTATTTTAATAGTTTTTCTTAAATCAGCAATTCCGTTCTGAAATTCTTGAGATTCTGCACATTTGGCTGCCTCAGGAATATCGGGACATGAAATTAGTGGACTAACATAAAATTCAATTGCGTTGGTTTCTCCTGAAACTACAGGCTCATTCATCCAACCAATTTCTACTCTATATTCACCTACAGCATCTACAGTATGCCCATAAGCAATTCCAGTCATACCAGAGATAAACAATAGAAATAGAATCAATAGTCTTGATTTCATATTAAGAAAACAATATTTCATTTTAAAAAGGTTCTATTAATTTTCATTAAATAATTGATGTTTGTACCAATTATGCATCTGCATACATTGAAACTTCCCAAGCTGTAGGAGTTTGTGCAAATGCAGAATATTCTTTGTATTTTAATTCAGAATACTGTTCAAGGAAATCTTTTGTGAAAACATCTTCTAAAAATTTAGAATCACTAGCCAAAGAATCAAGTGCGCCTTTTAATGATATAGGTAAAGCACCAATATTATATTCTCTTTTCTTTTCTGAAGAAAGCTTGTACACATTTTCTTCAATAGGATCTCCGGGATCAATTTTATTTTTTATTCCATCCAATCCTGCTAACAATAGTCCAGCCTCTAAAAGATAGATATTGGCAGTTGGATCAGGTACACGATATTCAATTCTTTTACTTTTTTCTTGAT
Organism: Candidatus Nitrosopumilus sp. bin_32a; assembly: GCF_054095935.1. Classification (NCBI taxonomy): domain Archaea; kingdom Thermoproteati; phylum Nitrososphaerota; class Nitrososphaeria; order Nitrosopumilales; family Nitrosopumilaceae; genus Nitrosopumilus; species Candidatus Nitrosopumilus sp. bin_32a. Next base: position 83,215 of record NZ_JBSWSN010000003.1, on the reverse strand, counting down.
TTCTGTTATACATTGGAACTCTAATAGCAGTAGAACGGTTAGCTAACCCCCAACAAACATTGACTGGTGCTTCAAATCCAGGAACAAGGCGTTTGTAAGAATTTGTGGTAGGATTTGAAATTGCACATAATGCTGCGGCATGACTTAGAATTCCTCCAACATAATATCTTCCAGTTTGACTCATCTGTGCTAAATCATCATCTTTATCATACATTACATTCGTATTTTTATTCCATAAACTCTGATGAGTATGCATAGCAGATGCATTATCGCCAAAAATTGGTTTTGGCATAAATGTTGCAACTTTATTTTTTCTTTTTGCTTTAACTTTTACTAAATTTTTGACGGCAATTACATTATCTGCCATTGTAATCATTTCATCATAAACTAGATTAATTTCACATTGACCAGAGGTTGCCACTTCATGATGTTCAGCTTCAATTTTTATTCCAAAATAATTGTACAAATCATCGCATACATCTTTTCGAAATCCAGCAAGAGTATCTTTGGGTTGTGATGGATAATATCCTTCCTTGAAAGATATTGCAGTACTTACATTTCCTTTTGCCCATGGTGATTCCTTAGATTCAATTGAATAACCTGAGCCACCTCCAGCATGAGTTGCAGCATAAGGTGACGGATAAACATTGATGGCATCAAAAACAAAGAATTCTATTTCAGGGCCCCAATTAGTATGAGTCAATCCAAATTCCTGAAGTTTTTCTGATGATTTACGTGCAATTCCTCTCGAGTCCCGATTATATCGAGATTCTTTATTTGTACTACCGTCGTAAAGATCACAAAATATTCTTGCATTTTTACGAGTTCCAGGATCATATTCTTGTGGAAGAATTCTAAATGACGACGGATCAGGTAATAGAATCATATCAGAATTATTCACAGATTTGAAACCAACAATAGAACTTGCATCTAATTTTTCAAGACCGTTTACAAAACTATTTTTATCAATTGCATATTTTGGCATTCCAACACTATGAAGTTCACCAAAAATATCTACAAACCAAAAATCTATGAATGATATATTTTCATCTTTAATAGTTTGTAATACTTGATCTATGTTCAATTTGATAATTTTTACAGGTTATTTTACTAATGTTATCTTGTAAGTTAGAGTTGGCAAGTTAGTCAGGTTAATTCTAAGATTCAGGATAATCTTCAATCGGATGTGTTGCTTTGAAATTTTTCATTTCGTCATCAAAGAAAAACTTGTCAGTTAATGCAGGTTTTAGATCATCTAACCAAATTGCATTTTCATCATATTTTGCAAAGAATGGCACTTGTACCCAATCAGGATTTCTACCCTGTAAAAATCGCAAAACAATTACTTTTTGATCATTTAGATTTGCAGTTCCAATTACATGCACTTTTCCTGGAGTAGCAGACATACTTGGTCCACGAACAGTTCTAGCTAATCCACTAACTGAAGAATACGCTTTTTTGAAAATTTGATAAGCCTTTACCAGAGGAATTCCAAAGTAATGTTGAGCCCCAGTATCTCTAACTACAAACATGTAATACGGAATACATCCCAACTGAACCTGTTTGGTCCACATTTTAGCCCACATTTCTGCATCATCGTTGATATGTGCCAATAGAGGAGATTGGGTTCTGATCTGTGCTCCTGTTTTTCTTACTTCTTTAATTGCATTTATCACTGCATCAGTTGATAATTCGTTCAAATGGTTAAAGTGGGCCATAAATGCAAGATGTAATCCGCTATCAGTAATCTTTCTAAAAATATCTAACATTTCTTGTGAATCAGAATCTGTCAAAAACTTGTATGGCCAATACGCTAATGCCTTTGTTCCAATTCTAATTGTTTTAAGATTTGGAAGTTTAGCATCAATTAAAGCATCAACATATTTTGAAAAAATTTTTGCTTTCATTATCATTGGATCGCCACCGGTAAAAAGCACATCAGAAATTTCTGGATGTTCTCTTACATATTGAACCAGTTGTTCACCTTCCTGCATAGCAAATTTCATTTCATCCATGCCAACAAATTGTGGCCATCTAAAACAAAAACTACAATATGCATGACATGTTTGACTTTGACTAGGAAAGAAGAGACAGGTTTCTTTGTATTTGTGTTGCATTCCAAATAACTTGGTTCCATCTTTCAATGTTGGAACATTTAGTTCCATTTGACCTGCAGGATGTGGATTTAGTTGTAAACGAATTTCATTTGCAATTGCAGTAATTTCTTTTTTATCAAGGTTATTTTTTAAGGCAGTTGCCATTTTTTCATAATGTTCTGGTTTTAGCATTCCTTTTTGAGGAAATGTTAAGACAAAGATTGGATCATTTGGAATATTATTCCAATCAATTAGTTGTTCAACGACATAATTATTTGCTTTAAAAGGTAAAACGTTTCCTACAACCTCCATCTCAAATTGTGTTTCTTCACCTAGTTTTTGAATTTGTGGAAGAGTTCGAAAATTTGATAATGTGTATGATTTCAGAGATGGTGAATCACCCCATGCTGTTTCTTGATAGGTCATTTTGTAATTAATGCTCTTACCCTTGTTAAACCTTACAAGATTTTTACGCATAAAAATTATTGATTTTATTAAAAATTAATTAGAAATGATAATAGAGGTTACCTTTGTATTCTAGAACATGAATTTGATTAAAATGGTGCTTATACATGGCTGAGGAAGATTTGGCACAAATTCCAGTTGGAGAGTTTGAAACAGTTTCACAGCTTTTAGCATTAAATGAATCGCTTCAAATTGCATTTTCTATAATGATTATAGGAATAATTGGAATAGTTATTGGATATAGTAAATTTTCTACTTGGGTTGGTTCTCAAAAAATCTATTATGAAAGACCACATTTTTCTCGATTTGTACGTAGAGCAGTTCTACCATTTTTTGCAATTGCATTGATCACTACAATTAATGTACACATACAAACTGGAGTTTTGTTTGGAGAGAATTTATCAATAGTTGAAGGTGAAGATACATCACCTGTAGAAATATTTGTAAAAATTCTTAATACATTCAACATTTTGGTAATAGGTTATACGGTTTCTCACCTTATACCAATTGTTTTAAACAAACGTGAAAAATCTAGATTAGAAAAAGAGGATTTTGATATTTGGTTTGAAATGAGAGGGTTTGCTGATGACGATGGGGATTTATTTCATAGATTGTACAAATGGGTTCCACCAAATGTAACTCCGGAAGAAATTGAAGAAGCTAAGTTCAAAGAAATGATGCAAACAAAAGAAGGTATGTTAGAGTTGGAACAATTTCGAACAACAAAAGGAAATCCAATTGGTGGATATGAAAAATTAGTTGGCAAGCCATTTGAAGAATGGAAAAAATCTGAGCGTTTGAAATATAAAAAATATTATCATAATTGTATTAGTGGTAACAATCAATCTGGAAGAAAGCTAAAGCCAGGTGCAAAACCAGATGAGATTTTTCCAATTGATGTATGGAGAGAAGAAAAAAGAGAGAATGAATTTGAACCGATAATTCCAAGCTCTCGTCCTCCAGGATATTCAAAAAAGAAACAAGAAGGCATTCCAAAATCAGCAAAACAAATTCTTCCAGTTGGAATTTTTATTATAACAATTTTAGGGGTTGTGGCTTGGTGGGGCGTTGATTTGTTTGTTCTTGCTACAGCAACAGGAGGGATGGCAATTGGTATAGGTTTAGCATTACAAGAAACTATGCAAAATTATTTTGCATATTTTCTCATTAGAAAAGATAAGATATTTGTTGAAGGTGAGCGTATAAAACTTGATACAGGATATAACGGCTATGTGCATAAAATTACACCTAGAGTAACCTATCTCAGAGATGCATTAAATGAGTCTATTGCAATAATTCCAACAAGACAATTAGTCAATGCACAAGTAATTAATTATACTCAGGGAATAAAGATGGTTCCAGCAATTGTAAATGTGGGTGTTTCTTATCTTAATGATCCTAAACAAGTTTCAGCAGTTCTTGTAAAAGTTGGAAAACGTGCTATGAAAGAAGTTGTTGATAGTAAAGGCAAACATCTTATCAGACAAATTCGATGTCCATATTTAGAAAATAACCAACCAAGTTGTGGTTGTGATAAAGATATTCATGTAGATATTAATCAACCAATTGTAAGATTTAATCAGTTTAATGATTCTGCATTAGATTTTTCATTATGGGTTTATGTTAGAGATTATGGTGCACAATTCAAAACTAAAACAGACATGAGAATAATCATGTATGAAGAGTTTAAAAAATATGATATCAGAATTCCATGGCCAATTAGAACAGTATATCAAGGTGATGAAAAGCGTGAACAAGAAGAGATCGATAAACTGACGGATAAGAGAAATGAGGTTATTGACAAATATGGTATTGGGGATATTGGTCACGGTAGTGGCGAAAGTGAGTAATCTTCTCAAAACTTAAGAATCCCATTAATTCACATTTTCTTGTTGAATAAATTATCAGTAATTGCAGGCAAATCTTCCGAAGATCTAGCAAAAAAGCTATCTAAAAGAATAAAGGCAGATTTTGTAAAATCAGAAATTAGAATTTTTGCCGATGGTGAGAGTAAAATAACACTCAATGGAAAAATATCTAAAAAAAAATCTATTGTCGTGCAATCAATTTACCCTCCAGTTGATACAAATCTAATTCAGGCATTATCACTTATTTCAAAAGCTAGAGAGATATCATCTGAAGTAGTTGCCGTAATTCCGTATATGGGATATGCAAGACAAGATCGAGAATTTTTACCAGGAGAAATTGTTACTATGAAAGTACTTGGAAAATTATTCAAAGGTGCTGGTGCATCAACAATTATAGCTGTTGATATTCACAGCATGATTGGTTTCAAGCATTTTACAATAAAAACAAAAAATGTATCTGCAATTCCAGAATTGGTACAATATATCAAGAAATTGAGCCTGAAAAATCCTTTAGTAGTCTCCCCAGATCAAGGAGGAAAAGATAGAGCAAAAGAATTTGCAAAAGAATTAGGCTCAGAATACATTGCTTTAGAAAAAATAAGAGACAGAAAAACAGGTAAAGTTCAGATTAAAACAAAAAACTTAGATGAAGTTGCAAACAGAGATTTGATTTTAGTTGATGATATGATTAGTACTGGAGGTAGTATTGTGAAAGCTACTCAATTTCTTAAAAAACAAAAATGCAAAAAAATCTATGTTGCATGTACACATGCACTTTTAATGAATGGTGCTGAAAAAGAAATCAAAAAAGCAGGTGTTACAAAAATTATTAGTTCAAATACAATTCCAGGTAAAACATCTATTGTAGATATTTCTGACACTATTGCAAAGGCAATTTAATTATGCCAGAAAGTTTTTTTGTTTTATCTAAAGATTATCTGGAACTTGCAACGGATGAAATTACAGCTATAGCAAAAATGTATGATAGGTTTTCTAAAATCACAGTAATTTCCAATTTGGTAATCGTTCAATCTAAAACAAATGTAAATGAAATAGCAAAACGTGCTACATTTGTAAAAACCTCGGGACAAATTTTAAGAAAAATGTCGGGGCTATTTTTAGATGAAGAAAATGTCGGAGTTTTAAAAAATGCAAAAAGTTTTGTTTGCAGAGTGATTAATTTGTCATCAAATCAATTCAATGTTCCAGAATTAGAGAGTTCTATGGGAGACATGATATCAAAATTTTCTCATGCAAAAGTAAACTTAGAAAATCCAGACATTACAGTATATCTGATTTTTACAAATAATGAAAACTTTTTTGGGTTCTCAAAACGATCTAAAGAACAAATAAGACCAAAAAAGATCAAAAAATACCCTCATGAATTAGATTGGAAATTAACCAGAGTAATGATAAATTTGATTGGAATGAAAAAAGGAGAGACTGTATGCGATCCATTTTGTGGAACAGGTACTACACTACTTGAAGCAGAGTCAATGGGAATTCATGGAATTGGATTAGATTTTGATGAAAAAATGTGTGAAATTGCTAAAAAAAATCTCAAGGTAAATAATTATCATTCAGAAGTTTTGAATTCTGAATTTCATGGATTAACAAAAATATCTGATAAATTTGATGGAATTGTAACGGATTTACCATATGGAACGGCATCCAAAACATCAGAAAAACCTCAAGAAATATTGAAGAAATTTTTCTCAATGCTACCTAAACGAAAAAAAGTGGCAATTATGTACAAAAAAGAAATGGATTTCAACTCAAAATTAAATGGATTAAAAAAATACCATATCTATAGGCATAAAAGCTTGACAAGAACAATTCTGATAAAATGAAACTTGTATTCTTGGGTACTTCTGCGGCCCAACCCACTGAAAATAGAGGATTGTCATGTATTTGCCTAGAAAGAAATGGTGAGATCTTAATGTTTGATGCAGGTGAAGCTGCCCAAATATCATTTATGAAATCAGGTTTAGGTTGGAATAAAAAAATGAAGTTGTTTGTTACACATATGCATGGAGATCATTGTATAGGAATTTTAGGATTATTACAAACCATGTCAATGCAAAATAGGACTGAAACTTTAGAAATTTTTGGTCCAAATGGAATTGAAGAATTTATTGCAGCAAATATCAAAGTTCTAAATTTTGGATTATCTTTTCCTGTTTTAATAACTAGAATCAAAGAAGGAAAAGTGTTTGAGAATGAAAAATTTTCCATTCATGTGTGTAAAGCAAATCATTCAGTGATTGCTTTCTCATATTTGTTTGAAGAAAAAGACAAACCTGGACGATTTAATCTAGATAAAGCTAAACAATTAGGAATTCCTGAAGGAAAACTATGGAGTGATTTGCAAAAAGGCAAAGATATTACAATTAACAATAGAACAATAAAACCGAATCAAGTGTTAGGAGAAAAACGTCCAGGCAAAAAAATTGGAATTTCTGGTGATACAATGCCAACTTTAGAATTAGAAAAATTTTTTGAAAATTGTGATTATCTAGTATTTGATTCAACATTTTTAGATGAAGAAAAAGATAGAGCACAGGATACATGTCATTCTACTGCAAAACAAGCTGCAACATTAGGAAAAAATGCTAAAGTGAAAAATTTAGTTTTGACACATTTTTCAGCTAGATACAAAGATGAAGAAGGACATTTGAAAGAAGCTAAAGAAATTCATGATTCGGTAATTACTGCAAAAGATCTCCTAGAGATAGAAATTAAATGAAATGTTTGAATCAATTAGTGGGCAAATAAAAAATTATAAAAAAATTGTTTTTGTAACGGGAGCTGGAATTTCACAAGAAAGTGGAATTCCAACATTTAGAGGAAATGATGGATTATGGAGAAATTATGATTCAATGAAACTCGCCACTATTGATGCATTTTATGAGAATCCTAAACTGGTGTGGGAGTGGTATAATGAGAGAAGGAAAAATATTTTCCAGGCACAAGCAAATTTAGGTCATAAGGCAATTGCAGAACTTGAAAAATATGCTCAAGTTACGGTTCTGACACAAAATATTGACGGATTACACAAGAAAGCTGGAAGTTCAAATGTTTTAGAATTGCATGGAAGTATTGTAAAGATCAGATGTTCAGTTTGTGATTACAATGAAGAAATTTTGACTGAAATTTCTGTTTTTCCACCTCTTTGTAAATGTGGGAATATACTAAGGCCAGATGTAGTATGGTTTGGAGAATTATTACCGCAAGATGTATGGCAAAACGCTATTGAATTTGCAAGTCAATGTGATTTAATGATAATAGTAGGAACATCACTTGTAGTTTCACCAGCAAATACACTTCCACTATATGCAAAACAAAATAATGCAATATTGATTGAAATTAATCCAGAAAAAACTGAAATGTCAGAAGAAATGGATGAAAATATTAGAAATACAAGTGTAGAAACTCTACCAAAATTAATTTCATTATTTAAAAATTAAACTATGGTTGTGAAAAGATACCGTTAATTTTAGTATCTGAATAATCTCCTGGATTGAAAACTGATGAAGTAACTGTTCCATAATCTTCATGTTCTACAATCATATCTACATAATATGGAACTCCTGTTGCATCATTTACATTGGTATCAAATTTTGAAGTAAAGAAAGTTCCAGAAAAAATTTCCTTGTCAGCAGTTCTAATTATTACATTAACACTTTTTGTTTTTCCACTTGTATCAACATATTGAAGTAGAATATTATCATCTGATTGTTGTTTAGTAGACAAAGAAAGTGTATCAGATGGAATTTGAACAGTATTTTGTGTTGAAACATTGTTAATTGATGATTGACTAGTTAATGATTGACTAGAATCAGAATTTGAACTATCAGTGAAAATATTTTGGATTGATTCTATTGGATTAAAATTTAAAATTTCCTCTTTGATAGTTTTTTGAGATGATTCTTTTACATCAGAGATTTCATCTGATATTTTATCCCCAGCATCAGTTATTCCATCAGATATAGATTCGCCTGTTTTATCTACGATTTTGTCTATGGATGAATCGATCCTTTGTTCTACTGAATCAGAAGCCTTAGAACCAAAAATACCAATATCATTTTTTAGAGAATCAAGTACAGTTGCTGAAGTTGTAGGAAATAGATTATCAATTTCATTTGAAAATATCATCCCTCCCAAGATTATAATTCCTGCAATTATGCCTAGCTTGATGAGCATCATAGAGTAATTCTAAAAAAAAGATTTTAGATTCAAACTGAAAAAAATAGTCAAAAATGAGTGAATTTTCTTAGCTAATTTTCAACTATTTTAGTAAGAAATCCAATCAATTATTCCATCAATGTTTGATGAATTCAGGATTACCTTAATTGGTCCAAGAGGGGATTCTTCTGCTTCATCACATATTGCAACTTGATCTACAAAAGCTGCTTGTTTATTTAGAAAAAACCAAGTAATGTTTCCTTCTAAATTATTTTCTAAATTGCGTGTATAGCTTTTTTGAGATTGTGTGGATATAATTGATTCATAAATTTTTTCTAAAGATCTTAATTCATTTGATTGTGCTTTAATTGAAAAATTTTCATTTTTAATAGATGAATATGGAAATATATTAGAAATTGCTTGTATAATTTTATCAGGATCTTCCGATAAGTTTACTGGACAAATCATTTCAATTTTACAATTAATGTTTGGAATTTTCATTCTAACCATTTTTGAATAATTTTAAAAGTTTCTTCAATTAATTCTTCTTTTGTTTTCCCAACATTGGATATTGCATTATCAGAAAGTGCAATAGAGTTACTCACACCAACTCCCAATTCACGGTTATCTCTCTCCTCAAAATGTTGTTTTGTCTGAGGATCATCTGATCTTCCCCTTTTTTGTAAAAAATCAAATCTAGTATCGGTAGAAGCATGAACTGCTAATAATTTCACTATACCATATTTTTTTAGTACTTGAATTTCATCATTAGATCTAACTCCATCAATCAAAATTACATTTGAAGTCGAAGATTCAATTTGTGGTTTAACTAACTCAGCTATAGCACCGGGACCATTTTTTTCTCTTAACTCAAGCATTAATTTTCCTAAATTTTCTCTAGTGGATTCTAAATTTCTTTTTTTAGCTTCTTCTCTGACAGTATTTCCCATATTGATTATTTCATAGCCTTTGGATTGTAATCCTTCTGCAATGGTAGACTTGCCCGCTCCAGGCATTCCAGTTAAACATACAATTAGTTTTGTCAACATATATCAAAAAAAAGGCTCGTCTATGAAGCTACCGGAAATTATTATAAACATACTTCAAAAAATATTATGATGCGTGCTTTTGTAGCTATTGAAATTACAAATAATGACATAATTAATTCAATTAAAAAATTTCAAAAAGAAATCAATATTGATGCTAAACCTGTAGAATTGGCAAATATGCATTTTACTTTACAATTTTTGGGGGAAATTTCAGATGAAATTGCTCAGAAAGTTAGTCAGTCTCTTAAAACAATCGAATTTTCAAGTTTTGATGTTAATTTAAAGGAAATTGGAGCATTTCCTAAACCTAAGTTTCCAAGAGTAGTTTGGATTGGAACAGATGAAATTGGAGGAAATATGTTAATTCAACTATCCAAAAAAGTGGAAAAAGTATTAGAGCCACTAGGATTTTTTTTAGATAAACCATTCAAACCTCATATCACAGTATTTAGAATTAAAAAGAAGATTGGAGATATATCAGGAGAATTGAAAAATTATAAAATGACAAATTTTGGAATTCAAAAGATATCAAATATTAAATTGAAAAAAAGCGTGCTTACTACGAGTGGACCAATTTATTCAGATTTGGTGGAGGTTAATGCAAAAAAATGAATCCAATAATTTCCAAAATCTCTAAAACTGCAATACCTTCAAAAATAATAGAAAAATCAAAGAAGCAAATTGCAGAAACAGCTTTTAGCTTAGTTGAAAAAGAAATTGAAAAATATTCAGAAGTTGTAGGATTAGAATTTGGAGGATCATTTGCTAAAGGAACTTGGTTAAGTAAGGATGCAGATGTGGACATATTCATTAAATTTAAAAAAAATGTATCTGAAGAAAAATTTGAAAATATTTCTAAAAAAATTGGATTTGATTCATTGAAAAAATATTCTCCCTATGTTAGATATTCTCAACATCCATATGTTGAGGCTAAAATCAAAAATACCAAGATCAATGTAGTACCGTGTTATGATGTAAAGATCAGAGAATGGAAAAGTGCTGCAGATAGATCACCATTTCATACAAAATTTATGGAAAAATCATTAACACCAAAAATGAGAAACGAAGTACGAGTTTTGAAAATATTTTTAAAATCAAATGGAATTTATGGCGCAGAAATAGCAAAACAAGGATTCAGTGGGTATATTTCAGAAGTTTTAATTTTAGAATTTGGAAGTTTTGAAAATCTAATAAAATCAATTTCAAAAATTAATGAAAATCAAATTATTGGAAAAACAACTAAAAAATTTGATACATCAATTGTAGTAATTGATCCTATAGACAGTAATCGAAATCTAGCTGCTGCTATCTCTAATGAAAACATTGGAAAATTTATTCTTATTTCAAGAGCATTTAAAGAAAAACCAAGTTTAGGATTTTTTAAGATTAGAAAATCAAAACCAACAAATAAATTTTGGAATAATTTATTGGTTGTAAAATTTAATTTCAGAGCCAGAAGTCCAGATATGATCTGGGGGCAAATTAAAAGAGCAACTTCAACATTGTCCACTCAGTTAGAATTAGGAGGTTTTAATGTACTGAGAAGCAAATCTCATACAGATCAACAAAAAGAAGCCTATCTTTTGTTCTTTTTAGAGTCTATCAAAATTAATGAAATCTATTCTAAAAATGGACCTGAATTTTTTAGAGAAGATAGCACTCATAGTTTCATTGCTAAAAATCTTAAAAATGCAGAATTACTATGGGTGGGAAATAATAAAAAAATAATTTCCTTAGAGAAAAGAAATCATACTGATGCAGTGAATTTTATGAAAGAATTTTTAAAGAAAAATCTTCAAGTAGGCATACCAAAAGGTCTTCAAAGTGATTTTAAACAAGGATTCAAGATATTTGTAGGAAACAAAAATCTAAGCAAATCAATTAAAGAGGAAGCAGCTGAATTGATTTCGATAGATGGCACACTCCTTCATTTCAATTAAGAAATTTTTAGAAGAACCATATTCAAACATTATAGGATATCCAAATGCAACCAATCGTCAAATTAAATCAAGAATAAATGAATTAGAAAAATTAAAAATTAAATCAATTTCTTTGACAGGTCCTACTACACTTGGAAATTTAGCAATTTTGGGAAAAGGATACACTGGTGTTGTAGTAATTGCAAAAAAAGGCAACATAGAAGTTGCCTTAAAAATTAGAAGAACTGATTCTCCAAGAAAGGATATGAAAAATGAAGCAGTGTTGTTGAAATTAGTCAATTCAGTTAAAGTAGGCCCAAAAATGATTGATGTTAGTAAAAATTTCTTAATTATGGAATATCTTGAAGGAGAAAAATTCAGTAATTGGATTGAGATGTTAAAGGGAGTTGGAAGTGCAAAAAAATTAAAATTAACAATAAAAAGTGTATTAGAAGATTGTTATAGATTAGATCAATTGGGATTTGATCATGGTGAATTAAGTAATATTTCAAAACATGTTATCGTAGGAAAAATAAAATCTTCACTAATAGATTTTGAAAGTTCAAGTACAAAGAGAAGACCATCTAATGTTACATCAATTACTCAAGCCTTTTTCATTGGATCTGGAATTTCCAAAAAGGTTCAAAAAATTTATAAAAATTCATCCAAAGAAAAAATTATTGGAGCACTAAAATCATACAAACAAGAAAAATCACAAGAAAATTTTGAAAAATTACTCAAAATTTTAAAATTATAATGGGACCGGCAGGATTTGAACCTGCGACCACTAGTCCCCCAGACTAGTATCATACCAAGCTAGACTACGATCCCTCGCATCATAGGCACAAAATGAAATTATTAAATCGTCCTATTGGTAAACAGAATTAATGAAACTTTGTAATATTTGTCATAAAATTTCTGCTACAGATCAAGATCATCTTGATTGTGTTCAAAGAAGAAGCATAGAAACAGAAGCTGAGGATTTTAAAAATAACATTCCAGAAAAACTCAATCTCTCAAAAAATACTCAAGAAATTGATGTGGGAGTTAAAGCAATTTTAGAACATCTTTCAAAAAATAAAGATTTAGATGAATAAACTAAAACCATTTTGATAGTCTTTCTTTTTCAAATTCTATTTTTTTAGAAAGATTGTCAGAAGTTGACTCTGTAAGATTTGTCAAAGGTTTAGATTGTGAAAACATGTCAACCTCAATTACAGATGCAGTGTCTCTTCCAGATTCAATAAAACATCCACCTTTTCCATCAAATAGTGCAGATTCTTCTTTAGATTGAATTTTTGCAATAATATTTTGTGCTACTGTAATACCTTCTCCTTCTGCAAAAATTCCGGCTTTTGGAACTGTCATTTTTTCTACAACTGTTAAACTAGTCACATCACCTACTGCAAAGACATTTTCAATTGGCGTTTTACAATCTCTATCTATTGGGATAAATCCAGATTCTTTAGCTAATCCAGAATCATAAATAATTTGGGGAGCAATATGTGGTGGAATGGCTAAAAGTAAATCAAAATCAGCTACACTATCTTCAAAAATTAATTTTTTAGATTCAACAGATTTTATTTTACATGAATTATGAAAAACAATTTGTTCAGAATTTACTAGTTCAAGAATTTGTTTACTAACTTCAGGTCCAGCAGCTGGTAAAGTAATAGGAGCAGGACTATAGAAATCGATTTGCACAGAATCACGCACTCCCCTTTTTCTTAGCATGGAATCTATCAATAGACTAGCCTCAAATGGTGCTGGAGGACATTTGTAAGGCATTCCCATTATAGATATTGCAATTTTTCCAGACTCTATACTCTCAAGTTTTTCATGGATTTTTAAAAGTTGATTATGATCATAAAGATTAAATCCGTTTTGTTCTAATCCAGGAATTTTTTGAGGAGCTAATACTGCACCCATTGAAATAATTAGAAAATCAAATGAAATTTCTTTAGTTTTTGTTTTTACATTTTTGTCTTCAAAATTAATTGATAAAATTTCATCTTTGATGAAATCAATATCTTTTTTTTGTAATTCATTTAGTGATCCAGTTGAATTTTCAAAAGTTCGAGTTCCATTCATGATCCATAATTTTGCAAATCCTACCATAAACCAGTCTTTTTTATCAATTACAGTGATTTTTACTTGAGATGAGGACAATGTGTTTCTTAATTCATTTGCAGCTGAGAGTCCACCAAATCCTCCTCCCAAAATTACAACATGTGGAATGTCTGTCAACTTAAAGTGCTTGAGTTGTAGGTCGTATTAAAATCTCATTTACATTTACGTGTGATGGAGAATCGACTGCATACAAAATTGCATTTGCAATATCTTCTGCTTGTAAAGATTCCATCTTCTTTACATTTTCAACAAATCCTTGTAAGGATTCATCTGTAATTGTATCAGTAAGTTCTGTTGCAACAACTCCTGGTTCAATACTAGTTACTCTAATGTTAGAACGAACGCTAAATTCTTGTCTTAATCCTTCACTAAATGCTGCAACTGCATATTTTGTTGCACAATAAACACTACCGCCTGCAAAAACAACTCTTCCTGCCACAGATGAAAGATTAACTATATGTCCCGATTTTTTTTCTTTCATATGTGAAATTACGGCGCCTGTAGAATACAATACGCCTTTAATATTCACATCAATCATTTTATCCCATTCATCAACTTTGAGGCTTTTGAATAAACTCAAAGGCATCAACCCTGCATTATTTACAAGAATATCAATAGAGCCCCATTTTTCTAAAACTGCTTTAGCAAAATTTTCACATTCAGATCTTTGTGTTACGTCTAATTTTTGATAAAATACTTCTCCACCATCAGATGTAATTTTTTTTGCAAGTTCTTCTAATCTGTCAACTCTTCTAGCACCTATGGCAACTTTTGCACCTGCTTTTGACAAAGCTAAAGCAGTAGCAAATCCTATCCCACTGCTAGCTCCAGTAATTATTGCAACTTTGTCTTTAATCATTTAATCTTCAAGCAAGCTATGATTGAACATCGTAAAAATGTTTAGGCATTGAGAAATTTCAAGAGAAGTTTTAACACCTTTATTAAAAGAAAAATAGTATTACAAATTATGCAGTCAGAAAAATGTGCTTATTGTGGAGATTTAACCGATTTACCATTTCAATGCAATTATTGTAAAGATCCTTTTTGTGCAGAACACAGACTTCCTGAAGAACATAGATGTGTTAAACTTAGTCTGATTAGAGCTAAAAGATTTGGGGAGAGAAAAGTTATTCGTGATGGTGGACGTAATAAACCAAATATTTTGAAACGAATTTTTAAAAGATTTTAAAATTAATACGGACTTTTATCAGGAGAAATTTTTGCTCTTCTTCCTTGATAAATTAATGCAATAGCAAGTGCAAACATCACCATTGCAGTCAATGGAAAATTTTGCGGTGCTGGTAAAATGAACCAATAATAAACTCCAAAACCAATAGACACGATTGCTTGTGTCCATAATTTTATCCATTTTGGTATTTTTACTAATCTACTGATAACTTCTACTAGAAAAATTCCAATTACAGGATAAATTGTGTAAAAAAGAAAATCAACCACATCAACACCTGTATGAGACATGTTTTATGATCATAAAAGGTATAATTTCTATCTAGTCTTCCAAATGAACCTTAGTTGCTATGTTTTTAGCAATTAAAGCCTGAGCATTCTCATATGGAATTGTAGCTATATCTTCAGTCTTAAAAGGGCCATATCTCTCAAGATCCGCACCTACAATTTCATCCACTTCATGAAGAAATCGAATTACAATTTTTTTTGTTTTATGGTTTTGAGCCAATGATTCTAGAAATTTTGATTTTCCATTGATTGTTGCAGATACAATCATTTCTGTTCTTTCTTTCTGATCCTCCTGTGAATCAAGAATAAATTTTTCTTCATCTAGCAGATGGCTTATTTCTAAATCAGAAGATTTTGAAATTTTATCTAGTCTGATTTCTATTAATAATGACGTTAATTCTGTAACCATTTCTACCATAGTATTTTTTATTTTATTTTCTACACCATCAAATTCTTGTTTTTGTAAATTTCCAATAAAACCAGCTAGGTTTCTGTAAAAGTTTGGATCAATTTCGGAAATTGAGTCATTTTCAATTTCATGTAAAACTGTATGATGTAAAGAATTGATATCAATTGGATTTGATTCTGACATTTCTTACCTAATCCTTAAATGACTGATGTATTTGTGTTTGATTGAAGAAGATATTGCCATATAAAGTCAGCCACGGTAAAGCCATCCAAGTAACATATTCACCTGATGAAGTTTTTGCAAGAATTCAGCACGAAGGTATTCAATTTATCGATCTTCAATTTACAGGTCTTACAGGTCATTTTCATCATACTACAATTTCTGCAAATACCTTTACTCCAGAACAAATGAGAGACGGATTACCAAAATTAGATGGTTCATCAATTGTTGGATTTACTACAATAGATGATTCTGATTTACTTTTAAAACCTGATCCAAATACATTTGCAATTATTCCTTGGATGACTGAAAACAAAACAGCTAGAATGCTATGTGATGTTTATTGGGGAGAAGATAGAGGACGATTATCAAGAGATCCGAGAGGAATTTCTCAAAAAGCTGAAGAATATCTCAAAACTCAGGGTTTCGATAACAGTGCTTGGGGTCCAGAAGTTGAATTCTTTGTATTTGATAAAGTACATTGGGATGTCTTAACACCATACAAAGGTCAATCCTATTCAATAGAATCTAAGGAAGCTCCATGGAGTCAATCAGGTGATGGATATCCTATGGGATTACAAGAAGGATACTATCCTAGTACTCCATCAGATACTCTAACACCATATAGAAATGAATGTGTAAATATTCTCAATAATAATTTTGGAATCTTATGTGATAACCATCATCACGAAGTAGCAACAGCAGGGCAATGTGAAATCGATATCAAATATGATTACATGACAAATGCTGCAGATGCTGCACAATCTTACAAATATGTAATTAAAAATGTCGCGCAAAAATATGGAAAAGTGGCAACAATGATGCCAAAACCAATTGCTATGGATTCAGGTTCTGGTATGCATGTTAACGTTAGTTTATGGAAAGGAAAAGAAAATGTATTTTATGATCCAGATGACGAAATAGAATTAAGTCAACTTGGAAGATACTTTTGTGGCGGCATAATTAATCATGCAAAAGCACTTTCTGCAATTTGTAATCCTACAACTAACTCATATCATAGATTAGTTCCAGGATATGAAGCTCCTGCATATATTGCATGGAGTTCTGGAAATCGTTCTGCCATCGTAAGGGTTCCAAAACATCTCAAGGGAAAAAAATATTCATATCTAAAAAGACTGGAATTTAGAGCTCCAGATCCTTCTTCAAACCCTTATCTAGTATTTGCAGCTGTTACAGCAGCTGGAATGGATGGAATTAAGAAAAAAATGGATCCTGGAGAACAAGTTCGTGACGATATATTCAAAATGACAAAATCAGATAGAGCTAAAAGAGGAATTGGCGTTCTTCCAAAAAGCCTCGGTGAAGCATTAGATGAGCTAGAAAGTGATAGAAAATTCCTCAATCCTATTTACACTAATGACGTTGTTGACAAGATTATAGAATTAGAAAGAAGAGATCAACGTGAAATAGCAATTAGACCACACCCACATGAATTTTATCTATATTTTGATGTTTAAGCTCTTCCAGTAAATTGAAAAATATAGTACAATGAAATAGCCATTAAAGCAAATCCACTTCCTAGAAATATTGTTCTTTTACTTTCAGATGTTGCAGCTCTATATAGTAAAACTCCACCTGCAAGACCTACAAACAATACTAACACCCCACTAATCACTCCATCAAAACTACTGTTAGTGATAAGTGGATGAAAAAGTCCTGCAAGTAATGCAAAAAATGCAACTAAGTAAATGTATTTGAATCCGGTAAGCGCTTTAGATGTTGTTTTATTCAATATTTTTCGTAAATAGATTTAGCAATTAAAGGTTTGAAAAAATTTCAAAATAATTTACATCATTCCGCCCATATCAGGCATGCCGCCCATTCCAGGCATGCCGCCCATACCACCCATACCAGGTGGCATTCCACCTTCTCCACCAGGAGGTCCACCTGCAGATTTTTGAGTAGCAATAACATCATCGATTCTAAGAATCATACATGCGGCTTCTGCAGCTGCTGAAACAATTTGAAGTTTAACTGCAAGCGGTTCAATAATATCACTTGATTTCATATTTGCAATTTTTCCTTTCATTACATCAATTCCGGTCCATTTTTCTCCTTTCTGTTGTTTAGAACGTAAAACTGTAAGAGTGTCAATTGGATCCATTCCTGCATTTTCAGCAAGTGTGATTGGAATTTCTTCTAAAGCATCAGCAAATTTTTCTGCTGCAAGTTGTTCTCTTCCTTCTAAAGATTTAGACCAACTTCTAATTTTTGTTGCTGCATATGTTTCAGGGGCACCGCCACCTGCAACAATTTGAGGTTTTAAAATTACATCTTTTACAACCATTAATGCATCATGAACAGAACGCTCTACTTCATCTACTACTCTTTGTGAACCTGCACGAAGAAGTAATGTTACTGATTTTGGATGTTTGCATCCTTCAACAAATACCCATTTGTCATCTTCAATTTTTCTTTCTTCGACAATTTCAGCAGAACCAAGATCTTTTTCAAAAAGATCATCAAGATTTGTAACTATTCTAGCACCTGTTGCTTTTGCAAGTTTAGTAAGATCACTTTCTTTAATTCTTCTAACAGCAATAATTCCAGCTTTTGCAAGATAGTGTTGAGCCATGTCATCTAATCCTTTTTGACATAAGACTACATTTGCTCCTGAACCAATCACTTTGTCAACCATTGTTTTTAGCATTCTGTTTTCTTCATCTAAAAATGATTTTAGTTGTTGAGGATTTGAAATATTTATTTTAGAATCAGTTTCAGTTTTATTAATTTCTAATGCAGTGTTAATTAATGCAATTTTTGCATCAGTAATTGATCTAGGCATACCACCGTGAACAATTTCTTTATCAAGAACAATGCCTTGAATAATAGTTGAGTCTTTAATAGAACCGCCTGCTTTCTTTTCAACTTTAATGTCATCAATGTCAACTTCAAAAGATTCACCATCTTTTTCTGCAACAGCAAGAACAGATTTTACAATAATGTCTGCAAGTAGATCAGAATCTTTTCTAACTAGTTTAGTTTGCATTGAAGTTTTTGCAATTTTATTCAGAATAGTTTTATCATTTGCTGTAATTGTATCTGCAATTTCTTCAAGGTATTCTTTTGCTTTTCTTGCAGCCTTTCTATATCCATCTACAATGATTGTTGGATGAACATCTTGGTCAATTAGTGATTCAGCTTGTGAAAGTAAAGCGCCTGCCAATATAACAGCAGAAGTTGTACCGTCTCCAACTTCATTATCTGTGGTTTTTGAGATTTCAACTAGCATTTTTGCTGCTGGATGTTGTACATCAATTTCTTTTAGAATGGTAGCACCATCATTTGTAATTGTAACGTCACCTAATGAGTCAACTAGCATTTTATCCATGCCTCTTGGTCCAAGGCTAGTATGAACAATTTCAGCGATAATTTTTGCTGCTGCAATGTTATTCTTTTGGGCTTCACGTCCTTTAGTTTCAGTGCCGCCTTCTTTTAGCAAAACAACTGGCATAGTGCCTTTTGAAGTTGCCTGCATTCCCATAGATGCCAAAACTCCTAATTCCCCTTTTATACCTTCCAGATCAAGATCGTTGATTTTGAAATGGCATCGGTGTTTTTAAATTGGGAAAATCAAGATGGAAAATATGGTAAAATCCCAGAATAAGGAAGCTTATGATAAAATTTTTACAAGTTTAAAAGAACATCATAAATGGTTTGAAAACTCAATTCCGTTAATTGCAAGTGAAAATATTCCTAGTCCAGCAGTCAGGGAAGCAATAATTTCTGATTTTGGAAATAGGTATGCAGAAGGATGGCCTGGGGAAAGAGTCTATGCTGGTTGTACCTACATTGACGAGGTAGAGTTTGAATGTATGAAATTAGCTAAAAAATTATACAAAGCAAAATTTGCTGATGTTAGACCAATTTCAGGAGTTGTTGCAAACTTGGCAATTTATTCTGCATTTACAAATCCTGGAGACATTATGTTGGCACCATCAATTCCAGCAGGTGGACATATCTCGCATGGTAAAAAAGAACATTCTGGAACCGCGGGATTAGTTCATGGATTGGAAATAGAATTCTATCCATTTGATGCCGAAGAGATGACAATTGATATAGATAAAACTAAACAAAAAGTTAAAGATCTTAAAAAAGAAAATCGTCTTCCAAAGATGGCAATGTTTGGTGGATCATTGTTCTT
The DNA here is from genome assembly GCF_054095935.1 of Candidatus Nitrosopumilus sp. bin_32a. NCBI lineage: Archaea > Thermoproteati > Nitrososphaerota > Nitrososphaeria > Nitrosopumilales > Nitrosopumilaceae > Nitrosopumilus > Candidatus Nitrosopumilus sp. bin_32a. The sequence continues at coordinate 63,237 of NZ_JBSWSN010000003.1, read as the reverse complement.
GTTTCCTCATCCTGTCAAAGAATTATCAGATTTTCTAAAAAGTCATGATATGCATATCAATTATGATGCAGCTCATGTTGCAGGATTAATTGCCGGTGGAAAATTCCAGGATCCTTTACGTGAAGGAGCAGATACAATGACTATGAGTACTCACAAGACTTTGTTTGGTCCTCAAGGAGGACTTGTACTAGGTTCAGAAGAACACGAAGAAGTTATCAAAAAAGCAACTTTCCCTGGTCTTACTAGTAGTCATCATATTCATCATATGGCTGGAAAAGCAGTTGCATTTGCTGAAGCCCTAGAGTTTGGAAAAGATTATGCAGTTCAAGTAATTAAAAATGCCAAAATATTTGCAGAAGCCCTGAATGATATGGGTTTCAAAGTATTAGGTGAAAAAAGAGGCTTTACTCAATCACATCAAATTGCAGTTAATGTTTTAGATTATTCTGATGGCGGAAAAGTAGAAGCTGATTTAGAAAAAGCAAACATCATAGTTAACAGACAACTAATTCCAGGTGACATCAAAGCTGGAAGAAACTATTTCCATCCTGGTGGAATAAGATTAGGAGTTTCTGAAATTACACGATTAGGAATGAAAAAGAATGAAATGCAAGAAATTGCTTCCTACATAAAACAAGTCGTAATCGATAAAAAAGATCCAAAGAAAATACTTTCAAAAGTCAAAACATTCAGAAAGAACTATCAAAAAGTTAAATTTTGTTTTGATAACAAACTGGGTGCTTACGAATACGTCAAATTAAGATAGATTTGCTAATAATCTGTAAGTAAAGATTGATCACCTCTACTCTTTCCAAATACCAATTCAATTTCATCTGACAAGGCATGGATTCTTCCTCTTTGATATTCACCAACATCGTATTTTTCAACAAGTCTTTTTGCAAGTTTTAGATATTTTTCTACAGAACCTCTTGTAATTGTAGCAATTAGCTTATGTCCACAAAGACAAGTCTGAATTAAAGGCATACGGCGAAATGATTTTCCACATGCTGTACATCTGAAACTTTGTCTTGCATAAGCTCTGAGATTTCCCATCAAATCTGGAACTAAATGTGTTGAAATTACATTTGAAACAATTTCTGATGTATTTACTGCGTCAATCAGTTCTGCATTTTTAACTTGCATATCAAATTTGTCAAGCATAGAACCAAGTGTAGAATACGCACTTCTTGATTTTGATGTAGTAAGAGATGATGTTGAATGTGTAAAGTAATAATCATAGAATTGTCTTTCAGTTTCGAGACGTGATTTGATAATTTCTATTGAAGATACATCTGATGCCTTAATTTGTTTGAATGTAGATTCAAAGAATTCCAGAGGAAAAATTTTTGTGACTTCAAGATTATGTGCTTGAGGTTGGGATTCATGAGGTAAAACGTGAGGTTGAATAAGTAATGGTGCGTCCATCAAGCCACCAATTCTATCAGAAAGAAATTGTCTGGAAAAATTTAGAAGACTATCCATTAGAAGCATTACTGAATCAGCATCCCCATCAGCATCTCTTCTTTTAGCAGAATGCCAATTTGGAGTTGCAAAACAAACATGAGTTTCAGTATATCCTATTATTCGTCCTACAATTCCTACAGAAGTGTGTGGAGCTAAACCAATGATTAGATGTCCAATTAATTCCTCAGAATTTTTTACATTATAAAATGAAGATTTACCGTAGAATTTTTCTAAAAGAACGTCGATGTATTTGCATGTAGAAACTAGATATTTTCCACTTTCATATGGAATTATTACATCTTGCATACGAATTTCAACAATTTGATCTACAGATTCAAGTGCCTTACCATCAATGTCATGAGAATATCCAAGAGATTTTAGTTTCTCAATGGATGTTCCAATCCACGATGGTTTGAATTGTGTTATTGGAGAATTTGTTGCATCAAACCTGATTGTTCCATCTTTGAAAGTTGTTAATCCAAAATTTTGCCTTGCAAGTCCCTTTTCAAGAGGTTCGGCAATTTTATCTTGATTGATTAATTCCTTTAATCCTTTGAATGGTTCTTTTGCTCGAATTCCCATCTTTTCTTGTGCTAAAAGTAATCTATTTTTTAGTGGAAATGCCTGGTGAGAATGAGCCGGAGCTTTGCGCTTACATTTTTCACAAAATGGTTCTTTGAGAGTATCTCTGCAATTAGAACATCTGTAAGTAATTGTGCTCTTTGTACCACAAATCGAGCATTTTATACTAATTGAGGGCTGGCTGCAAGTAAAACAAAATCTATTGTAAAGATTTGCAAAAAAATGCTCGGTTCTGGATGCTTTAAGAAGATCTCGTGTTGGTCCACCTTTCTCACCAATGGGAAATAACACATGGGTTGGTGGTTTCATTTGTCTAGGAGCTGCTTTTTCAGGTCTTCCTATTCTAACTCCAACACTTGTTGAAAATTTATTATTTATTTGAATTCCAGATGATTCTGTCAAAATTTTTGGTACAGATAAATCAGTAATTGTTGGTTTTTTTCTAAACAATAAATTAAAGAAAATTTTTGCCTCTTGATGTTCTAAGATTAATGTTTCATTTTCAACTTTATGAGGTGTTCCCAAGTTTTCAAGTATCTTCTTTACTTGAATTGAATATTCAATTGACGTTTCATTGATTTTTTTTGGTTCTAAAAGTTTGAGAAGATCTTCAGATGAAATTTTATCCCAGAAATACAAATAATGTGGATGAAATGGAATTTTAAAATCAAGGGAAATTTTTAGTGCTTCATCAATTGTAGGCATTCTGTTTAAAAATTGATTTAGATATTGATCATTTGGATCATATTTTTGAATTTTTTCTTTTAATTCTTCTATCCAAAATTCTTCGACATATGCAGAGGGTACTAGTTGAGCATTATTTTCAAGGAAATCTCCAAATGAAATTAAAATATCTCCAAGATGTAGAATTTTTTCTATTTCATTTTTAATTTCTAATCCATGTTTAACATCTCTAATTTTTACAACATTCCCATTATTCAGACGAACTGTTGGAGTATCAATTGAATCAACAAAGGCTACTGTTGCTCCTTTTCCAGGGATATCAATTTTGATTTGAGTTCCTACTGCTACTGTATGATCAAGAATTTCAGCAATAACTGGATGTATCCCTACTGCTGCAAAGCCTGTATTACATGCTCTTCCATATCTTAAACGAAATCCACCTAGTTTGTTAGGCATGGACAAAACGGATCTGCCAGTGATTACTTCACGCATCCTCTTAGCAGCTGCATCTTCTTGGTTATCGCCAGTTTGAACAGCTCCTTTCAGATCATTGAGCCATTCCCATCCATCTAGATTGTATAATTCAATTCTCTTGAGGAGTTTTTTTGATCTTCCAATCAGTCCATCATTTAAGACACGTAAAGCGCCTCCTCTGACTCGGTCAGTCTTGATTCTAACCATGCCTTTGTGGTTGACTACCTCGTATGGATCTGTATCAACTCCTGCTAATTCTACAGGAAGATTAGAAATGACATGTTCAATATCCTCATCTAAAATATGAAATTGAAAACTACTTGCTTCTCTTTCATAGATTCGCAATTCCTCAACAAATCTACCTGTTTCATCATCAAATGAATTGGCTTGAAATTTTGACAAACCTGCTATTTTTCTAACATGATCTGCAATTAACAAAGTAACTGCAGACTCTGTTCCCCCTGCTGAACGCATTGGTCCTGCAATTGAAACAGAAAGATATTCAGTGCCATCTTTGTTTTTCTTTATTTTTACTTCACTGATTCCTTGTAATGGTGCAATGGTAACCCCTTCAGTAATAATTGCCAATCCTACACGTACTGCAAGATCTAATTTATCCTCCAAAGTAGCATCCGGAAGACAATATTTGCCCAGAGCAATTTCTTTTGCTAAAATTAATGCTGAAAGTTCTTTTCCGTTAATTTTTAAAATTTCTCTTAAAGGATCAGCAATATCAATTTCGTGCATTTTTGCAACTCTATCTGCCAAGTCAAAAGCAATTTTTGGCTCAATAATGCCTGAAGAATCCACTAAAGTAGATTTTGCTAATGCCGCATGTTCAAATATTTTGTATGTCTCGTTTGAAAGGCCAGTATAGTAATCCAGATAATAATCTGGCATTTTGATACCACTAATTCGAGAGATTGCATCATTTTCAGACATAACAGTCTCTCTACTAGCTTCTTTGAATTGCTTTTGTTATTTCTTCGAGTTTTTTGATACTTCCACCTTTTTCAAGGAAGGTTCCAATAACTAAGGCGTCTGCTCCGGCTTTAGCCAAACTTTCAGCAGTTTTTACATCCTTAATGCCTCCACCTACTATCAAAAATCCATTAAATGCATGTCTGACAGTTTTTACCATTTCAGGAGTTACATGGGTTTTTGCACCAGATCCTGCCTCCAAGTAAACAAATCTCATACCTAGGAATTGAGCAGCAAGAGAGTATGCTGCAGCAATTTTTGGTTTTTCAAATGGAATTCCTCTTGCTGAACCGACAAACCACGCTGATGTTCCATCTCCTATGACCAAATAGGCAGTTGGGAGTGGTTCTAATCCAAATTTCAGAACACTTGGAGCACCTAAAGCTTGTGCCTGAGTGATAAAATATGGATTTTCAGAATTCATTAATGAACTAAATAATATTGCATCTGCATCAGGGACAACACCTGTAACATTACCTGGAAATAAAATAATTGGAATTTTTAGACCTTTTTTGATGCCTTTGACAACTTGAGACATTTCAATTTGATCAGTTGCTGATGAACCTCCAACTAGAATTGCTGAGGCTCCGATCTTTTCAACATCTTTTGCAAGTTTACTTGATGCCTCTAAATTGGATACTTCTGAATCAATTAACACGAATAGTAATGTATTTTTCTTTTTTAATTCTGATTTTAGGAATGATTCAACTTTGTTTCCAGCCATAGAATGGGTTCGTACATGTCTCTTTAAAGTTTAATTGGAATGGTGTATACAGATTTGTATAGCTATGGACAAGTTAGAAGAATCTAATTTTAACAATATTATCCGTAAAATTATCAAAAAATCACTGTTTACAGAGCGACAAGTTGAAATTATTTTAAATCAGAAAGATCTTCTTGAATCTAATTTTCATATAAGTAAAGGTGCGTATTACAGGCAAGTTGGGCAATCTAGAGACAAATTAATTGGATTATTCTACTCAATCATACTTTTTCGTGGTTTAGGCATACTTTTGCCTGATGATATAGATGTGATATCAAAGCTTTCAGAGCAAATTAGTGTGATTAATGATAGTGATATTTTTCCTGAAAGAGAAGATGAAGTGATAAGTGTGATAGATAGGCTCATTCGTCAGGCATGTAATATGTGATGTATGTGATTGCCTAAAAATACATCAAACTAAATTACATGTGATAATGTGTGTGAGATTGTTAATCTAAAGTGTGAAATAATATTGTTCAATCACGATAAATCACGTACTAGGCATAGAAGTTGTGATGTTAGTAGAAATTCCTGAACCTGAAGTGATTTTAAGTGTGATTTTAGCATTTATTGTTGGTATTCTTGGATTGTATGCCTATTTCAAAGTACGTCCATTTCTTAAAACTAAAAGTGATGTATTTGATGCCTCACAAGCTGAACGTTTAGAATATTATGAAAGACAGTTAATTGATATGAAAATACGCCTAGATGCTTTAGAAATTCAAGGGATTGAGCAAAAAGTAGAGGATCCTAACCTGGAATTAAAACAATTTTTAGAAAAATTAGCAAAGAATGAAGTCCAAGAAAGACCAATTGAAGTTGTTGCTAAGGCTGAAATTGTACCTGAAAAGATAGATCCTACACCAATTATTCAAAATATTACGCCTACAAATCCAATTGATTATGTGTTGCATCTAATCACAACTAAAGCTATGACATCACGTGACATACAAATCACATTAAAGAAAAGTAGAGAGCATACTTCACGCCTGATGAAAAAGTTGTTTGAAGAAGGATATGTTCAAAGAAATACTGAATCAAAACCCTATACTTATTCAATTACCGAAAAAGGAATTGCAAAAGTAGAACAAAGTAATGATAACCTCTTAGTACAATAAGACATTTTTAGATTTTTTCAATAGTAATTTTATTGAATTTTTAATTAATTTAGACGTAAATGATTATGTTTTATAATAAAATTAAAATTAGATAATTTAATAAATTATATATATTATTAAATTATAGTAGTAATATGTCAGTTCAAGATAATGAGGTTTTAGTAAAAATTACTTCTGCTGGAACAATATCAATTCCAAAACAGTTTAGAAAGTATATGGATATTCAAAAAGGTGAATATGTTAAGGTAATTCTTGGAAAAGATAGATTATTGGTAAGAAAAGTAACTATTTCTTAATTGGTTATTGTTGTTTTTGTGCTATTTTGATGGATTGATATGTCCATTCTCGGCCTGTTCTGGTCCTATTTACCCTACCTTTTGTAGCAAATCGTGACAAGTATGTCGAAATAATACTAAGTTTCACAGGTTCGTTATATTCATCCTCATATTTTTCAAGAATATTTGTTGAGGTAAATTTGCCCACTGGGAAGAATTTATCAACAATATTCCAAATTTTGGAACCTATTGAATCCATGTTTGTTGGTTCTTGTTCTTCTTCAATATTCATCAAGTCCATCATTTCAAATATTTTGAGAATTTTATCTCTGGTAACATTACCTTCTAATTTGATGTCATATCGTGCACCATCAGAGTCTTCCATATCTATTCGAATACGTTTTTTAGCCATCTTTGAGATCTAATTGATCAGATGTTAACAGTTCAAATGATCCCAGAATATTTGTTAACTAAGTGGTTTGTTAACATTGACTGCCTAGCCTGTGCCTAGCCTGTTTTTTGTTATTAACAATAAATTTTCAAATTATACCATAAATTGGAATATTTCATGCCTGGAGTGGAAATAAAGGGGTAGATTTGAGATATTTACAATGTTAACATCCATCTTAACGCCTGGAATGGAAATAAAGGGGTTAAAATGGGCTTTTTTAGAGATTTCTTAACATCAAATTAACAACTCTGTTAACTCATACCTGATTTAGGATTAAACCCACACACCAATATTTCCACTCTATCTTTTTTTTTATTTTTTTTTAATAGAAAATCTAAAACTAACTAAAAATAATTAATTACAAACTAAACTACAACTACTATTCTATACTATACTCTCTTAATTCAGATGTAGTTGTGTTAGTGTTGAGAAGAAATGAAGGTGTGTGAGTATGTCTGATCCGATAGATGACTTGCTTAATGCAGCTGAATCTGGAAAATCAATAATTAAAAATCGAGATATTCTCCATTTTTCATACATTCCTGATATCATCCATCATAGAAAATCTGAACAAGAACAAGTTACCCAATCTCTCTTACCAATTTTAAAACAATCAAGACCATCAAATCTTTTAGTATATGGAAAACCTGGAACAGGCAAAACCTTAGTAGTAAAAAAGGTACTTTCTAAAATTCAAGAAAGGGTAGAGAAATCTAAATTTCCAATTAAATTGATTTATTCAAATTCAAAAGAAGAGACAACGTTATACGGATTATTAGTCAGTCTAGGCAGGCAATTAGACCTGAGTGAGAAAGAATTACCCACAACAGGACTTGCTATCAGTGAGGTCTTCAAGAGACTACTTGTCAAAATTGATGAGGGAAAACTAAACGCTATCTTTGTAATTGATGAAATTGATTATCTAGCCCAACTAGTAGCAAAAACAGGAAAGGATATTCTATACCAATTAACTAGAGCAAACGAGCGTCTCACTCAAGGCTCATTAACTTTGGTTGGAATCTCAAACGATCTAACATTCAAGGAAAAACTAGATCCCAGAGTAATTAGCAGTCTAGGAGAAGAGGAGGTTGTTTTCACCAATTATGATGTTGAACAAATTAAAAAAATACTAGAAGAAAGAATCCATGATTCATTTATTGAGAATTCGGTGGAGGAACCAGCTCTAAATCTTATTGCTGCACTTGCTGGAGGAGAACATGGAGATGCTCGACGAGCAATCGACTTGCTTCGGGTAGCAGGGGAACTTGCTGAACGACAACAATCAGATAAAGTTACGGCTGAGCATGTTAGGGAAGCCACTCAAAAAATGGAAGAAAATAAAGAAGAAAAATCTCTCAAATCCTTCCCACTTCACGAAAAACTGGTTCTTATTGCAATAATGAAGGCAAATGGTTCTTCCACTGGTGAGATCTACTCTTCCTACAAAAATCTCTGTAAAGCAGTTGGAAAAGATGAGCTTACTCAAAGAAGAATTACTCAGATGCTTAGTGAAATTGAATTATCTGGATTAATCTCTGGAAGACTTATCCATCAAGGAATTCATGGCAGGACGAAAAAATTCAAACTTACAATATCGTCTGAAATGATAAAAAAGACATTCAAAGATGATCTAACTTTGCAAGACATTGTCTAAGTTAGAACTATAGTTTTGATGGAAAACTTGGAAAGTTTTTAGATTGACAATTATAGCAATGCCTGGATTTGGAGTCATTCCTACACTAGCCTGAAAAGGTGTTTGTTTTTGCCAAGATCCGGAATTTATCAATAAAATTCCTTTGTACATGTCTAATTGGGCTCTATGAACATGGCCTACATGAAAGATATCTGGAATGTCTTGAATTACCAAAAGATCCTCCATTTCTGGCGCAATTGGTGTTTGACTACCATAAATTGGACTAAGATGTCTTGCTCTAAGGAGGTGTTTCATTACATTAGTAGGCCTATCATAACTAAGGCCTGGTGTAGTCTTTACAATATCATCTATACTTTGTCCATGAAACATTGATACAATAACTCCATTTAATGAGACTACGGCTGGATTGCCTACCATCATTACATTTTCTCTTTCCCATAAACCTGAATTGTATTTTTTAGGAATAGCTGGTTGCGGTAATGCCCTTCTACCAGGATCATGATTTCCTGGCATTATGATGACTTTGACATTTTTAGGAATTTTATCAATCAAATCCTCTGCTTTTTTTAATTGCTCTTGGATTGTCTGACATACTAATTCTTTATTCTGATTTGGATAAATTCCAACACCGTCTACCATATCTCCACCAATTAGGACAAATCGAATTTTTCTTGCAACCGGATCTGGACTAGATATCCACGATACAAAATCTGAAAATTCCTCTTCCATGAAATATTTACTTCCAATATGTAAATCGGAGAGAAATACTGCATATGCATCACTTTCTGACTTGTTTTTTGCTTGCTCTGGAATATCAGGTAAGATTAGATCCTTAATGATATATCCTGAGTTTTTAGCAGAACCTATTCTTGCCATGACAAATTGATCCATTAGTAAGGTTCCTGCAGTTTTTTGCAATTCTTCATCAAAAATTATGCCTTCAAACGAGCCTGAAGGATCCTCTAAAACTATCTTTGTAACATTTCTCTCAGAATTTCTAACAGTGACTAGTCCGCATACATACAAGTCATCATCAATTTTTGCATTTTTTAGAGATGCTGCAGATTTGAGAAGTTTTGATTCTGGTCTATCTGAAATGATTCGCTTAAGCTTGTTAAAACGACTTGAAAACAGGGCATTATACCCTTTGACCCCCTCTCCAGACGTAATTTTACCAGTCGGATCAGATAATATTTTGACTTCACTTTGTAATGATGAATCTTCTTTAATTCCAAGATATGTTTCAAGATCATCTTGATTAATTTGAAATAACTTTTGCCTAGTCTTTTCTCTTACTATTTCTTTAATTATCTTCTCTAATTTCTTAACATCCACATTTTCCAATATTTTAAAAGCATCAGGATGAATCTGAAATCCCTTGTTTAATGCATAGTTTAATGCAAAGGACAGTTCCCTTTTCATATCAAAAAATATCATTTGGTTTAATTAAATCTGCGCCTACACCAACCCTCAAATATTGTTCATGAGGTATGGCTATGTGAATAAAACTAGAATAATTACATTTTTTGTATTTCTTGGACTATTTGCCACTGCATATCAAATTGGGTCTATGTCTACTGTTAGTGAAGAAGAAGCCAATGCTTTCATGACAGAATTTGAAAATCTTATTTTAGATATTGATGCCTTTGGAATCTTCATTCATAATTTGACTATTTCACTTCCAATGTTTATTCCAGGTTTTGGCATAGCATGGGGTCTTTTCTCTGCCTGGTCTACTGGATTTGCTTTTGCCTCAATAGCACTAACGGCACCACAAATTGCTGAAATTCCTCCACTTTCAATTCTTTTCTTATCTCCATTTGGATTAATGGAATTAGTTGCATACTCTTTTGGAATTTCTAGAAGTTTTATTTTGATTAGAGCAGTAATTAAAAAAATTGATCTGGTTCCATTCATCAAACCAACACTAGTTGAAATTGGAATTGTAGTGGGTCTACTTTTTGCTGGAGGATATCTTGAATTCTACATGATTGAGTTAGCTCAACAAGAAGGACTAATGGATATGCCTGGATTCTAATTTTTAGGCTTAGCCACGAATTTGCCTATTCAGTCTAAAATAATTTAGTAGCAAATTATAAACCAAATTAGACCAAAATTAATCATGAAGGCAGGCTTAACGTTACTAGCTTTACTTGTAGTTTTATCAGGTTATTTTGTAAATGAATCATTTGCAGAAATTTCTGAAAATCATGCATTTCTTTTAGAAGGTTCGGGCTTTGCAGTAACTGAAGAAATTATTAAAATATCTGAAATTGATTTAGGTTTATCTTCTCAAGATCAAAGTGGAAGTACAATTAATTTTCTAACTGAAGATGGTTTCATTACATTAGATGATGAAGAATTTATTGTATCTAATTTAAAAGGAAAATTTTTACGTGAAGGCAAGTATATTCGATTGAACGGTAATATAGAAAGTTCAAGTGGATTTGATTCTTCAATTAACTTTTTTGGAAGACTAGTTGAGGAAAGTAAGGATGCATCAATTTACGGATTTACTGGTAGAATTACAACAACTGATGATACTTACAAAGTAATTTACACTACAAAATTATCTAGTTTGACTAAAATTGATTTAGTCTCTTCAAAAACACAAGAATCAGATGATCTTACACTTCATATCTTTAGGGGTTCAGCATCTAGAGGAATTGTAGCGGATCAAACCGTTCAAGGTGGCGGTGCTTTAATATCTGAAGCTGCATCAAAACAAAGTGCTGATTCGCCTCTTAGACTGAGATATTTCTCACAAGATAGAATTGAAGTTCCACCTGGTACCACTATTACCATTGTAAATGATGATGTTGTTTCACATAGTATTCTGAGTGGTTCAAAAACAAATGATCGTTATGTCCAATACATTGCAGATAATAGAATTTCAACAGGAGAAATTCTACCTGGTAAATCAACTACAATAACTTTTGATGAATTAGGTTTCTATAGATTGTATGATCCTAATTATGAATGGATGGGAATAATTGCATATGTTTATCCACCTTCTGACAGTTTAGTGTTAGGTCAAGAAAAAACTCGTAACTAATTTTCCCATTGCCATCTATAATTCATGTATGAATCAAGACTTGTTTGATTAAACACCATTACAGATAAATCAGAAAATTCTTTTCCTTCCAAATCTTTTACTACTCCTTCAAAACTGGTTTCGTTTTCAGTAGTTATTGCCTCATAAACATGAACTTTCATCTTTTCAGTCTCAAAATTATGCTCTCTAAGATAAATTGCAATTTCTGAAGGCATGAAATGTTTGTCTGGCTGTTTTGGCCAAGGCCTTGGCACTAAAATGACACTAAAACCATCAATCAACGATTTTTGCAATTCTAATTTCTTGTCTTCAATTGGTGTTGTAACATGCATTGTAATTACTTTGCATTTATCAAGAGGAACTTTTGCTCTTGATGCAGCAACCTGTATTGAGCTAATGCCTGGAACAATTTCAACATCACCAAAAATTTCTATTAATCTATCAACAACTTCTGATTCTGAAAAATTTACATCACCAGTAAATGGTATGACTAGTGTTCTATCCCCTAGTTCTGGAAGAATCTTTTGATAAGAATCTTCTTGATCATTCATAGTGATTTCATAAACTTCTTTTCCCTCAATCAAATCCTCTATTGTTTTTAGTGTGTATTTGTAACCAATAACTATATCACAATTCTGAATTATTTCTTTTACAATTTCTGTGACATATTTTGGGGAACCAGGACCAACACCTACAGCGTAAACTTTACTCAATTTTACTTTGTAAATTTTTGTCTGTCTTTAATATATTGCACAAAAGGTTCCCAATCGACTTTCATGTATTTTGTAGGCTCTTTTGCAGGATATTTTACCCAATCTTGGGCTATTGAATACTGAAATTTCTCGTCTTTTCCATCTTTTTGATATTCTAATTGTAATGAACTTCCCCAATCTTTCTCTGTAAAACTAACACTGGAAATGTCATCGAAACTTAATTCGATATTTCGATCATCCTCACAATCATTCATCAAATCTTCTTCATTATAGCCATCATGACGAATCATTGTATTTTTTGATTTGATAAAATTAACAACTTGTCTCTGAGTAATGGCCTTCCACCAATTCATTTTAGATTCTGTCTTGTGGATAAACATCAAATGTTTGTCAGTTAACACCAACATGCCTTCTTTGCCTCCAATTGAAAAGAATTTTCTGGATTCTCTCCACACTGATACTATGTGTGCCTGAATCTTTTCATCAGGTTCCATAACTGATAATTTATTCAACTTTGTTAAAAACTAATACAATTAGCTTTTAAGTGAGAATTTACGGAAAAAATTATTGAATAAAATATTCTTAATTTTAGCAGCCTCATTACTTTTAGTTGCTTTTGGAAATAATTCATTTGCTGAATCCTATGATAAATTAGCAGTATTGGAAACAAATCTTGGAACTATTGTAATAGGGTTTTTTCCAGATGATGCACCAAAACATGTTGATAATTTTATTGGATTAACTGAATCAGGATTTTATGACGGAGTACTATTTCATAGAATCATTCCTGGATTTATGATTCAAGGTGGCGATCCTAATACAATAGATGGTGATCCTAACACATGGGGAACCGGCGGTCCAAGTACAAGTGTGGATGCTGAATTTAATACCATTAAACATAATCGTGGAATTGTTTCCATGGCAAGATCAGCTGATCCTAACAGTGGAGGTTCTCAATTTTTTATCGTTCATGGTGATTCAAATTTTCTTGATGAACAGTATACTGTATTTGGTAGAATTGTGACTCCAGAAAGTTTTGAAACACTTGATAAAATTGCCAAAGTTGAGACAAAGTCTGGAGATAAACCAGTGGATGCTGAACAAGTAAGAATCACAAAAGCTACAATTGTTAATCGCTCTGAAATATCAAATCTTCTTGAATTACAAGAACCTGAACGTACACAGACTAATGTGATTTCTTCAACTGGCAATCAAAAATATGAAAGTGCTGAACATGAAATAGGATTTAGTGTTCCTGAGGGTTGGTTACTACAAACACCAGAAAAAACAGAACCGAATGCTCCTGATGTTGTTGCAGTTGGACCAAAAACAGGAATGATGAATCCTGTTATCTCATTAACTGTACAAGAAACAAATCAAAGATCTTTACGTGATCTTATCTCTGAAAAAACTATAACATTACAAAAAATACTAGAATCAGGCAATTTAAGAATTATTTCACAAAATGAAGGAACTATCAATGGAAATGATGTATATGAGATTGAAGCAGAAGGGGACTTTTCATCTAATGGTGAAAAATTCAAAGTAAAATTTAGAGAAGTATTGATTTATGATACTGAAAAATATTATACACTTGCATACAGTAATGGAATAGATGATTTTGATTCACATCTTCCAAAATTCATTGAAACAATTGATTCATTTGAAATATTATCTCAAGATGAATCAAACAATACATCCACTGAAGAAGGTGGAGGGTGTTTAATTGCAACTGCTGCATTTGGTTCTGAACTTGCACCACAAGTACAACAATTAAGAGAACTTAGAGATAATACAATTTTACCAACAGAATCGGGAACTGCTTTTATGAATGGTTTTAACCAATTCTATTACTCATTTTCACCAACAATTGCTGATTTGGAACGTGAAAATCCTCTTTTCAAAGAAGCTGTAAAACTCTCAATTACTCCAATGTTATCTACATTATCAATTCTCAACTATGCTGAAATTGATTCTGAAGGAGAAATGCTGTCTTATGGAATTGGAATAATTTTGATGAATGTAGGAATGTATTTTGCAGCACCAGCAATAATTATTTATAAAATTAGAAAAATAATTTAATTTCTTTTACCAAACATCATCTACTTCATCTAGTAGTTTGTATTCTTTCTCAGTTTCACGTTTCATTAGTTTTAGTCTTGAGATGTCTCTATCAAAGAACAAATCTATTGTCCAGTCAAGAAATATGCGAGTTTTTTTATCAAATGTTGTAATTTTTGAGAGGTAAATATTTCTCCAAATCAACCAAGCCCAAAAACCTGCGATATTCATTCCCAAAAATGTAGCAATTCCTGATCTTTTTCCAATAATTGCCATTTGTCCTTTAGAATGATACACAAATTTTTCTTTTTTAGAATTTTTAATTAATGCAATTAAATTTTTAGCTGCAATCTTTGCCTGAGCTTCTGCAATTTGTGCAGTTGGAGGTATCGGTCTTTCTGTTTTAGGGTCAATATGTAATGCACAATCACCTATCGCAAACACTCCTGGAAATTCTGAAACTTCTAGATAATCATTTACTATTACTTTTCCTTTCTCTGTCTTGAACATTGATCTCTTGATAGTATTTACTGGAGTAACTCCTGCTGTCCAAATCAATGTCTTTGTAATTATTGAATCAATTTCAGTTGAATCGATTGCATCACTTGGATTTTCATCCAGTGACTTTGTTGTAACTTCATTTCCATCAAAACTAGTAACTGCAGTTTTTAGTCTAATGTCAACACCTCTTTCCATCATCTTATCTTTTGCAAAATCTGCAAGTTTTTTGTTAAATCCAGGCAAAATCATTCCTAGAGCTTCTAAAACAATTACTTTAAGATCTTCTTTATGAATAGTAGGATAATGTTTTCTTGCATCCAAAAGAAGATCCATTAATTCCCCTGCAGTTTCAATTCCTGCAAAACCTCCTCCTACAACTACAAAATTTAAAAAACTTTTTCGAAGAATTGGATTGGTTTCATTTTCTGCCTGTTCTAACATGTCAATTACTCTATTTCTTAACATGACAGCATCATTGAGTGTCTTCATTGTGTATGCATTTTTTTCAACATCTGCCATTCCGAAAAAGTTAGTCTCACTTCCAAGTGCAACTACTAAAAAATCATAATGTATTGAAATACTTCTTTTATCACCTGTACCCCATAATGTTACTAGTTTTCCATAAGGATCAACATTTTTGACTCTGCCTTCATAGAATTTTGTTTTTTTACAAATTGTTCTAATAGGCAAAACAATATGTCTAGTTTCGATCATTCCAGATGCTACCTGCGGCAACATTGGTGTAAATAATAGAAAATTATCCTCACTTACCATCACCAATTCGATCTCAGGATCATTTCCAAATTTTGATTCTAATTGTCTGGCACATTCTACTCCTGCAAAACCTCCCCCTAAAATTACAATTTTCTTCTTATTTCTTGCCAATCGTGTCTTTTCCACAAATTGGGTGAATATATGCTATAAGAATAAAATTCACTATTATTCCTAGGCTCTCATAATATCTGAATGTAAAATATCATATGCCCTTGATGAATCTCTTTCATTTAGAATTATTATGATATTATCTTGACTGAAAAATGCATTTACTAACTCTATTCCATTTGCATGTAATACCTCAGCAACATAAGATACTACATCTGATTGATTTTGACCACTGGGAATTGAAATTCTAATTTTTGCAAGACCAGTACTAAACATATCATCTCTTGTTGAGACACTGTTGAAAATCTGCCTAATATCTTCCATATCTTCTGTAAGAAATCTAAATGAATCAGAAAGTCGAAAAAACTCATAGTTACTAGTTACCTTAGAGAATTTGTCTAAAATTGCCATTGGATCCATTTGATTCGAATCCTTGATTGAAAATTTGACATCCATTATCCCATCAGTTAATGCCAATCTTGCATTTTTCAAGACTGACTCTTCTTTTACTTCATTTTTGATTTCAAATGAATCTGCAAATCTTTTGATTGCAACTACTACGGTATTGAGATTAACAGGATTTCCTAGAATTTTCTCTATCTCTGGTTGAAGTTTTACTGCCAGTGCTGTATAATTAATCAAATCCATTTTCATACAATCATAAATTGAACGATTTCTGGTAATGATTTCTTTTACGACCTCAGGAATTGATACACTTGAAAGTCTCATTAAAATTATTATATTGTGTCAGTTATAATAGGATTATGTAAGAAATTAAAGAATAAACAATAATCTTTATATAATGTAATATGTATTACATTAAGTAGATAAATATGACAAACTTCTTTGATAGTGAATTTGATAGAATTTTCAAAAGAATGTCAAACTCTTTTTTTGACATAAATGACATTTTTGAGGAATTCAAGGGAAATGGTTCTGAATCTGGTCCATATTATTACGGTTATACAATGACCGTTGGTCCTGATGGAAAACCTGTGGTAAAAGAATACGGAAATGTCAAACCAGGATTACTTCCAACTTCTGAAACACGAGAACCACTTGTCGACACAATTGTAGATGAAAAAGAAAAGGTAGTAAAACTCATAGCTGAAATGCCGGGAGTAGAAAAGTCTGATGTCAAAATTGTTGTTGAAAACAAAATAGTTGATCTTTCAGCAGAACACAATGATAAAAAATATCATGTGAAAGTTCCTGTGCAACACAAAGTTGATGAAAACTCTGCAAAAGCTTCTTACAAGAATGGAGTTTTAGAAATAGTCTTCAAACTACTTGAAGAAGAAAAACCAAAGGGCAAAACGGTGGAGGTTGAATAAACCCCTCTAATTTTTGAGGTAATAATATGAGTGAAATAATTTTAAAAATTGAAGAAAGTCCTCAACAACATGTTGGAAGAGGTAGAGCAATTGTTGATCCTAAAATTATTGAGGATCAAAAATGGAATACAGGACAAATTCTAGAATTAACATATAACAAAAAAACACATGTAAAACTTTGGCCAGGCGCACCTGAAGAATATGGTTCAGGGATAATCAAAATTGATGGAATGACAAGACAAAATATTGGAGCTGGAATTGGTGATAAAATTACACTGAAATCAGTAGAAGCAGTAAATGCTGAACAAATTGTTTTGTCTCCAACTGAAAAGATTGCAGCAGAAGGATTGCAAGAATACATGATTTACAACTATCTTAATCATGTATTTACAACTGGAGATTCAGTATCTCTTAACACCCAGATGGGGGGAAGAGTTCAGTTTGTTGTCACTAGCACCAAGCCATCAAAACCTGTCATTGTTACAGAAGATACAATATTCAAACTTGGAGCAATGACAAAAGGGATTGATTCATCTGTACCAAGAATAACCTATGATGAACTTGGAGGCCTAAAACGAGAAGTTCTGAAAATTCGAGAGATGGTAGAATTACCAATGAGACATCCAGAACTATTTGAGAAAATAGGCGTAGAAGCACCAAAAGGCGTCTTGCTATATGGTCCTCCTGGAACTGGAAAAACACTATTGGCAAAAGCAGTAGCTGGAGAAACTAATGCCCACTTTATCTCACTAAGTGGTCCTGAAATTATGGGAAAACATTATGGAGAAAGTGAGGAGCGAATCAGAGAAATATTTACTCAAGCTGAAGAAAATGCACCTAGCATAATTTTCATTGATGAAATTGATTCCATTGCTCCAAAAAGAGATGAAGTATCCGGAGAACTAGAGAAAAGAATAGTATCTCAACTTTTGACATTAATGGATGGCATGAAATCTCGAGGAAAAGTTGTAGTAATTGCAGCTACCAATAGACCTGATTCAATTGATCCTGCACTAAGAAGACCAGGAAGATTTGATAGAGAAATTGAAATTGGAATTCCTGATGATGAGGGACGATTTGATATTCTCTCAATTCATACACGTGGAATGCCAATTGATGAAAAAGTAGATCTTAAAAATATCTCAAAAATTACACATGGATTTGTAGGAGCAGATTTGGAAGTTTTAGCCAAAGAAGCCGCAATGAGATCTCTTCGTAGAATTCTTCCTGAGATTGATCTTGATGAAGAAAAAATTTCATCTGAGATTCTTCAAAAGATCCAAATCACTGGTGATGACTTTAGAGATGCATTAAAAGAAGTTAGACCAAGTGCACTTAGAGAAGTTCAAGTTCAAGTTCCAAACGTTAGTTGGGATGATGTTGGCGGTTTAGATCAGCTAAAAGAAGAACTTCGAGAAGCTGTCGAATGGCCAATCAAATACAAGGATGCATATGATTATGTTGATGTAGAGTCACCAAAAGGAATTCTACTTCATGGTCCACCTGGAACTGGAAAAACCATGATAGCAAAAGCTCTTGCAAAAATGACAGAGTCTAATTTTATCAGCATCAAAGGTCCTGAGCTACTCTCAAAATGGGTAGGAGAATCTGAAAAAGGAGTCAGAGAAATCTTTAGAAAAGCACGACAAGCGGCACCATGCATTATATTCTTAGATGAAGTTGATGCACTTGTTCCAAGAAGAGGCAGCGGTGGTTCTGATTCACATGTTACAGAGAATGTGGTATCTCAAATTCTAACTGAAATTGATGGATTGGAAGAACTACACAATGTGTTGATAATTGGTGCTACAAACCGATTAGATATTGTAGATGAAGCACTTCTCAGACCAGGCAGATTTGATAGAATCATCGAAGTTCCAAATCCTGATGAAAAAGGACGACAACACATCTTTGAAATTCATACAAAGAAAAAACCACTTGCAAGCGATGTTAAAATCTCAGAGATAGTAAAGTTGACTGATAATTTCAGTGGTGCAGAGATTGCAGCAGTAACTAACAGAGCAGCAATAGCCGCTTTGAAGAGATACGTTTCTGCCAAGTCAGAGAATGTCAAGGAGATCAAAATTACACAACAAGATCTAATTGATGCTGTGGATAAGGTAAGGCCTCGAAAAAAAGAGGCACCTATACCTCAATCCATAAAATAGTCTAAATACTAAGAAAAATGACGAGAAATATGAAACTCTATCTTGACTTTGAGCCATGTAAAGAATGCAATACCATGATGACTGAATTGAGCAGTCCTGAAATGTTATTTGCAGACGAAAAAACTAGAGCAGACGAATCAGCAAAGTTTCTCAGACATCTTACGTATAATCATAATGAAGTAGTTCAAGCTGTTATGGAAGATCTTCCAAAACAGAAACGAGATCAGGAACCTGATTTCTACAAATAATCTCTTCATTCTTTGAAATCAATAATCATATTCATATACAAAACTACTCTAATGTTTTTGTGAAATTATAACATGAAAACCAATCTTGTTTTTAGTATAATTGTTCTACTTGCATTTGTTAGTTTTTTACAAACTACATTTGCTATTGAAACAGAACAAGAGCCAGGGCCACCACAAATTCCAGAACCTAGTCCTACACCTGAACCCATTAGAATGCCAGAACCTAGTCCTACACCAAACCCTTTCCCAGAAGAATCTGATTCAGAAAAAGTAAAACGACTAACTGAAGAAAATAATAATCTAAAACAGGAAAACAAAAATTTACAAAATCAAATATCCTCTTTAAATAATGAAAAATCTAGATTGCAAGCCGAAATATCAGAACTAAACAGTTCCATACAAAGTCTTAGAGAAATCACATTAGAACAAATTCGTGTAATTATGGAATTAGCAAATCAATTAAGAGAAACAATATTTGAAAAAATATTTTCTCCTACAATACAATTGTAGGGATATTTTTGGAATAATCTACTCAATTAACTTTAATGTTTTCTTAATCAAGACGGCTCTGTTTCTGATTGTAACATCACTTATTCCAGATTCCACTGCAAATTTTTTCTGACTGATTTTTTCCCCATTTATAATACATGATATGTATAATGATGCAGCAGCTTGTGCTACGGGGTGTTTTCCAGCAGTAATCTGTTTTTTCTCGCAAAGGTCTAGTATTTTGAACGCATCTCGTTTGGTCTTTTCTCTTAGATTCATGTTGTTTGAAATTTTTGAGATAAACGAGGATGTATCGTACTGATTAAGATTCAGTTCAAGCTTTTTGATTATGGTTCTCAAGTCTCGAGAAAGTATTCTTCTTTCAACATTTCCAGCATTTGCAATATCGTCTAATGTTCTAGGGATGTTATTTTCTCTACATGCTGCATAAAGTGAGGCTGCAATTAGCGATGCCATAGTTCTTCCTCTAGTTAATTTTGCATCAACCACTTTTCTGTAAATATAGGCTGCATTTTCTACAACATTGTCTGATATTCCTAATTTTGTTTTCATTCCGTGAAGTAAAGTGAAAGCCTTGCTAAAACTAGCCGTCTTTCTTGATTTACTTCTTTGATCCCAAGTTCGTAATCTATTGAATTCGTATTTTGTTTTGCTAGATAGTGTTTTTCCAGTTGAATCTTTATTCGTACCAATTACAGTTGATAATCCCCTATCATTCATTGTTAATGATGTAGCAGGACCTGTTCTTGATAGTTTCATAAAGTCTTCTGAGCTGTAACCGTTGTTTTCATATGATGCGTCGGCCATATTTTGCAATAAGATAAGACCGCATCCCCCACAGACAATTTCTCCTCTTTCAGAATCTGTTATCGCAGGATAGGTTTTGCAAGTATCTAGTTGACACCTGACATCATAATCATTTGAATAATTTTCTATCACTATTGAACCCTTTTAGTGATTATAAAATAAAAATAATATGATTCAGGTAATTTTGTAATCGAAACTAAACTTTACAAACTAAAAGTTCCTAGAATTTTCTTAAAAACTAAATCTTAATTGCAATATAACACACATTGTAATAAATGTTAAAAATGAAAATATTTTTTTATAAGTTTATTTTCTGATTGATTCTAAAGAATGCCCGCGATTAGTAATCATTTGAGTAACTGCTTCAACAGTGTAATCAATTCCGTGCTCTTCTTCAAAATGATTTCTTAGTTTTTCAATTGTAGCTATAGTTTTTGCTTCATCAATAACATATTCGCATTCAAAACCATAGTCATCGCATCTCAACTTTAATGTCATTCAGTTTGGAAAAAATATCAAACCTATAAAAACTGTGATTATATCTTTCTAAATTAAAACTGGATTAGGCACAAATTATGCCTAAAATCTATTCAAATAGCACAAATAATGTCAATTGTCTCAATTGTATAGATGAAGGGTTTGGAATTTGTTTTTCTTGCAGTAGGTTCTGTACTTGGAGCCTATTTGAGATTCAAAGTCATTGAATCTCCTTTACTTTTCAATACAATACCTGTCAATATTTTAGCAGTTAATGTACTTGGAGCATTTATCCTTGGAGCCTTTATCGTAATGTCTCAACAGTGGCATCTTGATGGAAAATATTCTCTTTTTGCTGCTATAGGATTCTGCGGTTCACTTACTACGATGTCTGGACTTGCACTTGAATCAAGCACGTTTCTTGAACACAGTCATTATGGAGCATTAGTAATCAACTTGATAGCTAACATTGGCTTTTCTATTGGAGCACTAATTGGTGGAAAGTCATTAATGAGTGCAATTATTAATAATTAATTAGAAATGGTTTATTCATATCAGGTTATAAAATTTCAAACAATTTCTTTTGTCCAAGGACCTCATTGGTCACAATCAGTAGGAGATAAAGGAATTCTTTACAAATCACTTAAAGATCCTTTCTCAAAACTTATTGTTCAATCTTCCAATGGTTCAAAAAAATTATACCATGTTCCAAAAGACAGAACTGTCATTGTAACAAACAGCACTATACATTTTCTAGGTGAAATAGCCTAGTTATTTAAAAAATTGATCGACCTGATCTCTATATTTTAAAGCAATCTTTCCAAATTCTGTAAAATCATCTACAGTTGGATTTTTCATTTTCATTGCAAATTGATTTACGAATATTGATAATGCACTTCCTATGATTAAATTGTATACTCCATCAGCAACATTATTTGAATATGGAAATGCTACTCTGATAAATGGCAGATATGTCTCAGTTTGAGAAATCATTAATTTAATGTGTTTTTCAACAACTTCTTCAACATCTGCAGGAATTGCCATAATTACACTTGTATTTGATTTCTTATAAGTAGAACTTTGATTCCTAGGCATGATTTATCTTATAATTTGAGCCAAATACTTTTCTTTTCCTTTTCTGCTTCTTGGGAGACATCTGAGTTGCCTGTTACAACAAGGACAAGTTAATCCCTCAAATTCTACAAACACTTCACAAAAATTGCATCTTTTTTGCCCAGCGGCATACCTGCCAATTTCTGTTGGTTTAAGAGCCTTGTATTTTTTGCATTCTCCTATACAATAAGTCATAAAATAGTAAGAAATTATCTAAAGATAAAACGTTTGATTGCACTGCACCCACATTTTCAACTTTGATTAAAATGAAATTAAATTTATACCACTAATTTCACTTTTCATTATTGCTTGATCTAGATAAAAAAGTATTTGGAAGTATAACCACTAAAGAAATCATAGGTGCTGATCCGCCAGCACTCCCTAACACTAAAGAAAATCTTGAAAATGAACTTGTAAATCTACTTGTAGAATTAGAATCAACACCTAAAGAAAATCTTGAAAAACTCTTAGATGAACAAAAAATCGCTGAAAATCATATCAATAGTAGACCTGGAGCAATGGCATTGGCTCAAGATAAAATTCAACTATTCAATGAATATAATAAAAAATATGTTCAATCAATAAACAAAAAATTACAATCTTAATCTATACATTTTTGATTATTTTATACCTAATTTTTCCGTAAAAATTAATGATTCATAAATACCAAATCTAATACAGTTCCAGAATAGTATATGGTTAGTAAAACAAAAGAACTGTGTCCAAGATGTGCTCAAGGAAAGTTAGTTACTGATACTGAATCTGGAGAAATGTTCTGCTCAAAATGTGGGTTTGTAATAACTGAAAAACTGCAAGAGGCTGGCCCTGAATGGAGATCTTTTACTCAAGATGAGGGTGGCAACAAAGCCAGAGCTGGTGCACCAACATCTCTAACCATGCATGATATGGGTCTTGCAACAATAATTAATCCTGTTAACAAAGATGCTTCAGGCAGACCTCTCTCTTCAACAATGAAAAGCACTATTGAGAGACTAAGAACTTGGGATAGCAGAAGTCAGGTTCATGAACCAGTTGATAGAAATTTTAGACAAGCATTTAGTGAATTAAATAGATTAAAAGACAAACTTGCAATTTCTGATTCAGTAATTGAAAAAGCTGCTTACATTTACAGAAAAGCTCTTGAAAAAGGTCTAGTTAGAGGTCGTTCTATTTCTGCTTTAATGGCATCAGCATTATACGCTGCATGTCGTGATACATCAACTCCAAGAAATCTAAAAGATATTGAAGAGGCTGCAAATATCAAAAGAAAAGACATTGCAAGATGTTATCGATTACTAGTCAAAGAATTAGAGTTGAAAATGCCAGTAACAGATTCTGTTCAATGTGTTGCAAGAATTGCAAGTAAGATTGGAATTGCTGAGAAAACAAAAAGATATGCTACCAAAGTATTGAAAATGGCACAAGAAAATGAAGTGTCTGCAGGAAAAGATCCAATGGGGTTAGCTGCAGCAGCACTATACCTATCTTGTGTGAAAAATGGCGAGGATAAAACTCAGCGAGATATTGCAGAGGCTGCAAATGTAACTGAGGTAACTATTAGAAACAGGTACAAAGGTCTTAAAGAATCACTAGATCTTTAATCTGAATTTTATTTTTACATGGAAAAATAGAGAAATTATTTTTTTAAAATGTACAAATTTCCTAATTATCTAAAAGGTAGTTTCTATTTTTTTTGAGATTCATCAAATTTTTCTTTGATAAATCTACCTTGGATATTATCTTCTATAGGAATATTTGATATTTTTTCTACTGTTGAATTATCTTTAGATTCTTCTGATGGTTTAACAAATCCACCTTCAACAGATTCTGGTGGTAGAATTTTCTTTGATTTTCCTAATCCGATCGTTGTAATTATTACTGATGATAAAATAATAAAGAATACTAGTTGAGGATATGCTTCAGCATTAGGCAATCCCATAGTAATTGGATATGTTGCAAGTACAGCAGCTGCTAATCCTCTAGGAATCATGGAATTTGTTACTGCCCTATCCAAAAGTGAAAATCTTTTTGTTAATGTAATCTTTCCAACAAATATTCTTCCAAAATAAACTACAATAGTAATTAAAACTCCAAATATCAGATACTCTATTTGTCCAAAACTAGCCATCAATCCTACAAATACAAAGAAAAATGATCTTACCAAAAATGTCAATTGATTATGTGTCGGATCATCAAGCTCAATTCTTGGCAATTTAAATCTGAGAATTTTTGCTAAATGACTCTTGTTTCCAATCATTAAACCAAATACTAATGCAGTTAACGCTCCTGATTCTCCAAATGAGTTTGCTAAGAAGAATAATACAAACAAAACACCTAACGTAAGCATATAGGCGTGTTGTGCATTTCCAAGTTTTGTAGAAACATACATCCAAGGAATTCCAACTCCAAATCCTAGTACCAAACCTACTACAACTGCACGTCCTATGGTTTCTTGTAATGTTTGAATATCAAAATGCCCTGCTAAAACTGCTTCAAATAATATGAATGCAATAATTGTGGCTAAAATATCAGTTAATGCAGATTCAAAACTTAACATTGATTTAGTTTCTTCTGAAATTTTGACATTTCTAACTAAACCAAATACAATTGCAGAACTACTTCCCCCTACTATGGATCCTAAAAGAATACTTTCTAACCATAACCATCCTAATGCAAAATGTGCAGCAAGAGTAATCATTACAACTGATAAAATAAAACCAAGGACAGCTAACGTCACTGAAAAATGTGCAGTTTTGATAACATGTTTGATATCTAGATTTAGTCCACCATCAAACATGATAATAATTAGTGCAAGAGCTGCAAAATATGGAACTACTTTAATCACAGCTTCAGGTTGAATTAATCCAAATACTGGCCCAATAATTACACCAAGAATCATCAGAAAAGCTACATCTGGAATGCCAGTTTTTTTGAAGAATGCTTCACCAGCTACTCCTAGAAAAATAACAACACCTGCAGCAAGTAATATCACATGGGCTTCAGCAATAGGTCCATCATGACTAGATAATGTCCCAATAGAATTTTGTAACTGAGTAAATTTATCAAAAATTATACTTGTATCAAAATTAGATATTGAAATTATATCTCCTGTTTGTCCTCCAAATAAATTCAAAATTGATAAAATTACAGGATTCATTAATAACTGAATCTAAATTGATCTGGATAAAAATTAAACTCGATTAATCTATATTCATTGGCTATTTGCTGATTTTTAAATAACATAATTAAGAATAGAATATTATGAGTGCTTCAAATCAGCTTCGTGCAGATCATGATCAAGTTCGTCGTTTAGAAAAAATAATATCAAAATGTGCTGCTGAACTATACAAAGGCACTAAAATTCCATTCTCAGATCTAACAAAAATTACAATAGTAATTTCAGAATTTGTCGATACCATTCATCATTCAAGAGAAGAAGATTCGTATTTTCCATGTGTGGCAAGTTATGATTCTTTAAAAGAAGAAATTAGAAAATTTATGATTGAACATGAATTTGGAAGAAACATTGCTAGACAAATATCACACCATCTAAAAAGATGGAAAAATGGGGAGGATGCACAAGAACCTGTATCAAGATATCTCAGAACATATGCAATTTTTCTAAATGATCATCTTAACAAAGAAAATAAATTTTTTGATATTGCAGAAGCTGAAGTTTTATCAAAAGAAGAAGAAATTGAAATGTATGAACAATACAGATCAGTCTTTGCAATAGTGAAAAAAGTTGAAGAACTAATTGCAGATATTGATTATTTGGAAAATCAACCTTGGGCTACAAATTAACGTAAGCTCTTTATGGGTTATTTGGATATTTCACTCATGAAACCTTTCATTCTTTGGATGACTGGTCTTCCTTGTTCAGGAAAGACTACGATTGTAAAAGATTTGCAAAAAGATATTCCAAACTTGGCAATGCTTGATGGTGATGAACTAAGAGAATGGTTTTCTCCAAAAGATTTTTCAAAAGCAGGACGTGATGAACATAACAAAAAAGTTGCTCATTTAGCAAAGCTTTTGTTAAAACACGGCGTTCCAAGTGCAGTATCTCTTGTATCTCCATATCTTGAGAACAGAGAAAATGCTAGAGAAATTATTGACGCAGGTGATCAGTTTGCAGAATGTTATGTAAAATGTTCACTAGAAAAATGTGAAGAAAGAGATGTCAAAGGTATGTATGCCAAGGCTAGAAAAGGGGAAATCAAAGGATTTACAGGAATTGATGATCCTTATGAAGCTCCAGAAAAAGCAGATTTAGTTATTGATACAGAACATGATTCACTTTCAGACAGTGCGCAAAAAGTAAAGGACTTCCTTAAAGGAAGAAACCTACTCTAATTTTTTAAATTCTTCAACTATTTTATTGTGAACTAATCCATTTGTAACAAGAATTCCATTTTGATGATACACATCTTCATTATTGTATGTGATGTCATTTCCTAACATGTCTGTCATTTTACCTCCAGCTTCTGAAATTATACAATAAGAAGCAGCTGAATCCCATTCTTTCATTTTATTTGTAGTTGTAATGTATGCTTCTGCTTCACCAGAACTAATCTTTCCAACTTTTAATGAACTACCAATACTTGTAAAATCTTCAATACCTAATTTTTTAATAAATGATTTTTCTTTATCTGACAAATGATGTCTAGAACCTACAGTTCTGCATTTTGGAACTTCCGAAATTCCTGTTACTGAAATTTTCCTCCATTCTCCATTTGAAAATCTAAATGCTCCACTTCCTTTTTGAGCTACAAACAGTGTATTTTCTGTAGGCCATCCAATTATTCCTAGAATTGGTTTTTTATTTTTAATTAAGGAAATCATAACTGTAAATTCGCCTGTTTTGTCAATAAAATCAGAAGTCCCATCAAGCGGATCTACAATCCAAATTGTTTCTTGTGATAATCTATTCAAATCATCTTTATCTTCTTCAGATAAAATCCAATGTTTTGTTTGTGATAGGATTTTTTTAATGACCTCATTACTCTTCAAATCTGCATCTGTAATTGGAGAATTATCCTTTTTTGTAGATGTTTTGTAATCTTTTTGATAAATTTCTAAAATTGCATTCCCTGCATCTATTGCAGCCTTGATGGCAATATCTAATTCAGGAATTTTATCAGAAATAGGGATATCTTTCAATTAAAGCTACCTAAGTTGTTAGTTCTGGCTTTAACGTCCAGACAACTCCAAGAACTATGAATGGAATTGACATTACTCCGATGATAGTAAGTATGGTGTTGAATTGCGCAGTTGATACCTCTGGATTATTTACTATCCACGGTAAAGGTAATGTAATAACTATCCAAATTATTCCTAAAAGTATAATCAATTTTGCTTTTGATTTTCTATCTTTCATTGTTTTCTCTCCTTTGGTGTTGTATTAAATCCATATGAATTCATTTTATTGATTCTCCTCCATCTACAGTCAGTATTGCACCGGTTGTCCATGATGCGTCATCTGAGGCAAAATACAAAACTGCTTTACCTATTTCTTCAGGTTGTCCAATTCTACCAATTGGATGCTCGCTATTCATGAATTCTTTGTCTTTTTCAGTCTTCAAAAATGGTTTTGTCATATCTGTATCCACTACTCCTGGACAAATACAATTAACTCTGATCTTGTCTTTAGAATATTCTAGAGCCCAACATTTTGTTAGTAAAATTAAAGCGGCTTTTGATGCAGAATATGCATCGGCATTAAATCCCTGATATGCCTTTATTCCTGCATCTGATGAAATATTAATTATTGAACCTGATGTTTTTTGTAAATGAGGAATTGCTTCCTTGGTAAATCTAAATTGTCCTGTGAGATTTACATCTAGAACTTCATTCCATTCATCCTCATCAATTTCATGTAATTGTTTTATCTTGGGAAATATTCCAGCATTATTTACAAGAATATCTAATTTTCCAAATTTTTCAATTATCTTACTAACAACATTTTTCACATCATTTGAATTTCTAATATTAGCTACAATTCCTATGGCATTAGGAATTTCTTTTACTGCATTTTCTAATCTCTCTTTGTCTTTTGCAGTAATTACTACTGTAGCTCCATTTTCTGATAAAATTTTTGCCGTTGCTAATCCTATTCCACGACTTCCACCAGTTACTAGAGCAATTTTACCTGATAATTTCAATAATGTCTAAACTAAAATTCGTAATTTATAGATCGATTAATTAAAAATAGATATAAAAAATTATAAAAAAATCAATGAATTTTTATAATATTTCATGTTAAATCTTAAATACTTAAAGTTACTATAGTAATTAATGTCGAAAGATATAATTGCTATCGACTAAACTTGCGTAGCCCCGCAGAACGAAAAAGGTGATCAGTTGTTTAACAACTGACTATGAGAGGAAATCTCTCATTGTTCTGTAACAAAGGGGTATACGCCTTCTAATTTTCTAAGATATCTACAGATACAGAACCCATAGTTTCTCCATTTGGATTAATTATAATTGAGAATTCTTGCATTTCTGAAATGAAAATATTTTTTTGTCCATCATAATCCCATGTAAAATACTCGGAAATTTCAGTTTGGTGCGGTGTTCCTATCAGCTTAAAATTTTCAGAATAATCGAATGTATTTCCATTTAATGTAATTGACAAAATTTTTGGACTGCTGCCATTTGGAACAAATCTGAACAAATATTCTCCTTCCTTAAGAATAAATTTTTCAGTATAAACACCATTAACATACAGATTAGGATCTGCAAGTGTAATGTGAAATAAAATATTACTTCTTTCTGTAGTTTCATTTGATGAAAAACCTACTAAAACAATTGCTAATATGCCAACTATGGGAATTATAATAATTTTTTTATTCAATAAACTATACATTAAATTCTATTATAAAAATAAACTCTATCAATACGCTTAATTTTACAATCATCATATGTTCTTTGGAAATGAATTTTATTTGTAAAAAATGCGAAACTACATTTCATTTAGAAACAGATAGAGATTTAATTTGTGAAAATTGTAAGATTCAGTTAGATTTACTAGATCAACAATTAAAAGTTAATCAAGAAAGAATCAATAAACTTGAAGAGCATAAAAAATGTGAATTAAAAAACCCTAAATCAAAAAATCCAGAAACGCATTTAGAAACTATGAAACGATTAGATTATAATTTACAATTAGAGTATAAGAAGCGTGATGGAATCATAAAAACAATGAATTCTAAAAATATATTCTAAATTTTTTTTATGATTTGAAATCATGTTTTTGTTTATAACTCTCTTTTTAATATTTGAAAAATATGGTGTTTTGTTAGTTATGAGAGAATTTTGAAATATTCTGTTTTACTTAGTTATTTTTAATGTCATGTGAACCATTTTTTACACTGGAAATTAAGTACATATTTTAGAATCAAACTCATGCCTGGTTTATCCGATAAATGGTCACATCAACCAAAACCTGGTATTACTGAAAAAATCAATGACACTATCAAGCCTAAAGGTGCTTTAAAACCAAGAGTTCAGGAAGGAATTAAAAAATTACAATTACAGATAAAAAAATTAGATACTATGCTATCAAATTTACAAGAACGTGATGCAAAGTTATTCCAAAGAATTGTAGATGCAACACAAAAACATGATATTCAAACAACTAAAGTTCTTGGAAATGAATTAGCTGAAGTAAGAAAAGTGACAAAAATTTTGAGTAGTGCTAGAATCGCATTAGAACAAATAGAATTACGATTAACTACATGCAGTGATCTTGGAGATACTGTAGTAGCTATAATGCCAACAATGGGATTGATGAAGAATCTTAAATCATCTCTTGGAAAAATTATGCCAGGAGCTGAACAAGAAATTGGTCAAATGGCAGAAATGCTTGGTGGCTTTATGACTGAAAGTTTCTCAGGAGATGCAGCATTTGGAATGGATGCAACAACTAATGCAGAATCTGAAAGTATTTTAAAAGAAGCTGCTGCTGTTGCTGAAAGTTCAGCAGGTCAAATGTTCCCTTCAGTTCCAACAGATATTAAAGAAGCATCAACTAGCAAATATCTTTAATTTTTAAAATTTTATTCATTAAATGAATCTCTAGATTCTTTAATTTTTCTAACTCTACTTCCTTCATCATCAATTACTCTATCGACACCAGAAAGTCTATCTCTTAAAGTATTGATAATGGAGCCCACCTCATCTGCTTCGTTTTCAACTTTTTGTCGCTTATTGGCAAGTTCTACAATTCCTCTGTTTTCTTCCTCTATGTATTCACTAACTTTTTGAAGCTTTTCTTTGAGATTTTTTATGTCTACTGACTCTTCTTCAATATCTTTTTCAAGTAAAGTTCTCTTATCTTTGAGATTTTTAATCATTAAACCTACGTAATCTATTGCTTCTTCCAATTTTGCCCGTTTTCCCATTAATTCTCCAATTCCAATTTGACTGGTTGATTCTATTGTAGAATTAGATTCTTCAGTATTATCGTTATTACTTTTTTCTTCTACCATTTCTCCTCCCTCTTCATTTTTGAATTTATCAAACATTTTATGATTTACTTTTCAAAATGGGAATAAAAAGTTACACTGCATCTCAAAGCTGACCTTGTGAATGATTTTTAGTCCATTAAATAAAAAATGGTGACATTTCACCAAAATGAATTTTTAAATTTTTGGTTAGACCCATTAAATCTTCTGAAATTATGATCGATTATCCTATCTGTAATAACTTGAGATTTTGAGCTGTTTCTGGATTTTTAATCACTAAATTCATTAATGAAACTGCAATTACATTTTCCTCATCCGATTCTGTAATTTTTCCAGAAAATACTATTTTGAAGCTTATTTCCTCATCCAAGGTTTCTTCATTGATTAAAATCTCCCATAGATTTTCTCCCAACTTTGAAGCTTTTCCATCAAAAAGAACTATTCCTGCATTATATGACTTGAAATTTTGATAAACCCAAGACATTTTGCCGTTAATTGACATAGTTTGCAAATCTGTCTCTGATAAATCATCAGGTAAGGCATAATGATTGACTTCCAGCTTTCCATTAATCATTTTTTTTGTCAGAATTGCTTCAAGTTTATCTGGATTGTCATCATTTTGACCAAAAACATAGGTAACAGATAGGGGTGAGGCCGCAAGCATCAGGAGAATGACCACTGCTTCAAAATTTTTAATTTGGTATTTTACCATGAAAAAATACTGTCAAAATGATAGATTAGGAACGACGAGGAATCATCCTGTTCTTTATATATTAAATTTCATTATAATTCCTCAAAATCAGGGTAAATAGATTATTTTTGTCAAAAAAAATTTCAAAAGAGAATTTTTCTAGGAAAACAAAGATTTTTGAATTTTTTTTAGGCATAGTATTTTTCCAAATTTTCCAGTATTTTTTCAAAATCATCAAAAATTAGGTAATTTTTGGATGAAACTGCTGTTCCGCTGTGCGTTCCGCTATGAAGTTTCAAAATGTTCCTCATTAACTACATTATTCTATACTAGAGCATGTCAAAACAACAATACAGGTCCGAAATGGGCATAATGGGTGATATCTTAGACGTTACCGCTGATGGCGGTCGCGGTGGAGTCATTGTATCTGCAATCTCTCGCAAAGCCAACCTATCTCACTACGCAGTACTAGACAAATGTGAGAAACTGGTAGAAGCAGGCTTAGTCGAATCCGTCAAAAACGACAGAAATAGAGTCTTTTTGATAACTGAAAAAGGACTTCAGTTTTTCCAGGAATTCAAGAGATTTCAGGGACTCGTAGAAAGCATGAATCTAAGGTATTGAGCATATGTATCCAGAAATCGTACCAATTCATAGGAAAGAGTCTCTTCGAGAAGATGGAATGCTTTTTGTAAGGACTGAGGGTATCCTCGAAACAATGGTTAAGGCACCTTTGATAATTGCTGGCTTAATGGTTGTTGCACTAACGATGCCAATTCAGACCTCATTCGGTTCTACTCGTATGCTTGATCTAACCCTTTATTCAGACGGTTCAGCTCACATTTCATCTCAGATAGATGTAGATCCTCTGAATCCTGACTATGAAGTTAGCTTGTTTGGTCCCTCCATTGATAATTTTATCGTTGTAGGTGAAAATGGATTTTTGTTATCAAGTGAAATAATAGATGATAAAGCAATGATCGATACTTTTGGTTCTTCATCAATTACAATTGAATATGATATACATGATTTAATTTCCAAAGAAGGAAGAGTCTGGACTTTTGCTTTAGATTCTCCAACTGACTATTCTTTATTGATGCCTCCAAATTCAATTATTGTAGGAATGGATGCACTTCCATCTAACATGGAATTGATAAATGATCAAACAAAATTAGATTTGAGTTCCGGTTTATCTGAAATTAATTATGTTTTTGGAACTTCGCAACCACCAATTACACAACCACCAATTACACAACCACCGATTACACAACCACCGATTACACAACCACCGATTTCAACATCTGACCAACCAAGTATTGATTTAAGTACAATTGCATTAGTTGGTGCTCCTATTGCAGCAGCTATTACTGGAACAGCTATTCTGATTAAAAGAAAACAAAGAAAATCTTCATCGGTTATACAAACTGAAGAAATTTCTGATTCAGAAACTAATACAAATGACACTGAAAATATTTTTAATTTGAGGCCAGAAATGCGTGAGGACGATAAAGAAATTATTAAATTCATTTCTGCAAACGGGGGAGAAGCTTTAGAAAGTGATTTAAGAAAAAAATTCTTACAACCTAGAACCACAATGTGGAGAGCAGTAAAACGATTAGAACGATTAGGGGTAATAGAAATTTCAAAAAAAGACTTGCAAAATCTTGTTAAATTAAAGAAAGATTTGGAGGAAGAGGAATGAAATCTGTAGCAGCTTTTGCTTTACTAATTTTAGTTGCAAGTATGGCTCTTGGAGGCATGACTAGCAGTGCATCTGCTGCAGATGATCCTGCAATTCTAAAGATTGCAAAACGTGCACAAGAACAAATCAGTAATCAAATATCTGATGAATCTTCCGATGAAATCAAGAAATTGTTTCAAGAGGGAACACGACAAGTTGAATTCCTTGAAAAATCATTACAAAACAATGATCTAAACTCTGCAAAGGAGAATTTCCTTTCAGCCATGAATATTTTCAAAGAAATTTCTAGGCATCTGACAACTTCTGATTCTGTATCGGATATTGAATCTCAAGAGGAGTCTTCTTCTGTTAGAGATACTGCAAAGAATCCATCTAACGATCTTCAGAGATTACAATCTTATGTAAATAATCTAAAAACGATTGCAAAAAAATATGATGCCTCAATTAACTTTTCTGAGTTAGATGAATTGTTTGTAAAAGCCAGCCAACAAATTAGTGATCATCAATTTGCTCAAGCCCTAGATACGATTCATGAAATTAAAGAAACAATTGTAGATGTTAACAAAGAACTACGTGAGGAAGCATCAAAACAAGAGTCACAACGTGCTAAAGTGTATGCCCAAAAATATTTGGAACAACTTGATAGATTAATAGAAAATGCCAAAAACCAGGGTGTTTCTGATGAAATTATTGAAAAATTAGAATCTGCTAAAGAAAATCTATCTTCAACAGATGATCCACGTCAAATTATTGAAGAAATAAGAAAAATCATGTCTCTAAAAGATCAGTTTGAACTAACAAAAAATGATAGACTAGAGTCTAGAATATTACAAGTTGAAAAAACTCTCTTTCGACTTTCTCAAGATGATGGAGTAAGTGAGGAAGATTTGTCAGATGCAACAAATACTCTAGAAAGTATTAAACAGAATTTGAATGATGGTGAATTTGAAACTGCTAATGAACAATTAAGAGATTTAGCAAAACAACTGGCAGAAATTAAAAATCCACCACAATAAATTATCATAAAATTCATATACATTTTCTAATCAGCATTTAGCATGGCTTCTAAAGCAATCATAGCTGGAGTAGGTATTCCAATGATAATTGTTGGCGCTTTGATGGCATGGCTATGGGCTCCAATTGAAGGAGATTTTCAAAATCAAGTAGAATTGATTGGAAGCACAATTGGAATCTTGGGAGTGATATTCTTTATCTCTGGATTATTTTATACAAAAGAACCAGTAATGCATTAGAAACTCACTGAATAAATAATGAAAAAAATTACAATTATTACTTGAAAGTTAGATTATTTGAGATATTTACGTCAGTAGAGGGCGAAGGAATTCTTTATGGAACAAAGACTCTCTTTGTAAGACTAGCAGGGTGTCCTTTTACCTGTTTTTACTGCGATACAAAAGAATCTCTTCCTCTTGATTCTGGTACAGAATATTCTATTGAAGATGCAAACGATCTAATTGATTCCAATTTAGTGAATCAAACTTACAAGGTAAATTTTACTGGCGGTGATCCTCTAATTCAACATCAAGCAGTAGCATTACTTGCCAAACATATTCAAGAAAAAAAAATTCCAACATATCTAGAATCGTCATGCTTTGATATTGATCGATTTAATCATGTATTGCCGTTTATTGATATTGTTAAAATTGAGTTTAAAACAAAAGATTCTGATTTTGTTGATACAAATCATTATGAAAAATTAATTGGTCATACAATGAAATGTCTTCAGTCATCAGTAAAATCTAAGAAAACAACATACATCAAAGTTGTAGTTAGTTCAAAAACTTTACCAAATGAATTTGCAAAACTGGTACAGGAAATTTTTAATATCATATCTAAAGATGATATTGATGGTTTCATCATTCAACCTACATATGGAATTTCTGAGCCTTCACTAGAACTTTTATTGGAATTATATGATTTAGTGTATCCTCATTACATTGATGTTAAGGTAGTTCCTCAATTACACAAATTCATTGGTGCTCCATAACATTAGCACCTGCCTAAAAACCAGATTAGGTTCAAATACTAGAAAAATTCTGTGAGAATATCCAATGGATCAAGAACGTGTAAAAAAACTTGTTAGAGAATTAATTATTGAACTTGGAGAGGATCCTACACGTGAAGGATTACGTGAAACTCCTGAAAGAATCGCAAATATGTATAAAGAAATCTTTGGTGGATATGATTCAGATTCAGAACTATCTGTTCAGTTTTCAGAAGACTCTGACGTAGTAATTGCACGAGATATTCAATTTTATTCAATGTGTGAGCACCATATGTTACCATTTTATGGAAAAATTCACATTGCTTATTCACCAAATGGTAGAGTCTTTGGAATTTCAAAACTTGTCAGATTAGTAGAAAAATATTCAAAAAGACTCCAGATTCAGGAACGACTAACAAAAAATATTGCTGATGAACTACACTCTCAAGGAGTAAAGGGTGTTGTAGTTTTAGCTGATGCTGAGCATCTTTGTATGAAAATGCGTGGTGTAAAAAATGATGCAACACTTTCTTCATCAGCATTTAGAGGCATTTATGAAAACAAGGAAGAAAAAGCAGGCATAATGGCTCTACTTAGAAACCATGCCTCAGATCTCTCTTTTTAGAGAATACTGAAAAATTAAATAATCACCATTTTTGATCACAAACATGGGAGCAAATCCATACATTCACATTCCAAAAGAATCATGGCCAAATTGGACATGGTATGCAATTGAATGTATCATTGTAATTGCAATTTCAATGCTAACTTCAAGTAAAATTACTGATTCAATTGAAGGACTTACTCCAGAAGTACAAAACTATGTGTTTATGGGAATTGTTGGTGGATTCTTTCTAATTTGGTATATTGGAATCAGAGGTTTAATTCTAAAAAAGAAAATTCTTAGAAATAGATACTAAAATTATTTTAGATATTTTGTTTTATCAATAATTCCAGCTTTTTCAAATGCAATTTTTCTATTATTGCATGATTCACAAATACCACAATGGTATTTTTTGTTTAAATAACAACTCCATGTTTTGAATATTGAATTTCCTAAAACTTTCATTCCTGATTTCAGTAAATCGCTTTTTGATAATCCTACTCTATATGGTGACCAAATTTCAATATTTTTTCGTAGTTTTGATTTAATTCCATCAATTTCACCTTGATTAAATGCACTTTCTAGCTTTTTTGCAAAAATTGGTCTACAATCTGGATAGTGTTTATCCCCTGTATGGGCACCATATACTACTAGGGATGCATTTAGTGTAAAAGCCCATGCTGAGGCAATTGATAGAAAGACTGCATTTCTAATTGGTACTACAATTGAGTACTCAAACTTGCTAGGAATTTTTCTTTTAGAACTTGTTAAAACATTAGAATTTCCATACAAGTCTTTCATAAAACCAATATCTATGATTTTATGTTGTTTCAAGCCTAATTTTTTTGCAAAAGATTTTGCAGCAGCAATTTCACTGTTTGCTTTTTGACCATAAGAAAACGTGATGCCGTATAACTCATATTCTGATTTCAAATATGATACAGCGCAAACAGAATCGACACCTCCACTAAAAACAATAACTGCTCTTTTCATAACTCATTCAACTATTTTCTTTTGTCTGCTGCACCTTTACTTGGTTTACATATTATGGTTTGACATTTTGTATTTACAGATGCAAATCCTTTTGCCATGGACAAACTAATCTTTTTTAAATCTGCTGATCTTTTTGAAAAAGCAATCACTGATGGCCCTGCACCACTAATAGTAACACCTAGCGCTCCTGCTTTGATGGCATTTTCTTTCACTTTGGCAAATCCTGGAATCATATGTTGTCTGGCAGGTTCAACAATCACATCTTTGATTGAATTTCCAATAATTTCAGAATCTTTTTTCATAAATCCTGCTACAATTGCAGCGGCATTTGATAAATTCAAAATACTATCAGACAACTTGATTTTTTTTGGAATTACACCTCTTGATACCTTAGTTTTCTTTTTTGGAACATTAATTGTTGGAACTGCCACACACATTCTTAGATCAGTTGGAGGATCAATTCTGATTACATCTAAAGGGTCTGTTTTTACAATGACAAATCCTCCTAAAACAGAAGCTGCAACGTTATCATAATGAATTGTACCTGCACTTGCTTTTTCACCAGATCCTGCAAATTCTACTAATGAATTCCCATCCAATTTCAATCCAAATAATTTATCAAAAGCAACTGCAGTTGCAGCTGCTGAAGCTGCACTACTTCCCATTCCATATCCTGCAGGAATTCCTTTTTTGATTTTGATTTCAATGCCATCTTTGATTTTAAATTTTTTCTTCATATTTTTTACAACTAATCCTGCGGTATTTTTTTCTGGATTTGTAGGAACATTACCATCTGTAATTATTGTAATTCCATTTTTTGTTTTAGTTAATGTGACTGTATCATAAAATGCATCTATTGCTAATCCAAATACATCAAATCCTGGTCCTAAATTTGCAGTAGATGATGGTGCCTTGACTGTAATTTTTGATACCAATTAATTTTCTACCTCCTCACCTAAATTAAGAATTCTACTTAGGGCAGCTTCAAGATTTAGAAAACCGTCTTCAGTAACATTTGATATTGGAATTAATCCTTGTGCAAATCCTCCCAGATTCAAACCTCTTAAAATATTTGTAGTCAATGAATATGTATCACCATCCGTTTCTTTACCTATAGCATTTTCTAATGTTTTTAAATTTGTAGACCATTGCAAAATATCTTGCAATTTGTCTCCAATAAGATCTGTTTTTGTTAAAACATTAATTGTTGGCAAATTCAAACGTAGTCTAATTGATGTTGCAAGCAATGCAATTGAAACAAAATTTACTGGTGAAGTAATAAGTGATCCATCAAAAAGAAAAATATTTGTTTTTTCTTCAGATGAAATATTATCCACTATGAAACGTCCACTAGATCGATATGCAAATAATTCAATTTGACCAGGCGTATCTACAATTAGATAATCTGGATTTACTTTGTTTACATCATTTTGAATATCGTCAATTTTTGATGCAATCAAATCATTTGCCATGACCATAGCACCATTTGGACCAAGTTCATACTGTTGCATAATTGACACATAATCAACATAATCTCTAACATCAACGTCACAAGTGTATGGCATATTTTCTACACCTGGATCCAAATTCAAAATTGCAGCAAATGCTCCGTTTTTTGAATAATAACCCTGTAACTTTGATGAAAGTAAAGATTTTCCAGAACCGGCAGTACCTGAAACAAAAATTGTTTTCAATCCGTCTAATTTTCACTATTTGCTTATATTTCAAACTAGCTTGTTTCTAGATTATCATCATTAAAAATACCAAATTGGTAATCAAAAAGATGGAAAAATTCCATCTGATCTTTAACTGATTTAATTTTATCTTATTTGTGAATCAAACTACTCTTGAAAAAGAATCTTATCTCAAAGATTTAGTTATAAAATTACTCAGAGATAGGAATCTTTCAGACTTTGATATGCTGGACTCGTTATTTGAAGAAATCAAGCAAGAACTTTCCAATCCCGATAAAGCCTCCAATTCAGCATAATATCTATGCCTAGTTATATGCAGTAATTTTTCCTGACTGAAAATGTACTCAACTTTCATATTTGATTCCTCAAAAAAATCATCAAATGAACTGGAGACTAGTAGCTATCCCTATCACCCTAATTCCTATTTTCATTATTGCAATTCAATTTGATATTCAAATAGAAGATGTTCTAGCCATTGGATTATTTCCATTTGTTGGCGCAATTATTGCCATGTTGCTAAAGTTAGGACTACAAGGAATCAAATTTGCATACATTACAAGAAAATATCTTGGACCTTTTGATTCATTTTTCAAATTAGTCGGTGTTAGAGTTGGCAGTGAATTTATCAAATTTACAACTCCGATGTTTATTGGAGCAGAATTTGTTGTAATTTATTATTTGCACAAAAAAGGAGTAAAACCTGCAAAGGCTGCATGGATTGCAATTATGGATATTGTAACTGAAGTGTTTGCAGCGGGATTGTTATCTATTATGGCAGGAATAATTGCATTACTAAGTGGTGCATATGTGGTTGCAGCAGTAATTTTAGCAACGAGTATTGTTATTACATCTTTATGGATGGTAATGTTTTTCCTTTCATCCAAACACACATTCCAAGTTCCCAAAGTTTTAGAAAATCTTGCACAAAGATTTGCAAAAGAAAAAGGTGTAAAGGCAATCAAGAAAACAAATACCTGGATGGAGGAAGTATGTATAATGAGCAGAGAAAATCTAAAAACTTCTGAATCTAAGAAAATATTTACAATTTCATTTTTGTTTTCTTTAGCTTCATGGTCATTTTATGGAATTTCATTTATGATTATTGCAATGGGAACAGGATTTGTTATCAATGCATTTGATTCTATTATGGCAGTAATGGGTGCAAATGCAATTGGAAATCTACCAATTACTATAGGAGGTTCTGGTTTGGCAGAATTTGGAATTATAGCTTACATTAATAATTTAGATCCTTTTGCATTTGAAATCTCAGAGGGAGTTGTAGCTTGGGATGCAGTAATTGGATGGAGAATTGCAACATATTATGTTCCAATTGTGATTACATGGCTACTTTTAGTAAAATTAGCCTTGAGCAAAATACCAAAATCACAGTCTTCATAGAAACCACTTTATCTTTAATCAATTTTTCTGATTTGTGGATTTTAAAAATAAAGTTGTTTTAATCACTGGTGCATCATCAGGAATTGGCAGAGATGCTGCAATAGAATTTGCAAAGAGAGGTGCTAACATTGTTTTAGTTTCAAGAACAAAACAAAAACTTGAACAAGTTGAAGATGAATTAAAAAAATTCAATGTAACTGTTTTAGTTTGTCAATGTGATGTGTCTAAAAAAGACCAAGTAAAAGAAATGTCAAAAATAGTCTTAGAAAAGTTTGATTCAGTTGATATTTTAGTAAATAATGCCGGTTTTGCAATTTACGGTTCTGTAACTGATCTTAGTATTGATGATATGGAATCCCAAATGGAGACAAATTATTTTGGAATGATTTACTGCATCAAAAGTTTTCTTCCATCAATGTTGGATAA
This sequence comes from Candidatus Nitrosopumilus sp. bin_32a, assembly GCF_054095935.1. NCBI lineage: Archaea > Thermoproteati > Nitrososphaerota > Nitrososphaeria > Nitrosopumilales > Nitrosopumilaceae > Nitrosopumilus > Candidatus Nitrosopumilus sp. bin_32a. The sequence continues at coordinate 22,938 of NZ_JBSWSN010000003.1, read as the reverse complement.
AAAATCAGGACATATTGTCAATGTAGCATCTGTAGCTGCAAGTTTTGGTTTACCTGGAATTGCTTCATACTGTGCATCAAAATTTGCAATGTTGGGATTCTCAGAAGGTCTTAAACATGAATTAAAAAATTCTGGGGTTGGAATTACTGTTGTTAGTCCTATCATGGTCAGAACTAATTTCTTTGATCATCCTTCATTTCAAAAAATGCCAAAATTTTCTCCCACTTCACTTAGTTCTAAAACCGTAGCAAAAGCAATTCTAAAAGCAGCAAATTCTCCTAGATTAGAAATTATAGTTCCGTCTATAGTGCGAGTGGCTGTGTGGATGAAAAACACATTTCCATATTTTATCAATCCTATCTTGGGAAAGGCTTTCAAAAAACAATTAGATTCTATGAAAAAAGATTAACTTTATTCTTCTAAATCTTCATCTACAGACTCACTAGAGCTTACTTCTAACAATTCTAGTGATTTTAATTCAAATTGATAAATTGCCTTCATTTCTATCTCTTTTTCTTTTTCTAAAAATTCAGACACTTTTTTGCTTAATGGAGCTTTATGTTGATCAAAAACAAATTCATAAACTTCACCTTTTAACAAATCGCCAATTTTGATATCTTTAGATACGTCCATAGTTACAATATGTCGTCCATCTTCTACTGCATCATACAATTGAACATCTATCTTATTGTCTTCATAATAGAATTCTAGAATATATCCTGATTTTTTAATCTCTTCAGGTTTCTTAAATTTTGCATTTTGAATTTCATCAGTAACCCATTCAGGGATTTCATCTTCTTTCTTTTTTACCATGATGATCTACTCTGCACTTTCTGCTTTTTCTTTTTTACTTTTTGACCACCATTCTAGATAGTCATCATGTTTATCATCACGTGTTTTCTCTCTTTGATTTAATTTGAATCTGATATCTGAAACTTCTTCTCTTGTTGCGTATAATCCACATCGTTTACAGATGAAATGTCTTCTGTTTTTCTCATCCATTTTCATTGGAATGTCAATTTCATCAAATAATTTGAATAATGCGTCTCTACTTCTGTCTTCTTCTTCTGGAAAATCCTCCACGTATTTTGTTTCTATCTTCTTTTTCTCTCGGAATGTACATTCGGGACAGTTAGGCACTGTTGTTTTGGCTTAATTTTTTCCATAAAAGCGTTCCCACAATCTCTATTGATCGATATTATCCGACACGCGGATTTTTTCATCATCCCTTGCGGTCCGTTCGCCCATCGAAATCCCGCGTGCCAGATAAGAAAAATCAGCAAAATAATCTATTATCTCTTTTCTTCTAATATCTGAGCAGCAATTTTTGCTGAATTTTCTGCTCCAGTAGGAACAAAATTCTTTGAGAATTCATTCAAATTATCCTGAAATTCTTGATAATTTTCTTTAATTTTGGTTATGCCTTTGGTTACTTGGCTTGCTTTAATTGCAAGTACGCCCAGATTCTTTTCTTCAGCCCATCTGATATTGTTTGTGTGTTCGTCATAAATTGGAATTCCAATTATTGGTTTTGACTTTCCTCCCATAATTTCACCCATTACCGTGTGAGAGCCGTTGACAACTGCATATTTACACAAATTGAGAATTGTATCTTTTTCTTGTTCTGCAAGAAAACCAATATCAATTTGTATCCAGTCAATTTTTTTCTCAAAAGCCTCCTTTACAGAATATTTCCCCCCGTCTTTTCCTAACACTGTATCTATGCTTGGATCATTTCTTGCATGTGAGATTATTCTTTTTTCTTTTCTCATTTCATCTTGATGAAACACTTCTTCATATCTTTGACCAGTTCCGTCATTAGTTGATTTGTTTCCTGTTCTCATCCAATAACCGAATTCATTATTTTCTACTAATTTCTCAAGATCTGATTTATTTTCCTTTTTGATTTCTTTACTATTTGTAAAATGTCCAACGTAAATTATTTTTTCCTCTATGCCTTTAATGAAATTTAGATTGTATTCACACATCGTATATGGTGGTGGTGAATCAGCCACAAGAATTTTTGATGCTTTAGCAATTTGTTTTGCAACAAAAATCAATGAAGGATAAAGATATGATCTTGAATTATACAGTTTCGGTCTAAACTGATTTGTTATGAACAAACTAGGAATGTTTCTATTTTTTGCAAGAATGTTTGAGCCCATATCTCCATCATTAATTACAAGATCAAATTTTTCTTTATCATAGAGTTTTCTTTCTTCTCTCAAATAATTCATAATTTGCTTAACTAGTGATGGGTTTTTTGAAACTGGTAATAACAAATTCATTAATGATTTTGAAACACTTGGACCAAACTTCCCGTCAATTGGTGTTGGCATTAAAATTTCATGGATTTTTTCCCTTTGATCAGGAAATTTTTTTAACAATTTTTCATAAACATGATCTTTGCTTGAAAAATGAACTTCAAATTCTTCTTTGATGTGTTCTCCTAAGGCATCATTTAGTCTCATCATTCTAGAATAGTGACCGCTTCCCCATGGATAGATGAATTCTCCTATTTTGAGCACAATATGAAACCAAATATGCTGTTTAAATTCTCAGTGATTTTCAAGAGAATCTAAAATATCGTGAACATTGTTAGGACCTATCTGAATATTGATGATTTTTTTTGTTTTAAGTGCAGATTCAACTTCTTTTTTTGAAAAAGAAGGAATTTCATTAGTAGATATTGTGATCATTTTTTCCATTTTTTTGATATTTCTTTCCAGTCCGATCTCTTTTGCATCATCAAACAAAGTAAAATCGACTCCAGCAAGCGGTAAAATTGGAATTTTCTTTTCTCCAAATACTCGCTTCAATGAATTATCAATAAAATCTGAAGAATAGATTAATGGGGATAATGCCAATGACACACGACTGTTAGAATATTGTAATAATATTTCTAATACTGAATTTACATAAATTAAATAATTTTTAATTCCATTTGGGCTGATTTTAAGTTGTAAAAATTCCAGCTCAATCTTGTCTTGCACTAATCTTGGAATAATTTGATTGATAATTTTTGCAAGATTCATCAATTCAGATTTTTGTCTATAGCAAACTATTATCTTTACGTCATAACCCTGTTTGATTGTCTCAAAACAAGAGACTGCTGAAACTTCATCATATACTGCACAAATGGTTTTATGATTTTGTGATTGATATGGAATTCCACCTTTGCCTTTATCTGAAAATATGCAAATGTATGCATTGTTTTTTGTAAGATATGTGTACAATAACTTGTCAAAATTTTCGTCTGTTCCTGGATGAGCTCCCAATTTTGCTTTTTTTTCAATTATGTTTGATGTTGCTGCAATTTCCACATCTTTAGTGACAAATCCCTTTGAAATCCCTTCTACTTTAACAAGAAATTTTTCTCCCTTTAAGAGTAAATTACCGCCAATTGAAGTAATTTCAGAAATAATATTTCCAAAATCGTTTTTTATTTGTCTTGCAATGGCAATTTTTTCAATTCCAAAAAGTAAATTGATTGCAGATGATGCAAACACAGGATCATTTGCATCAACAAGAATTATGCCCCCATCTCGTTTAACCGACTTGAATTCTTGATTTTTTATTTTGAGAATTTTTTTGATATTTGAAATTAATTGCGGAACTTTATTTTTTGAAAATATTGTTGGAAAAACTATAACATATGATATTTCATCCATATTTTCTATTTTGAATTCTACTTGTTTATAATTTAGGATAACAATTCGGGTAATCAATATAAAACAAATAATCCAAGTGAAAATGTGACAAAATTCACACAAGAACAAGTAGACGATTTAAACTCAAAAATTAAAACTGCTCAGGAGGCATTAGAATGGGTTTCAGAGAATCTTCATCCCAAAGTTGCAAAAGCATCAAGTTTTGGAGCTGAAGATGCTGCAGTTATGGATATCATGCTAAAAATTAATCCTAAATTTCGGTTCTTTACACTTGATACAGGAAGATTACCACAGGAAACCTATGATATTATAGATGTTGTAAGTAAAAAATACAAAATTTCTATTGAAGTATTATTTCCTGACACAAAAGAAGTTGAAGACATGGTTCGTGATAAGGGAATGAATCTATTTTATGACAGCATTGAGAATAGAAAACTCTGCTGTGAAATTCGTAAAGTCCATCCAATGAACAAAATGTTAAGCACTTTGGATGGTTGGATTACTGGATTACGACGCGATCAGACTAAAAATCGAGAAAATGTTACAATCTTTCAATTAGATCACGGACATGGTGGAATTTTAAAAATCAATCCAATTGTTGATTGGACTTGGGATCAAATCCAAGAATATATTAAAAAAAATAATTTACCATACAACAGCCTACTTGACAAAGGTTTTCCAAGCATTGGTTGTGAGCCATGTACTAGAGCAATTAAACCTGGAGAAGATATTAGAGCAGGAAGATGGTGGTGGGAACAAGAAGGAAACAAAGAGTGTGGCCTTCATATAGACCCTTGATCGAGGATTTATGATGTCAGAAAGTGACTCGATTAAACCACATGGTGGAATACTAGTTAACAGAATTACCAAAGTTGATCCTACGGGATTATTTTCAATTACAATCAGTGAAGATCTTGCAAACGATGTCGAAAACATTGCAGATGGAATTTTTAGTCCATTGGAGGGATTTTTAGGACAACAAGACTTTGAAAGTGTCATTTCACGTGGTAGACTGGCTAATGATTTAGCCTGGACCATTCCAATTGTACTTGACGTAGATGAAGAGACTGCTTCTAAAATGAAAGAATCACGAGATGTTTTATTAAAAAACCCAGATGGAACAGGAGTTGCAGTGTTACATGTTGATGAGACATTTACTTTTGATAAAGAAAAAGCAGCTCAGGGAGTATATGGAACTAATGATTCATCACATCCGGGAGTTGCATATACAATGTCAATGAAAGATTATCTGGTTGGCGGAAAAATTGATCTTATTCAAAGACCAGATGATACGGAAATTAGAAAAAACAGACTGACACCAATCCAAACACGAGAATCTTTTGCAAAGGCAGGATGGAAGACCATTTGTGCATTTCAAACCCGAAATCCACCGCATGTAGCACACGAAATGCTACAAAAAACGTCAATTACTACACGTGATGGCGTATTTGTGAATCCAGTAATTGGTCAGAAAAAATCTGGTGACTTTGTAGATGAGGTCATTGTAAAGTGCTACGAAACCATGATAAAATTATACTATCCAGAAAACAGATGTCAACTTGGAACATTACACACCCAAATGAAGTATGCAGGTCCAAAAGAAGCAATACACCATGCAATTATGAGACAGAACTATGGTTGTACACATATTATCATTGGACGAGACCATGCAGGTGTCGGCAAGTTCTATGATCCGATGGCAGCTCAAAAAATCTTTGATGACTATCCGGAGTTAGAAATTGCTCCGGTATTTTTCCCACCATTCTTTTACTGTAGGAAATGTCTTACATATACAACTCCTAAAGCATGTCCACATGGTGATGATGTGAAAGAGCAAATCAGCGGAACTGCACTAAGAGAAATGATTCAAAATGGTCAGGCACCTTCAGAATTCATTCTAAGACCAGAGGTTGCCCAAGTAATTTTGGATCATCCAAAGCCATTTGTTGATTAGACTTTTATTCAATCAAATCTGTTCTAGCTTGTGAAGTATCTATTTTTAATAATTCTATTTGCTGGAATTTTTGTGTCATCTGCATTTGCTGAGGAAACAAACAACCCGTCACTAATCATTGACACACTGGAAATTCCTTCAGATGAATTCAACACGGTACTGCGTGAAGCACCAATTAGAGTTTTAGATGATGTACATGGAGTTAGCTGGCAAGTAACAATTGATAACAACCTACTGTATGCAAACCCTGAAGGAAATGCAGTTTTACGACTATATGATCAAGCTACACATGATGAACTTATCGAAGTCGGAATGGGACCAGGACCTGACAACAAGTTTTGGGTAGCAGTTCAAACTCCAAAGGAAGGATACATTGTCGTTCATAGCGATTTAGATAGAGGATGGTATCCTCAGGCAAAATCTATCATATCTTACACTGATAGAGCAGGACTAACCGTAAATAACGGGGCTAGAATCGTAGTCACTAATCTCGATATAGGCCAATTTGCAATTCACTCGTATTCTGTTCATGGAATGGCAGGCTCCACTGATCCTCCAGCAGTAAGCTCTGGCAGCATGATTGTGGAATTCCTATCAGGTGATCCTGCAAAGAATGTATTTGCATTTTTTCCATTTTATGTTGCAGCAGGTATTGGAATACTTGTAGCTGCTCTATTTGTCACTAAGAAGCGTTCTTAGATTTATAAAATTTACAATTTTTCTTAATCTGACATACGTCACACATTGGTGAAATTGGTTTGCAAATATTCTGACCGTACATTACAAAAGTATCATTAATGTCAATCCAGTATTTCTTTTTGATTTTCTTCATTAATTCCTGTTCTGTTTCTTCGGGATTTTTTGTTTCAACCAAACCCAATCTGTTTGAAATTCGATGAACGTGAATATCCACTGGAATTGCTGGTTTTTCAAATGCATACACAAGAACACAATTTGCAGTTTTTCTTCCAACTCCTGGCAATTGTACCAAAGTATCAAGGTCATCTGGAACCTTGCCTTTGTATTTTTTATCGATAATTTTTGCAACCTCGATGATTCTTTTAGATTTTACATGAAAGAATCCAATCGATTTTATTATTTTTTCAACATCCTTGATTTTTGCATTTGATAATTGTTTTGGATTCTTGTAAATTGAGAATAATTCCTTGACTGCCTTTGTTGTAGCTTCATCTTTTGTTCTTGCAGAAAGTATGGTTCCAATTAAAATACTGAACGGGCCAGTCTCTGCATCATGAAGATCTCTTAGTGCAGTTATTCTTGGAGGCTTTACTGCATTCATTGTCTTTGTCATTCCAGAAAGTATTTTTTCCATTTCTAACTGAAAAATTACGTACAAGTATTATAACTGTAATAACAAAAGAATTCCATTGGAGTTAACTAAAGACGAAGAATCTGCACTCAAAGGCGAACAAGGGGAAACTTTGCAGATGGCCTACAGAATTCTTGTTGCAACAGGTGAGGCAACTGACGCTGACAAATTAGTACCAATAGAGTGGGCTCATCTTTCAGGAGTAAATTACAATACGATTGGTGATGCAGGAGAAGAATTTCTATCTAGTATCAGTAAAGATGCACGAGTTACAGTAAAAACAACTTTGAATCCAATGGGATTTGATATTGACAATGTAAAAAATTATGGATTAGATGAGAATTTTATTTCAAAGCAACTATCAATTAGAAAATCATATGAAGCAATGGGCGTTATTCTTTCATTCTCATGCATTCCTTATGAAATATTTGATATTCCAAAAGATGGAACTCAAGTTGCATTTGCAGAAAGCAATGCTGCAATTCATGCAAATTCATTTGATAATCTAAAGACAAACAAGGAAAGCGCATTTAGTGCATTAGCAAGTGCCATTGTAGGAAAAAGCCCGTACTCTTCACTACGAAAAGAAGATTCTCCAAACATTACAATTAGAATGAAAGTGAATGATCCAAATGAATTGACATATGGGATGCTTGGATTTTTTGCAGGAAAAATTGGTGATACATCTGTAAATATTTCAGGACTAGGGGAGATGGATAAAAGACAAACCAAAGCAATGTGTGGTGGAATGGGGACATCTGGAACTTGTGCTAAATTTATCTTTGGAGATGGAGATTCTGATTGTGAGAAAATCGACTTTGATGAAAAAGAGATGCACAATGTTCACGATGAGCTAAACACTGCAGAAAAAGGTGACATCATTACACTTGGCAGTCCTCAATTGGGATTAGATGAGATTTCTGATCTTGCTGGAAAATTAAAGGGCCGCTCTTTTAAAAAAAGATGTATGGTGTTTATGCCTAGAACTGTAAAGGAGCAATCAGCAAAAATCGGATATACTGCAGAACTAGAACGCGCTGGATGTGAGATTCTAGCCGATTGTTGCACATGTTTATCCCCATTGATTAGTAAAGACAGTGTTGATGCGGTAACTACAAACAGCATCAAGGGGGCATTTTATCTTAAGAATTCTAACGGTGTAGGCGTTAATCTAAAGCCATTGTTGCAAATAGTTGAAGATGAGACAAGATGAAAGTTCTAGTTTCAGGTAAAGTAAAAGGAATTGTTTTAAAATCTGAAAATCCAATTAATTTTTTAGGCACAGTCGATAAAAAAACTGGCATAATCAGTGACAAGAATCATGAACTTTTTGGAAAATCAATCAAGGATGTCATACTTGTATTTCCATCTGGTGTTGGAAGCAGTGTTGGGGCATATACAATTTATTCAATAAAGTCAAATGATACTGCCCCACTTGCAATGATTTGTACAAAAGCAGATCTTACAGTAGCTACTGGATGTGCACTTGCCAACATTCCTTTAGTAATAATATCTGAACAAGAATTTACATCATTGCAAAACGGGCAAAAAATATCTCTTGATACTAAATCTCCAAATTATATATTTTTTCTCAAATAAATATTTCATTTGATACATTACTATGTTCTTTCAGTATGAGTCTTAATTTTTAATATCGTTGTTTATTGTTTAATTAAAATAAAAAGAAAAGACGATTGATTTTATTTTAAAATAAAATCAATAATTTCCTACTATGTTCCACTTATTGTGATTGTCCATTTTACAGACAAGCTATCCCCATCAGAAACTGTGATTCCATTGGCACCAGCTAGTTCTTGTATTGAAAACATATCAGTGGTTCCAATACTGGTACAACGGCCTTCACTATCTTGTGTTGTTGCACCATTAAAGATACCTGACTGTTTTACTGCTGTAGCATTACCAGCTTTAAATGTGAATGGACTTGCTGTTTGAAGTTCAACAACTGTTTGATCTACAGTAGTACTATCAAATGTTGGATTGACTAATCTTCGTGCCATTTCTCCATCATTTGTGGAATCTGCACAACCAGATCCACCACTTACATCAAGTGTTGTTTCTAATCCGTCAGGTGCACCGAGTGTATGGTTTCCAATTGCGATGTACTTGAATTCAGCAGTTCCACTGTTACATGTACCTGAACTATCTGCACTATCAAAGATTGCTAATGCAGTACAATCAAATCCCATATCAGTGACTGTGTTGTCGTTTTGTATGTAGGCTTTTACTTGACCTGATTCATCTAATACGGTGTACTCTACATGTCCCAGCATACCAACTTTATCTTGGCTTTGCGGAATTGCAGATACCATAAATGATGAAGCAGAATCACCGCTTAGAATGATTGCTCCTATGGCAATTGCAAAAATGCCAGCAAACACTCCAATCGTTTTTGATCTATTCATTAGATAATCATTATTTTGCTATATTATTAGTAGCTTGGCAAAAATCACGTTACAAAAGGATCCATTTTGGAATATTCTAAGGAGTTTTGATTCCGATAGATTCTGATAATTCTATTGTCAAATTTCTACCTGAAGGCACTTCTATGAGATTATCTTCTGAACCAATATTTTCTTCTAATTCAATTTCATTTTCTGATGATAATTCATCATTCTTCATTTCATTCGGAATAGAAAATGCAATTCCGATAATAATTACAATTCCGATAATAATGCCTACAACAATAGCTTTATTCACATAAAATATCATATGATTCAAGTCTATAAACTTGGCGAAAAAAGGCTTTATTATTTAATATTTCAACATAATCTGGTCACTTGTGAAATTAAATAAATTAATTTCTATTTTGTTAATGTCATCTTTAATTATATTTTCTCTCAAAGATGTTTATGCTATATCTGAACCGATTCTAATTACACAATCATCTGGAATGAATGATGTGATTTTTGATGGAAAATGGACAAATTATTTGGAATGGAAGCCATCTAGCTATAACATGATATCATATGATGATGGTTCAAAAATATATCTTAGAACAGCTCACTATGAGAATTTTATCTATGTATTTGTTGATCCAATAAATGATCAAACGTTAGATAAGAATTCTGATAAAGCGACAATTTGCATTGATGGTAAAAATGAAAAAAATATGCTTCCTGATAATAATGATTTTTGTTTTACGGTTGCATTAGGTCAAAATCAAGGAAAAGTTTTTCAAGGTAATTCTATTAGTAAACAAAGTGGGCATTTCAAAAGAATTTCCACTATTGATAATTTTATTGCAATTAGTAATACATCAGATGAAAATGATCGTTATACAACCATTCCTCATCCTAGCTATGAATTTAAAATTCCAATTGAAATAATTAAACGCTCAAATAATTATGGATTTTATATGTCCGTTTATGATGCAAACACAAATACATTTTATTCATGGCCAAAAGAAATTCACCGAGATGGGCACTTTGATATTCCATCTCCTGAAAAATGGGGAGATATAATATCTCCTGATAAATCACTTCCTGAATTTAATTTTTCATCTTTTATTCTGATATTTCTTGTATCTGCAATAATTATACTTCAGACTAGAGTAAAATATGGAAATTCTAGAATTTTTTTTATATGATCTCACTTGTGTTTTAAGAATAAATCCATACCAAATCTTATTCAGGCATAATTTTTTTAGTAAATTAATATTCATTTGATTTGATGTTTAGTTATGGGTATGAAAAGTAATAATCCTCAAATTTCTATAATTTTGCCTACCTATAACGAGTCTCAAAATATTCTAAACATGTTAAAATCTATACATGAAAATATCCCTAAAGGGATCAACACTGAAACAATTGTGGTAGACGATAATTCCCCTGATCAAACAGGAAAAATTGTAGAAGACTATATTTCCGGATTAAAAAAAATTACTGAAAATACTATTGATATAATTCACAGGACAGCAAAAAACGGTTTGTCATCTGCAATCTTAAATGGAATACAAATTGCAAAAGGAGAAACCATAGTAGTTATGGATTCTGATTTCTCACATCCTCCACAAATAATTCCAAAAATGATTGAAGCTTTCAAGCAATATCAATGTGATCTTGTTGTAGCTTCAAGATACATTACAGGGGGACATATTCAAGGTTGGACAATTAAGAGAAAACTTATGAGTAAAATTGCAACCATGATTGCAAAAAAAGGATTGAATGTAAAAACAAAAGATCCAATGTCTGGATTCTTTGCTTTTAAAAAAAATATGATTAAAGAATTAAATTTTGATGCACTAGGATACAAACTTCTCTTAGAAATCCTTGTTAAAACTAAAGGGATAAACATAAAAGAAATTCCATACACTTTTGAAAATAGGAAATCAGGTTCAAGTAAATTAGATAATTCTATTATATTTGATTACATTAAATCTGTCTGGAAATTATACAAAAATGGAAAAATAAAAACTAGTGATGAAAAGCGTAATTCAGTACATTTTCTTTCAAAAGCTGCTAGATTTTTTACTGTTGGCGCGTCTGGATTTGTTGTAAACTATGCAATTTCAATGCTTTTTGCATCTGGATTGACAAATTTTTGGTATGTCTATGCAAATATTTTTGGAATAGCTGCATCCATATCTAGCAATTTTATCTTGAACAAAGTTTGGACATTTGAGGATAGAGACTTTTCTAGGAAGAAATTATTTACACAATACGGAAAATTTAGTTTGTTTAGCTCTCTTGGTGCATTTGTACAATTAAGTATGGTGTTTTGGTTAGTAGATTCCCATAATGTCTATTACCCTTTGGCTTTAATTTTAGCAATTACTACTGCTGCATTTAGTAATTTTGTGTTAAATAAAAAATTCACTTTCAAGGAAAAACTTTGGAAATAAATTAAATTTTGAAATTATTTTGTGTTTTCTAAATTCCCAAAAATGGGAAATAGAATTTTTAGTATTTTTAAAAACTTACAGTTGCATAATTTTATATGAAAATCTATACTAATGCAATAGATGAGAAAAAATCAGACTCTAATATTATCATCCGTTTTTCTATTATTACTAATTTCAGTATTTTCGCTTGATGATGTGTTTGCAGAAAAACTAGTTGTTGCTTCTGCTAAAAGCGATGATCCTACACAATTTTCTATCATTAACAAAACCTCTGGAATTGAAACTCAAATTTTAGACAAAGGTTCTGATGGATTACTTAGTGGTTTAGCATTTTCACCAGATGGAAAATTGATTGCATCATCTTCAGGAAACAAAAGAGCTAGTGATCCAGGAATTTCTCAAATATCCTTCCTCATAAATCATGGAGAAGCAAATACCCTTGTTACAAGAATAAATGGGTTTGATGATCTTTATTGTCATGATATTTCTTTTGCTCTTGACGGAAATCTTTACTGCGTGAAAAAGAAATCTCCAAATGGTTTAAACTTGTATAAACTTGATCTAAATTCTGGACAAATAATATCTACAAAAAGTACTGGCATTTCTACTTCTGTCGGAAATGGATTGGCAGTAAGCTCAGATGGAACAATCTATCTTGGGAATCAAGATGGATTGTATAGTCTAAATCCACTAACAGGAATAGGAACTCAAATTGGATTGTGGACTCCTGACTTTCAAAACTGTAAATCTGGGGCAATGGATTTTGATTCATTAGGAACACTTTATGCTTCATTTGACTGTAGTTCTGAAGGACAGCAAGCAACAGCGACTGACATATTTTTGGTAACTATTGATCCACTAACTGCCGAAATAACATCCTCAAATCTCATAACTAGAAATACTGCTCTTTCAGATCTTCCTGCCAACATGAAAACAGATTCTATAGCATTTTCCTCATATAATTTTGATTTTCTTATTGGCTCTACATATGGAACAGTTACTGATGGATTTGACTCTATATCCGTTTCAGGTGATCCTCTAAGCGGAATGGAAATTTCTTCATCTGCAAATTCCAGTGTTAATGTATGCGATAACACGTCATTTACAATTGATTCACTAGATCAAGTAAAACTCATTTGTAATAACACAACAATCGAAGTTTTATCAGGTACAGTTGAACCTGTTTTTACAGCAAATGATGATTCTATCTTATCTGCAATTTTAACAACTGGTGATATCATAGTTTTTGATTCTGAAAAATATGCACTAACAAATATTGGACCAAACAACATTCAAGTCACATTTGAAAATACAATTTATAACATTCCATCAGGAAAAACTCTTCTTGGACAACCAGACGGAGTAGAACAAATTTCTAGTGTATTTGTTGGCAAACATCAAGAAATTAAAACTGATGACGATAAAGACAAATCCAAAGACGATAAAGACAAATCCAAAGACGATAAAGACAAATCCAAAGACGATAAAGACAAATCCAAAGACGATAAAGACAAATCCAAAGACGATAAAGACAAATCCAAAGACGATAAATACAACCAAAATAAAGAATTTACAACATTAGGTCATTTTATTATCGGTGAGGACAAATTCAAAAAGGTAAAAAGTACTGGAACATTCCAGATTCAAAATACTCACGATGAATGTGATTTAATTTCTGGCAATGGAACCTTTGATTTTAAACAAGGTAATACGTTTGACGTTGAATTTAATGGAGATATCTGTGGAAAAAAATTCTTAGGTAAAGGAGACTTGGAATTTGTGATTATTGGAGGAACAGGAGAATTTGAATCTGTACTAGGTAATGGAGATATATCTTTAATTGTTGGAAAGAGTCATTTTGGTGGAAAACTTTCGGGTGAAATTCAAATTCCATTTGATCCTATAGTTACAACATGTGATGATTGTATTCCAGAACCAATACCTCCAACTTTAATTATTGAAAAGAATACAGACAAAGACAATACATTTAATTTTAATATAGTTAGTAGTGATTCTTCAGAAAACACATCTGTGCAAATAACTACTTCAGGTACTGGCGGTGGTACTGGCGGTGGTACTGGCGGTGGTACTGGCGGTGGTACTGATATTGGATTAGGTACCTCCAATCCAATTATTTTAACATCTGGTAATATCTATACAATATCTGAAGAACTTTTAGATGGTTATGTTTTAACAAATGAAATTTGTACACGTAATGGTTCTACAATTTCAACTACTTTTACAGCTAATAGTGATGATGTTATAGTATGTACATTTACCAATGACTTCCAAGAGTCTGCAACCCTTAATATTAAAAAGATTACAGATAAGGATGACACATTCGAATTTAAGATACTAAACAACAATCTTGGTACTTCTCAAACAAAGACCATCACCACAATCAACAAAACTGGTGCTACAAACGCCTTTGATTTAGTCCCTGGTAATAGCTACACTGTATCTGAAATACCATTAAATGATTTTGTTTTGAAAACCACAAAGTGTACACGTAACGGTACTCCGATAACTCCTCTAGGTACTACTACCTTTATTGCTAATTCTAATCAAAATATAGTATGTACATTTACCAATGACTTTAATGATCCTCCAACTCTTAAAATCATAAAGAATACTGATGAAGATAACATATTTTCATTTAATGTAACAAACAATAATTCAGGTATTAATCAAACAAAATCAATCACTACAACCAACAAATCTGGTGCTACAAACGCCTTTAATTTAGTCGCTGCCAATAGCTACACTGTATCTGAAACACCATTAGATGGTTATGTTTTGACAAGTAAACAATGTACACGTAACGGTACTCCGATAACTCCTCTAGGTACTACTAGCTTTACAGGAAACTTTAATGATAAAATAATATGTACATTTGTTGATACTTATAATACAGAATCTGCAACTTTGGAAATTCTATTATTTACAAATCAAAACAACATCTTTGATTTTAATATAATAAATAATGATTCACCAACTGATTCCCAATCAGGTCAAATTGATCTTACTATTCTCAATGATGGCTCTTTAGGCCCTCTCAATCTAATTCCTGGTGATAGTTATGCAGTATCGCCAGTTGTCCTAAGTGGTTATTATGTGGAAAGTAAAACATGCACACAAAATGGAATTCCAATAAATCCTCCTGGAACTACTTCATTTGTACCTGTAAATCAAGATGTTATAATATGTACATATCATATTGATAGTGCAGAAGAATGAATAGCATTTTTTTAAAATTTAATTAATTTATGAACTTTGAATTTTTATTTAGATTATTTTAAAAAATTAAAACAAAAAGAAGAACTATTCGTCTAAATCAATCTACTCAAAGGTAGAAGTAGAGGATTGTGACGAAAGTCCAGTTGAAGATGGTACAGATGGGAATTTGTCTCCTATCTGTTGCTCAGCTACTGCAGATGCTTCTTGAAGAATCTTTTCTGTTTCTTCACTTGAAGCACCAGACTCCATACTAAATGAGTCTCCTGCAAGTGAATCCATCATTAGTCCATTAAGTGTCTGGGTCATACTGTTCAATTCTGAATCAGCTTCTGGCATGAATCTTCCTAGCGATGACTTCAATCCCTTCATTGTAGACATTGCTGGTCCAATTGCTACCATAGCATCACCAAGATCATGAATAGTTGTCAGTCTTAGTTGGACTTGTTCTAATGACATTCTTGCGTTGCCGAGCATCTTTGTAACTTTACGAATTTCAGCTAATTCGTTAGACAAAACTCTACTTGTGCTAGTATCATGTTGCTGCATTGCAGTCACTACTCTCTGAAAGAGTTGCGCATCTCTTTCGTGCAGTTTACCTAACATAGAGTCCATTTTTGAGATTTGGACTTGTAGTTTGTTCACTGCAGTTTGAATTCGTGGCTTTAATGCACCTTCAGGCTTTACTGCATCACGTAGTTTGCCAGTTACGCTTTGGGTCTCTTGATGAGCCCAAGTCTTATCGAAGTTTGGCATGACAGAGAATTTAGAAATTTAGTCTTAATCAACGGTGTAAATTTAGATCAGTTTTTGACTAAATTTAGCTAACAAACATTACTCTCAAATTTTATGAAAAATCATGGCTAAAATCGTGGTCTTTGATTCAGGTCTAGGCTCATTGTCAATAATTAAGGCAATTCAAAAAATATCCAAGTCAGATATAATCTATTTTGCAGACCAGGTAAATTTTCCATATGGAGAAAAATCACAGGCTCAACTATCAAAAATAATTCAAAAATCAATTACAACATTACATGAATTTTTCTCTCCGGACATCATAGTTGTTGCATCAAATACACCTAGTCTAATGCTTAATGTAACAGCAAAGAAGATTATTGATGTAAAACCACCGTTAATTGAAGCTAAAAAACAATCTAAAACAAAACAAATT
The DNA here is from genome assembly GCF_054095935.1 of Candidatus Nitrosopumilus sp. bin_32a. Classification (NCBI taxonomy): domain Archaea; kingdom Thermoproteati; phylum Nitrososphaerota; class Nitrososphaeria; order Nitrosopumilales; family Nitrosopumilaceae; genus Nitrosopumilus; species Candidatus Nitrosopumilus sp. bin_32a. The sequence goes on along the minus strand of NZ_JBSWSN010000003.1, from coordinate 6,717 downwards.
GGAATATTAGCAACAAAAAGTGCAATTAACAGCAAAGGGTTAACACAATATATCAATAAAAATAATTTTCCAAAAAGTTTTAAAATTTTTAAAATAAATGGATCAGAACTAGTATCTTTGGTAGAATCTGGAAAATTTATTTCAAATAAAGAATATTCTCAGAAAATTATTAAAAAAATTCTTAATCATGTCTTGTCTCAAAATAAAATTGATACAATTACACTTTCTAGTACTCATTTGTTATTTTTAAAACCATTATTACAAAAACAATATCCAAAAATTAATTTTATAGATCCTTCTAATATGGTTGCAGGAAAAATTTTTTTAAAGATTAGAAATAATCAATCCAAAAAAAATTCGTTAAAAATTTTTGTAACGGGAAATACTAAAGTATTTCAAGTAAAATTAAATAAAATAGGAATTAAAAATAAAGTTAAATCATTTCCTTCTTAGCTTTTCTATAACCATGACTAAATTTTTTATCATATAGTTTAGAATATTCGTATGTTTTAGGATCTATTACATCACTAATTATTACAATTGCAGTGCGAGTGATTTTTTCTTCTTTAATTTTTTTAGCAATATCACCTAGTGTTCCTTTGATAATTTTCTGATCAGGCCAGCTTGCCCTATAAACAATTGCAACTGGTGTAGATTTTTTATATCCACCTTCAATTGCTTCAGTGACTAATTTAGAAATTAGTTGTATGCTAAGATAAAAAATCAATGTAGCTTTATGTTTTGCAAGTTCTGAAATTTTTTCACGTTTTGGAACTTTAGTTCTAGATTCTGCCCTTGTTACAATAATTGTTTGAGTAACCCCTGGAAGTGTTAATTGCATTCCAAGTGCAGCTGCTGAGGCTAAAAATGCAGTAACTCCCGGTACAACAATTGATTTAATTCCTTTTTTCTCAAGATTATCAATCTGCTCTTTTATTGCACCATAAATTGAAGGATCACCATCATGTAACCTAACTACGAGTTTGTCTTTTTTTGCATTTTTGTAAAGTAAATCAAAAATTTCCTCTCTAACTAATTTAGCTGCATCATACAACTTTCCTTTTTTACATAATTTTAAAATTGGATCAGGAATTAGAGAACCTGAATATACAACAACATCTGCTTTTTGAATTAATTTTTTAGCTTTTACAGTAATTAGTTCAGGATCGCCTGGACCACAGCCAACAAAAAAAACCTCAGACACGTTTTACCACCAATATTGAGAAATATTTTGTAGTTAATGTATCGTCATTTACTTCACCTAATGTCATTTTTCGAATAATTTCATTTTCTGTTCCAAGATCTTGCCCAATTGCAAAGATGGAATTATCTGGAAATCCAGATTCTTTGAGAACCTCGATAACTTTGTCAAAGTATCTTCCATCTTTAAGAAATATCATTGATTCAGAATGTTTTGCAATCTCTTTTACACTTGACAAATCATAACAAGAAGGAATAATTGCAACTTTTTCTGCACCTTCAGCTACACTTACACCAACTTTAGCTGCAAATGTAAACATGGAAACAATTCCAGGAATTACTGTAATATCCATATTAGGATAATTTTCTTTTAGATCTTTATGCATATAGATCCATGTACTATACAAGAAAGGATCACCTACAGTAAGATATACAACATTTTTTCCAGTTAATACAGTTTCAGCCATTATTTTGGCATTTTTCTTCCAAGTAGCTTCTAAAACAGATTTGTCTTTTGTCATTGGAAAGATTAGCTTTACAATTTTTTGATTTTTTGATTTATCAATTATGGGTGAAACAACTGCAAATGCAATACTTGGTCTGTCTTCATTTGAAGCGGGACACATTATGATATCAGCATTCTGAATAGCCTTGACAGCCTTTACAGTAAGTAGTTCTACATCCCCAGGACCTACTCCAATTCCAATTAATCCGGGCATGAAAAGTATGATTTTCTTCCTAATTAAAAATCTAGATTAGATTTTAGTAGCAGATATGATAGTCACAGGATTTCTTGCAAGCATCATGGTTCCAGTACTGGTCTTTCTACTTTTAGATACAGTAACTTGAGTAATATCAACAGATTCAAACTGTAATTTCTCTAGTACTTGCAAAACAGAATATAGGGTTTCAATCAATATTATCCCAATTACAATTCTGCCTCCTGATTTTAATTTATTTTGTGAGATCTCAACTATTTCTTTAGTGTCTTTACCTGTTCCTCCAATGAAAATAGTGTCAGCTTCTTTAAGGTCTAAAATTTTTTCTTTGGCATTGCCATAAATTACTGAAATATTAGATAGACCAAATCTTTTAATATTCTTTTTAGTTAATTCTATAGCATTCTCATCATAATCAACTGCCAAAACTTTACCTGATGATTCTATTTGTAATGCAGCTTCAATGGATATAGATCCACTACCACATCCAATATCATAAACAATTTGTCCTGGTTTTAATCTGGCTTTACTAATTTGAATAACTCTAATTTCTTCTTTAGTGATAGGAACTTTTTCTGCTCTCTCAAATTCTTCATCAGGAATACCTGGTGTTTTAAATTTCCACATCTACTATTACCATTTTTTAATTTTTAAACTAGATGTTAATTCCACTAGTCACACTTCCTAAATGAGTTAATGTATAACTTACAATCCATGAAAACAAGTACAAGAAAACATAACTACCAATAGCTTGTGTAACAATTTTTTTCTTATCCGATGATGGTAACTGCATTTTCATTCCTTTTGCAACTATTATTGTTGCAAAAAATATTACAATCATAAATCCAATTGATGCCCATCTTCTATCTTCACCTTCTATATCTTCAAAGATGAAAGTTGCTGCAGTTCCAGCAATTATAGCCAAAGCAACACGCATCCAAAATAATTTGTTTAATTTCTTATCTTTTTCACTTTTTTCAGCAATACTTACTGGTGAATCTCCCAATGGAGTATCTGGAATAGATTCTGATTTTTCTGTTTCTGGAATATCTACAGTAACATCATCTATTGATTCCTTTTTTGAATCATTAGGGTCTACTGTAGGTTCAGATTTTTTCTTTTTGAATTTTGCCAACTAATTTTCTAGCGTGACTCAAGCAGACCATGTTTAATATCTTTGGTCAAAATTTGAGAATATTAAAGCAAGAGTATAATTTTAGACCCCTAATAGTGATGATATGACTCTATCTGGAATTGAATTACGATACTTAGTAAATCAAATTTCAGAACAAGTTCAAGGCTACTATATCAGCAATATTTACGGAATTACAAAAGATAGTCTTCTATTCAAACTTCATCATACAGAAAAAAGTGATCTTTTTATGATGATTTCGACATCTGGCGTTTGGCTAACTAAAGTAAAAATTGATCAAATGGAACCTAATAGATTACTAAAAAGATTAAGAAGTGATCTTCTTAGATTAAAATTAAAAAAAATAGAACAAATTGGTGCAGAAAGAATTGCATATTTTACTTTTGAAGGATTTGGAAAGGAACTTGTTTTAGTTGGAGAATTTTTTGGAGATGGAAATATTTTACTATGTAACAATGAAATGAAAATACTCGCATTACAACATTCAATAGATGTAAGACATAGAAAATTAGGTGTAGGTTTAGAATATGTTCAACCACCAGGGAGCAATCTGGATATTTTTGAATTAAAAGAATCTGATTTTGATGAACTTAAAACAACAGATTTGATGGCAGCAAAATGGTTTGGAAGAACTTTAGGTCTGCCAAAAAAATATGTTGAAGCTGTTTTTGAAATTACAGAAATTGATGGAAAAAGAATTGGTAATTTACTTACAGATGAAGAAATAAAGAAAATTTTTGAAACTATAAAGAAAATTGTTTTAGATATAGTCTCTGGAAATCATCAAACTGTAATAATCAAGAATGAAAAAACAGAGGTTCTTCCTTTAAGATTAGGAAAATTAGAAGGAGAAGTAACATCAGCTAATAGTTTCATTGAAGGATTGGATACTGTTTTTACTGAAAATATTATAGAAAAAGGAAAATCTGTACAATCAAGCGGTTCAGATAAAAAAATTAAAGAATTACAAACACAAATTTCTGAACAAGAAAAAGCTATTGAAACTGTCATAGAAAGATCAAAAAATATTACAAATATTGCTAATTCTCTTTATGAAATGATATCAAAAGGAATAATGTCAATTGAAGATAATTTAGCACAAGAAATTTTAGCAAATAACAATGCAAAATTAGTTAATGAAAAAGGAATTTCATTAATTATAGTTCAAGATGAAAAAATAAAGATAAACACTCAATCTCAACTTCAATCAATTGCTTCGGTATTATTTAATGAGGCAAAAAAACAATCAGGTGCAATAAAATCGATTCAATCAATAAAAGAAAAAACTGAGAAAAAATTAGAACGGTTTCAAAATAAAACAGAAGCTGAAAAAGATTTGTTTGTGGTTACAGAAATTAGAAAAAAAAATTGGTATGAAAGATATAGATGGTTTTTTACATCTGATGGATCACTTACAGTTGGTGGGCGTGATGCTGCATCCAATTCGGCTGTAGTTAGAAAGCATTTAGATAAAAATGACAAAATATTTCATGGAGATATTTTTGGTTCACCATTTTTTATTTTAAAAGATGCAGAACATGCAACTGATACAAGCATGAATGAAATTGCACATGCAACAGTTTGTTTTAGCAGAGCTTGGAGAGAAGGATTGTATGGAGTGAGTGCTTACTGGGTTCATCCTGAACAAGTAAAAAAAGCAGCGCCAAGTGGAGAATTTTTACCAAAAGGATCTTTTACAATTGAAGGACAAAGAAATTTTATAAAATCAAATACTCTAAGATTGGCAGTAGGGATTATTCGACTAGATGATGATTATGTTTTGACATGTGGTCCTCCTGAACCGATTAAAAAATATTCTCTTTGTTATGTAATTATTGAACCACATGGTTCTGCAATGGTTGATACTGCTAAAAAAATTAGACTTGAATTTTCCAAGTTGGAAGAAGATATTGCAAAAAGTATACCTATTGATGATTATGTACGAGCTTTACCAGCTGGACAAAGTCAAATAATAAAAATTGAATATGGTGATTCAAACATCATTCCATTATAATACTAAATAATTTTTATTTACTACAACATTTTATTTTCTAAAAAATAATTCTTTTATTTTTTATACAAAAATATTATTATCAGAAATTATTATAATTCAAAATTTGAGATCTAATTTTTCTGTTTTTATCAAAAATTCTTCAAAAATCAGAGATCCAAATTGGATCAACGTATCATCTTAATTTCCATCATGGAATCGGTCTTTTGAGTACATTTCCACCTTCTTTATCGCTTTTTTTGAATCATTTTTTATTGGTGTAGAAGAAGATGAGGTGTTTACCTTAGACTATCCTATGGATAGCATTAATTGGTTTTTGGACCCCCTAGAGAATTCTCTACACCAAATTTTTGCAAATCAAATTCTACACCAAGAAGTTTTTGCAAACATTTGCGTGGAGGATTTCTTTAATTGAGAACTCTTCTATCTTTTATTGCAATTTTGTTGTTGGCAACATCCAGCTTACCAATTGGATTTGCAGACATTACACCAGTTGATTTATCAAATATTGAATCAACAGATCAACAAATTACACAAACAACCCAATCAATTTCTATAAACCTTGATGAGACTTTAGGACTGTCATCTGATTCTCCAAGAAAAAAACAAATTGAAAGTGTATCTATTTTTATTACAGATCACACAACAAAATCAATTCATCTTGATGAAAAATTATCTGTTCATTCATCAACATCTGATAAACAAATTCACTATGATTATGTTGTAGCTCAATCACAACCATCATCTGAAAGAATTTTACACACAGACAAACTTCGTGATGATAGAAAAAAAAATACTAAAATTGAATCACTTTATCTTGATAATTTATATCAACAACAATCTACAGATTTAATTTCAATTGATTCAAATGTTATACAAACAACATTCTTTGCTGATCCATTTAACCTTATTTCAGATTATATCTCTGGACAAAATATTATAGAATCTATAAATAATTTAAAAGAAAATTCACTCATAATTTATTCTGTTTCTAATTTTGACCTATCTTTTCTTTTAGATGATTCTTTTGTTATTGTCATATTTACTCCACTTGTTTTCTTGTTGTTAATTTTTCTTGAAGATGTTAAATTTAAATTTGAAAAAATTCGTCCTTTTCTTTCTTTAATTTTTATTGTCATAATCTTATCAACAGTTGTTGTAACACCATATTCTATTTCATCTACTTACTGGCCTGAAGCTTATGCTGATACTGGTAACATGGATGAACAAATTCAAAATAACATAACTGCCTCAACAGATAACACCTCATCTTCTTCTACACCAGCTGAAGATACTGAATCTACTGAGGTTTCATCTTCTACTCAACCAACTGCCTCGACAGATAACACCTCATCTTCTTCTACACCAGCTGAAGATACAGAAACTGTTGAGGATTCAACATCTAACCCTGATGCCTCAGTAGGCTCAACCTCATCTTCTTCTACACCAGCTGAAGATACTGAATCTACTGAGGTTTCATCTTCTACAAACAGTACAACAACTGTTCCTACAAACAGTACAACAACTGTTCCTACAAACAGTACAACAACTGTTCCTACAAACAGTACAACAACTGTTCCTACAAACAGTACAACAACTGTTCCTACAAACAGTACAACAACTGTTCCTACAAA